>NZ_JBITXX010000001.1:437747-445013 GCF_044544925.1 Streptomyces sp. NPDC053431 | reverse complement strand
GCCCCCGCGTTTTTTGCCCCACTTTTGGGGGGCCCCCACCGGCGCGGGGGGCCAACCGGGGGGGCCCGGGGGGCCCCCCCGGGGGGGCCCGGCGGGCCCGCCGCCGCGGACAGGGGGGCTCAGCCGCGCTCGGCGAGCGAGGCCCGGAACGCCAGGCACTCCTCGTACACCGGCAGGATGCCGGCCTCACGGGCCTGCTCCAGGGTCGGGCCCTGGGCGTCCTTGGCGGACAGCTCGGGCTCGCCGTCGACGGGCCAGTCGATGCCGATCGCCGGGTCGAGCGGGTGGATCGTGCGCTCGCGCTGCGGCGCGTACCCCTCGGAGCAGAGGTAGGTGACGGTCGCGTCGTCGGTGAGGGCGCAGAAACCGTGGCCGAGGCCCTCGGAGAGGTAGACGGCCTTGCGGTCCTGGTCGTCGAGGCGCACGGCCTCCCAGCGGCCGAAGGTCGGCGAGCCGACCCGGACGTCGACGATGATGTCGAGCACCGCGCCGCGCACGCAGGTCACGTACTTCGCCTGGCCGGGCGGCACGTCGGCGAAGTGGATGCCGCGCACGACCCCGGCGGCGGAGACGGACAGGTTGCCCTGCTTCAGACCGAGCGGGTGACCGACGGCCTCGGCGAGCACGTCGGCCTTGTACCACTCGAGGAAGAGGCCGCGGGCGTCCCCGTGCTGCTGCGGGACGAACTCCCAGGCACCCTCGATGCCAAGCGGGTTGACCTTCATGGAAAGGGTCGGTCCTCTCTGCGGGCCGTCAGGCCTGGTCGGCTTCGTACGCGAGCAGGTCGAGCAGGTAGTTCCCGTAGCCGCTCTTGGTCAGCGGCTCGGCGAGGGCGCGCAGCCGCTCGGCGTCGATGAAGCCGGCCCGCCAGGCGGCCTCCTCCAGGCAGCCGATCTTCATGCCCTGGCGCTCCTCGACCACCCGGACGTACTCGGAGGCCTGGACGAGGGACTGGAAGGTGCCGGTGTCGAGCCAGACGGTGCCGCGGTCGAGGACCGAGACCTGGAGCTCGCCGCGCTCGAGGTAGTGCTTGTTGACGTCGGTGATCTCCAGCTCGCCGCGGGCGCTGGGCTCCAGGCCCTTGGCGATCTCGACGACCCGGCTGTCGTAGAAGTAGAGACCCGGCACCGCGTAGCGGGACTTGGGGTTCTTCGGCTTCTCCTCGATGGAGCGGGCGACGCCGTTCTCGTCGAAGTCGACGACACCGTACGCGGTGGGGTCGGAGACGGCGTGGGCGAAGACCACACCGCCCTCGGGCTGCGCGTACTTGGCCAGCTGACGGCCGAGGCCGACGCCGTGGAAGATGTTGTCGCCGAGGATCAGGGCGACGGGCTCGTTCCCGATGAATTCCTCGCCGATGACGAATGCCTCGGCAATTCCGTTCGGGTGCTCCTGGGTCGCGAACTGGATGTCCAGTCCGAAATCGGACCCGTCGCCCAGAAGGCGCTCGAACTGCGGGCGCTCCTCCGGTCCGGTGATGATCAGAATCTCCCTGATCCCCGCCATCACGAGGGTCGACAGGGGGTAATAGATCATCGGCTTGTCGAAGACCGGCATCAGCTGCTTCGACACGGCTCGGGTGATCGGCCACAGTCGGGAGCCGGTACCACCGGCAAGCAAAATTCCACGCATGGGCACGCAGCCTACGGCAGCGTGCCGGGGCCGCTCACCATCGCCGCCGGGGGGCGACCGTGAGAACGGCCACGGAACGGCCGGCGAACTGGTGGCGGAAGCCGAGCCCATAGAATGGTGGCCCTTATGAGGATTCTCGTCACCGGCGGCGCCGGGTTCATCGGTTCACAGTTCGTGCGGGCACTGCTCTCCGGAGAGCTGCCCTCGGGTGAAGGCGCCCAGGTCACCGTCCTGGACAACCTCACCTATTCGGGCAACGAGGCCAATCTCGCCCCGGTGGCGGACCGGCCCGGCTACACCTTCGTCCACGGCGACATCCGCGACTACGCGACGGTCGACGACGCGATGCGCGGCCAGGACGCGGTCGTGCACTTCGCCGCCGAGTCCCACGTGGACCGCTCGATCCTGGACTCCTCGCCGTTCGTCACCACGAACGTGCTGGGCACCCAGGTCCTGCTCGACGCGGCCAAGCGGCACGGCGTCGGCCGTTTCGTGCACGTCTCCACGGACGAGGTCTACGGCTCGATCTCCGAGGGCTCCTGGACCGAGGACTGGCCGCTCGCGCCGAACTCCCCGTACTCGGCCTCCAAGGCGGGCTCGGACCTGCTGGCCCTGTCGTACCACCGCACGCACGGCATGGACGTCGTCGTGACCCGCTGCTCCAACAACTACGGGCAGTACCACTTCCCCGAGAAGATGATCCCGCTGTTCACCACGAACCTGCTGGACGGGAAGAAGGTGCCGCTGTACGGCGAGGGCCTGAACATCCGCGACTGGCTGCACGTCTCGGACCACTGCCGGGGCATCGAGATGGTGCTGCGCGGCGGCCGGGCCGGTGAGGTCTACCACATCGGCGGCGGCACCGAGGTCACCAACAAGGAGCTGACCGGGATGCTCCTCAACGCCTGCGGCGCGGGCTGGGACATGGTCGAGCACGTCGAGGACCGCAAGGGCCACGACCTGCGCTACTCGCTGTCGATCGCCAAGATCCAGGAGGAGCTCGGCTACCAGCCGCTCGTCACCTTCGAGCAGGGCCTCGCCTCGACCGTCGCGTGGTACCGCGACAACCGCGCCTGGTGGGAGCCGCTGAAGGCCAAGGCGGCGCTGGCCTGATGAGCGCCGAAGCCCCCCTCCGCTGGCTGATCACCGGTGCCGCCGGAATGCTCGGCCGTGACCTCGCCGAGGTCCTGGCCGAGGCCGGCGCGGACGTCACCGCGCTGACCCGCGCCGAGCTCGACATCACCGACGCCGAGGCCGTGCGCGCGGCCGTGGCCGGCCACGACGTGGTCGTCAACGCGGCCGCCTGGACCGACGTCGACGGCGCCGAGACCGAGGAGGCCGCGGCCACCCGGATCAACGGCGAGGGGCCGCGGGTCCTCGCGGCGGCCTGCGCCGAGAGCGGCGCCGTGCTGCTGCAGGTCTCCACGGACTACGTCTTCCCGGGCGACGCCACGGAGCCGTACCGGCACGACGCCCCGACCTCCCCGGTGAACGCCTACGGCCGCGGCAAGCTGGCCGGCGAGCGGGCGGTGGCCGAGCTGCTGCCCGAGCGCGGCTACGTGGTGCGCACGGCCTGGCTGTACGGCGCGCACGGCCGGAACTTCGTGTCGACGATGCTGGGCCTGGCCGAGCAGCGCGAGACCGTCGACGTCGTCGACGACCAGCGCGGCCAGCCGACCTGGACCCGCGCCCTGGCCCGCCAGCTGCGGGACCTGGGCGAGGCGGCCGTCGCGGGCCGGGCCCCGGCGGGCGTCTACCACGGCACCGCTTCCGAGACGGCGACCTGGTTCGACCTGGCGCGGGCGGCCTTCGAGCTGACCGGCCTGGACCCGGAGCGGGTGCGGCCGACCACGTCGGAGAAGTTCGTGCGCCCCGCGCGCCGGCCCTCCTACAGCGTGCTCGCGCACGAGCGCTGGGCCGAGGCGGGCGTCGCCCCGCAGCCGCACTGGCGCGACCAGCTCACCGAGGCGCTGAAGACCATGGCGCCGGGCGGACGGTCCGGCGCGTGACCCTGCTCGACCGCATCACCACGGCCCTGCCGCGCGGCACCGCCTTCGTCGGTGTCGGCACCGCGCTGCTCGGCGGGGCCAACTACGTGCACCTCGCGGCGGCCGGGCACTCGCTGTCCGTCGACGACATGGCGAGCTTCTCCGTCCTGTGGACGGTCGTCGCCTCGATAGGCCTCGGCCTGTTCTTCCCGGTCGAGCAGGAGGTCACCCGCGTGGTGGCCGCCCGGGTGGTGGCCGGCGACGGCGCCCTGCCCGTGCTGCGGCGCGGGGCGGCGCTCTCCTTCGGGCTGCTGGCCGCGGTGCTGCTGCCGCTCGCGCTGTTCGCGGGGCCGATCGCCGACCTCTTCTTCCACGGCGACCGTTCTCTGGTGCTCGCCCTCGGCGGCGCCTTCGCGGCGCTGGCCTGCGCGCACGTCACCCGTGGCGTGCTGGCCGGACTGGGCCGCTTCGAGGCGTACGGGCTGCAGCTGGGCCTGGACGGCCTGCTGCGGATCGTGCTGTCGGTGGCCCTGGCGCTCGGCGGGGTCACCTCCGCGTTCGTGTTCGCCGCCGTGATGACCGTGGCGCCGCTGGTCTCGGTGCTCGCCACGCTGCCGCCGGTGCTGCGCGGGGCGCGGCCCGGTTCGACGGCGCACTGGCGGGAGCTCATCGAGCACCTGGGTCTGCTGGTCGGATCGACGCTGCTGGCGCAGGTGCTGGTCAACATCGCGGTGATCAGCACCAAGCTGATCGCCACGGACGACAGCGCCCTGGTGGCCGCGCTGCTCTCGGCGCTGGTCCTGGCCCGGGTGCCGCTGTTCGCCTTCGGCGCCTTCCAGGCCTCGCTGCTGGCGGGGCTGTCGACGGCGCAGGCCGAGGGCGACAGCCGTGGCTACCGACGGTTGCTGCTGCGGGCGAGCGGGATCACGGCGGGCCTGGGCGCGGCCTTCGGCGTCGGCGCGGTCGCGCTGGGGCCCCTGCTGCTGCCGGTACTGTTCGGTTCGCCGGACGTGCTGGGGCCGGTGGACTTCATGTGGCTGGCGCTCGGCACGACGCTCTACATGCTGGCCATGGTGCTCGGTCAGGCGCTCCTCACGAGTGGCGCCGCACGGCAGCAGTTGCTGGCCTGGATCGTGGGAACGGGCGTTCTCCTGGCGGTCACGCTGAGTCCGCTGGAGCTGCGCACCAGGGTCGAGGTCGCCTACGCCGTGGGGTCACTGGCGGTGGTCACCGTGATGACCCTCGTTCTTCGCTCTCGTGTAGGCTACCGTTCGGTCCACTCATAGGAATGATCACCATTCCCTCACTCTCCGTAACCCCACGACGGACAGTGGGCTGCAGCCTTACGGCGCCTTTTGACCCCCACTTCGGAAGTAGACAGGCCCTTTCCATGAGTCGTCCGATAGACCGGAGCCCCGCGTGAAGTTGTGGATGCTGACTTCGGTCACCGGAGTCTTTCTCGTCGCGTGCATCGTCGAGCTGCTGCGCCGCCGCAAGCTCAAGGAGAAGTACGCGTTCCTGTGGGTGCTCACCGGACTGGTGATCATCCCGCTCGGCTTCTTCCCGACCGGTCTCGACTCGGTCGCCCGCGCGGTGGGCGTGGCCTCGGGCGTCAGCCTGATCCTCTTCCTCAGTGTCGCGTTCCTCTTCATCGTCTGCCTCCAGCTCAGCTGGGAGGTGGGTCACCTGGAAGAGGAGGGCCGCACACTTTCGGAGGAAGTGGCCTTGCTCCGCATCGACGTACAGGAACTCCGCGGGCAGCTCGCGCGGGAGAACGACGAGGCTGCGCAGGGGGGCCGCAAGTGATCGACGGCAAGCGCGTACTCATCATCATGCCCGCGTGGAACGAGGCCGAGGGCGTCGCCGACGTCATCAAGGAGGTCCACACCACGCTCCCGGGCGTCGACGTCCTCGTCGTGGACGACGGCTCGGCCGACGACACCAGCGCGGTGGCCCGCGGCGCGGGCGCGACCGTGATGACGCTCCCGTACAACCTCGGCGTGGGCGGCGCCATGCGCGCCGGCTACCGCTACGCGCACGACCGCGGCTACGACGTCGCCATCCAGGTCGACGCCGACGGCCAGCACGACCCGCGCAACGTGCCCGAGCTCCTGGCGCGCCTGGACACCGGCGCCGACCTCGTCATGGGCGCGCGCTTCGCCGGCACCGGCGACTACGAGACCCGCGGCCCCCGCAAGTGGGCCATGAAGGTGCTCGCCTTCTGGCTGTCGCGGATGGCGAAGACCAGGCTCACCGACGTCACCTCCGGCTTCCGCGCCTCCAACCGCGACCTGATCGACGTCTTCGCGCACTGGTACCCGGTGGAGTACCTGGGCGACACCGTGGAGTCCACGATCGCCGTCGTCCGGGCCGGCTACCGCGTCGAGCAGGTGCCCGTCGCGATGCGCCCGCGCGCCACCGGCACCCCCAGCCAGTCGCCGTGGAAGGCCACGCTCTACCTGGGCCGGATCGGCATGATCCTGCTGCTCGCGCTCAGCCGCCGCTCCGCCCTCGGCCCCAAGGGGAAGGGCAAGTGACCGCGGTGCGCAGGACAGAAGGCCTCGGCACGCTCGACATCATGCTGCCGCACTACGGCGACACCGCCCTGATGCAGGCCGCGGTGCGCAGCGTGCTCGACCAGACCGACGAGGACTGGCGGCTGACCGTCGTCGACGACGGCAAGGAGCCGGACGTCCCCGAGTGGTTCGCCTCCCTGGGCGACAGCCGGGTCCGGTACCAGCGCAACGAGCAGAACCTGGGCATCACCCGGAACTTCCGCAAGTGCGTCGACCTGGTGGAGTCCACCCACTTCACCATGCTCGGCAGCGACGACCTGCTGCTGCCGGGCTACGTCGCGACCATGCGCGCCGCCGTCGCGGCCGTGCCCGACGCGGCGATCTACCAGCCCGGCGTCGAGGTCATCGACGAGCACGGCAACGCCTCCACGACGCTGGGCGACGAGGTCAAGAAGCGCCTGTACGCCCCGAAGAACACCGGCCGGCGGCTGGTGCTCCAGGGCGAGCCGCTCGCGGCGAACCTGCTCGGCGGCAACTGGCTCTACTTCCCCTCGATCGTGTGGCGCGCCGACGCCGTCAAGGAGATCAGCTTCCGGGAGGACCTCTCGGTCATCCAGGACCTGGCGCTGATCATCGAGCTGATCCGGCGCGGCGAGAAGCTCGTGGTCGAGCCGGCCACCGCCTTCCGCTACCGGCGCCACTCGGGCAGCCTGTCCTCCTCGGAGGCCGTGTCCGGCGCCCGCTTCGGCGAGGCCGTCCGCTTCTTCAACGAGGTGGCCGACGAGCTCGACGGGCACGGCTGGCCGAAGGCCGCCCGCGCCGCCCGCCGCCACCTGTCGATGCGCCTGCACGCGCTGACGATGGTCCCCGGGGCCCTGCGCCACCGCCAGTCGGCCGCCTTGCGCAGTCTCCTGGGGTACGCCCTGACCAACGCGCGATGACCGTCCCCCGCGGGGGGGGGGGGGCCCCCCCCCCCCCCCCCCCCCCCCCCGGGCCCGCGGCCCCCCCCCCCCCCCCCCCCCCCCCCCCCCCCCCCCCCCCCCCCCCCCCCCCCCCCCCCCCCCCCACCACCACCCCCCCCCCCCCCCCCCCCCCCCCCCCCCCCCCCCCCCCCCCCCCCCCCCCCCCGT
>NZ_JBITXX010000001.1:0-437739 GCF_044544925.1 Streptomyces sp. NPDC053431 | reverse complement strand
CCGCCCCTGCGGCCCCTTTGCCCTCTCTCTGGGGCCACCCCAACACCACCCCGTTTTTCCCGCCCCCGGGGGGGGGGGGGCCCCCCCCCCCCCCCCCCGCGGAACTCTGTCCGTACGCGGCCACGCGACGCCCGTCCCGGCCGCATCTCGTCCGCCCCTCGCCCGTCCGGAAGCCACGCCCTCATGACTCCCACGCAAGCAGCAGAACGGCCGTCCGACGAAGTGGCCGCTCCGCGGTTCAGCATCATCGTTCCGGCCTTCCGCGTCGAGGCGTACCTGCGCGACTGCCTCGACTCCGTCCTGAGCCAGTCGTTCCAGGACTTCGAGATCATCGCGGTCAACGACGCCTCCCCGGACGCGTGCGGCGAGATCATGGACGAGTACGCGGCGGCGGACCCGCGGGTCGTGGCGGTGCAGCTCGCCGAGAACGTGGGCCTGGGCCGCGCCCGGAACGCCGGCATGGCCCGGGCCAGGGGCACGTACCTGCTGTTCCTCGACAGCGACGACACCATGCTGCCCGGCTCGCTGGCGGCGATCGCGCAGCGACTCGCCGAGACCGGCGACCCGGAGCTGCTGGTCTTCGACTACGCGCGCACCCACTGGGACGGCCGGATCGTCCCCAACGCCAAGGCGAAGGTGCTCGCCGACAGTCCGCGCGGCGCCGTCGGCCTGGCCGACAACCCGGGCCTGCTCGACCTGCTGCAGGTCGCCTGGAACAAGGCGTACCGCCGTGACTTCCTCGACCGCTGGGACTTCGAGTACCCGGTGGGCTACTACGAGGACACCCCCTGGACCTATCCGGTGCTGGTCGCCGCCGAGTCGATCGCGGTGCTGCCGCGGATCTGCGTGCACTACCGCCAGCGCCGTCAGGGCAGCATCCTGCACAGCACCAGCCGCAAGCACTTCGACGTCTTCGACCAGTACGACAAGGTCTTCGCGTTCCTCGACGCGCACCCGGAGTTCGACCGCTGGCGCGGCCCGCTCTTCGACCGCATGATCACCCACTTCCGGGTGGTCGAGAACTCCCCCGGCCGTCTCCCCGACGAGGCCCGCGCCGAGTTCCACGCCAAGTACCTCGCCTACGAGGCGGCCCTGCGGCCCGCCGGGCACACCGGCCCGCGGGCCGGCGCCTCCTCCCGCAAGGCCGCCGTCGCCAAGCTGCCCGCCCCGCTGCGCGGCGCCGCCCGGCGCGCCTACCGCGCGGCCCGGCGCGCCAAGGCGGCCCCGCGCAAGCTGCGCAAGCCGCTGCGCACCGCGGTCCTGGCCGGCTACTACCGGGCGCAGCGGATGCTGCCGGTGCAGAACGACACGGCGGTCTTCGCCGCGTACTGGAACACCGACTACGCCTGCAACCCGGCCGCGATCCACCAGAAGCTGCTCGAACTGGCCCCGAAGGTGAAGACCACCTGGGTCCTGAAGCCCGGCTCGCGCAACACCCCGCCGCCCGGCACGAACGTCGTGCACCCCGGCTCCTTCGGCTTCTGGCGCGCGATGGCCCGCGGGAAGTACTTCGTCAACAACGTGAACTTCCCCACCCGGGTGGTCAAGCGCCCCGGCCAGATCCATGTGCAGACGCACCACGGCACCCCGCTGAAGCGGATGGGCGTGGACCTGACCGAGTTCCCCGTCGCCCAGGGCGAGCTCGACATGAAGTCGCTGATGGAGCGGGTGGACCGCTGGGACTACAGCGTCTCCTCCAACAGCTTCACCACCGCCGTCTGGGACCGCGCCTACCCGGCCGAGTACCGCTCGCTCGACTACGGCTACCCGCGCAACGACGTGCTGGTGAAGGCCACCGAGGAGGACCGGCGCGCGGCCCGCGAGAAGCTGGGCCTGGCCGCCGACAGCACGGTCGTCCTGTACGCGCCGACCCACCGCGACTACCAGAGCGTGCCGCAGCCGCTGCTCGACCTGGAGCACCTGGCGGCCGAGCTCGGCGAGGGCTTCACGGTCCTGTCCCGGGCCCACTACTTCCACCTGGAGACCCCGGGCGGGACCGGCCCGAAGGCGGGCTCCGGCATCGTGGACGTCAGTCGGCACCCCTCGGTCGAGGAGCTGTTCCTGGCGGCCGACTGTCTGCTCACCGACTACTCGTCGCTGATGTTCGACTACGCGCTGCTCGACCGCCCGGTCGTGATCTTCGCGAACGACTGGGACGTCTACCGCGCGACCCGCGGCACCTACTTCGACATCCACGTCGAGTCCCCGGGCCACGTGGTGGCAACCGAGCCGGAGCTGCTGGACGTCTTCCGCTCCGGACGCTGGTCCGACGGCGACTCCGCGAAGCTGCGGACCGAGTTCCGACGGCGTTTCTGTGAGTTCGACGACGGTTTCGCCGCCGAGCGCGTGGTACGCAAGGTCTTCCTGAACGAGGAGAATGTACCGCCGGTGGCGCTCCCTCCGGAGCGCCCGACCCCTCGCACCCGCGGCTAGAGCTACCGTGTCCGGCGAGCCGTACGTCGCCGTCACGCACGAACACCTTGAGGAAAGGCGCAGTACCCAATGCCTCCCCGCCTGTCAGTAGTCGTCCCCGTTTACAACGTGGAGCTCTTTCTCGACGAGTGCCTGCAGTCCATCGCCGACCAGACGTTCACCGACTGGGAGGCGGTCGTCGTCGACGACGGCTCCACGGACGGCAGTCTCGCGATCGCGCACGCGTGGGCCGAGAAGGACAAGCGGTTCCGCGTGGTCGCGCAGGAGAACCAGGGGCTGGGGCCCGCCCGTAACACCGGTGTCGCGCACATCGGCGACGGCACCGAGTACCTCGCGTTCGTCGACAGCGACGACATCGTGCTGCCCGACACGTACGAGCGGTTCATCGCCAAGCTCGACGCGACCGGCTCCGACTTCGCCAGCGGCAACGTGAACCTGCTCAAGGCGGGCGAGGTGCTGCCCTCGCCGCTGCACCAGAAGCGCCTCGGCAAGGACCGCGACAAGACCCACATCACCCGCGACAAGCAGCTCGTCTACGACCGCACCGCGTGGAACAAGGTCTTCCGGCGCTCCTTCTGGGACAAGCACGCCTTCGAGTTCCCCGGCATCCTCTACGAGGACGCCCCGGTCACCCTTCCGGCCCACTTCCAGGCGAAGAGCGTGGACGTGCTCGGCGAGCCCGTCTACCTGTGGCGGCAGCGGACCGGCGGCGCCCCCTCGATCACCCAGCGCCGCACCGAGCCGGTCAACGTCCGCGACCGCATAAGGTCGTGCGACTCCGTGAGCCGTTTCCTCGCCTCCCAGCCGGGCGAGGCCTACGCGGAGCACAAGCGCTGGTACGACCAGATCTTCATCAGCGACGAGCTGCCGCTCTTCATGGGCGTGCTCGACGAGGCCGGTGAGGAGTTCCGCGACCTGTTCATGAAGGGCGCCGGCGACTTCCTCGGCCGGGTCGACCCCAAGGTCCTCGCCCGGGTCGACGTGTCGCTGCGGCTCAAGTGCCACCTGATCACCCAGGGCCGCTTCGACGAGCTCCTGGAGCTGATCGCCTTCGAGCGCGAGACCGGCCGGGCGATCCCCGTCACCCGCCAGGGCCTGCGGCACTTCGCCTACTACCCGGTGCTCGACAAGGGCAAGGGCGTCCCCCGCGACGTGCTGCGGGTCGGCTCGGAGTTCTCCGCCCGCGCCCGGGTCGAGGAGGTCGTCTGGCGCAACGGCCGGCTGCACCTCGACGGCCACGCCTACATCCGTAACCTGGCCGCCCCCAAGCCGAAGCCCTCGCTGCGCGTGCTGATGCTGCGCGAGAACGGCAGCCGGCGCACCGTCCTCGTCCGGCCCAGCCGGACCCGGGCGCCCAAGGCCACCCAGACCTCCGGCCAGTCCCTGCACAACTACGACTGGTCCGGTTTCTCGCTCGACCTCAACCCGGCCAAGCTGAAGGGCCGGGGCGGCTGGCGGGACGCCGTGTGGCGGCTCACCGTCGCCACCGTGCAGGAGGGCGTGGTGCGCCGCACCCGGCTGAAGGCCGGCGAGAGCGGCAGCGCCGAGAGCCCGGCCCAGCACTGGGTCGAGAAGGACGTGCGGGTCGTCCCGTTCGTCGCCGACGCCCACCTGTACGTGCGCGTCGACAAGGTCCGCGCCAAGCTGACCGGCCACCGGCTGGTCGAGGGGGCGCTCGAGCTGTCCGGTGTCCTCGGCCACGAGGCCGCGGCGGCCGACGCCAAGCCCTTGATCCGGCTCACCCACGGCACCTCCGGCGCCAAGCTGGAGCTCCCCGTCACCCGGAAGGGCGCGGACTTCACCGTCCGCGTGCCGCTCGCCGACCTGGACGTCGAGGGCCGCGACTCGGAGGACCTGGAGGTCACCGACAAGTGGGCGGCCGAGCTGATGCTCGGCAAGAAGAAGCACCACGTGGCCGTGGACGACCGCGAGGGCGACCTGGGCCGCCAGTACCCGCTGGCCGGCGGGGACACCGCCGCGTGGGGCACTCGCACGATCGCCGTCACCAACGACGGCGTGGGCCGTCTGGTGCTGCGCACCCAGCCGGTGCAGCCCATGGTCGCGGAGGCCACGGTGAGCGCCGAGGGCCGGATCGTCCTCACCGGCGCCGTTCCGGTGAGCTCCGGCCAGGCGGCCGAGGCGCTGGAGCTCGTGCTGCGGCACAGCCGGCACGCCGAGGAGCACACCCACCCGGTCACCGTCGAGGACGGCGTCTTCCACGCCGACTTCCTGCCGGTGCCCGGCGGCCTCACCAAGGTGCCGCTGCGCCAGGGCCGCTGGTACCTGTTCGTGCGGAGCGTCGACAGCCGGGTCGAGGTGCCCGTCCGGGCCGTCCCCTCGGCCCTGCGCGCCCTGCCGGTCGACTTCACGGTGCGCGGCCGCGACTACGCGCTGACCCACCGCTTCTACGACCGGCTGCTCGTCGACGCCGCGCCCGACCTGGACGTCGACGACGTCGGCTGGTTCCGCCAGCGCGAGATGCGCACCACCGTGTACCAGCAGGCCCGTACCGCGCCGCTGAAGAACACCGTCCTGTACGCGTCGTTCTCCGGCCGCCAGTACTCGGACTCGCCGCGCGCCGTCTACGAGGAGCTGCTGCGGCAGGGCTCCGACCTGGAGCACGTCTGGGTCGTGGAGGACCGCCGGGCCGAGATCCCCGAGGGCGTCCGGGTCATCCGCCGCTGGAGCCGCGAGTGGTACGAGGCGCTCGGCAACAGCCGTTTCATCGTGAGCAACACGCACCTGCCGTTCTGGATCCGGCGCCGTGAGGGCCAGGTCATCGTGCAGACCTGGCACGGCACCCCGCTCAAGCGGATCGGCCACGACATCGACAGCGTGCAGTTCGCGGACCGCAAGTACCTGCAGAAGGTGGCCGAGGAGACCCCCAGCTGGAGCTTCCTGGTCTCCCCGAACCGCTTCTCGACGCCGATCATGAAGCGCGCGTTCCAGTACGACGGGGAGATCCTGGAGTCCGGCTACCCGCGCAACGACGTGCTGCTGTCCGCCAAGACGGAGGACCTGGCGCGCACGGTGCGGGACCGGCTCGGGCTGCCCGAGGGCAAGAAGGTCGTGCTGTACGCGCCGACCTGGCGGGACGACCAGTTCTACCAGGCGGGCAACTACAAGTTCGATCTCCGTCTCGACATCGAGAAGGCGGCGGAGCGGCTCGGCGAGGACCACGTCCTGCTCGTCCGCAAGCACTCCAACATCGTGGACGCCGTGCCCGGCGCCGGTGACGGCTTCGTCTTCGACGTGTCGAGCTACCCGGACATCGCGGAGCTGTTCCTCATCACCGACGTGCTGGTCACCGACTACTCGTCGCTGATGTTCGACTTCGCGAACACCGGCCGCCCGATGCTCTTCTTCACGTACGACCTCGAGTACTACCGCGACCAGCTCCGCGGCTTCTACTTCGACTTCGAGAAGCGGGCCCCGGGTCCGCTGCTGCAGACGTCGGACGAACTCATCGAGGCACTGAGCGACATCGACCGGATCAGCGCCGGATACACCGACGCGTACCGCGAGTTCCGTGAGGTGTTCTGCGACCTCGACGACGGCCACGCCTCCGAGCGGGTGATCCGCCGGATGCTGGAGCTCGCCCACCCCGAACTCCCTTCCACCGCCACCGAGCAGCCCGCGGAGCAGCGTTGACCACGTCTTCCAACCCCTTCGTGAACCGGATGAACCGGATAGTGGAGCGGATCCCCGTCCGGCGGCGCCTGCCGCTGGCCGTGTACGCCGCGACACAGCTGATCTACCTGGTCTGGTGGGCGGCGTTCTACCCGGGCGGGATGAGCTACGACTCGATCTCGTACGTGTGGCACGTCACCACGGGCCACTGGATGTCCAACCACTCGGTGGCGTACGACGCCCTGGTCTGGCTGTCCCTGCAGATCACCGGGGACCTGGCGGTCCTGACCTTCCTGCAGTCCGTGGCGATGGCGGCGGCGCTGGCGTACGTGGCGGTGACGCTGCGGATGTTCGGGGTCAAGGGCAAGTGGCTGTTCGCCGCGGCGGTGGCCTGCGCGCTGCTGCCGTCGATCGGCACCTTCGTGATCTTCGTGTGGAAGGACGTGCCGTTCGCGATCGGCGCGGTCATCGCCTTCGGCGCGGCGGGCCGGCTGGCCGCGCGCCGGCTGCGGGGCGAGTCCCAGGTGCGGGACAAGGCCTTCCGCAACGAGATCGCGATGCTGTTCCTCGGCTTCCTGTGCATGGGAATCTTCCGCAACAACGGCCTGCTGGTCGCGGTCATCGCGGTGCCGGTGCTGCTGCTGACGCTGCCGAAGATGCGTCGCTGGCTGATGTTCGCGACGGTCGTGCCGGTGCTGATCTCGGCGGTCCTGAACGCGGTGATCTACCCGGGCCTCGGCGTGCAGACGCCGACCAAGGACCAGGTGTACGCGATGAACTACGCGGACATCGCGGTCGTCTACGGGCAGGCCCCGTACACCTTCACCAAGGCCGACAAGAAGCTGATGGCCAAGGTCGCGCCGCTGGAGCACTGGAAGGGCCGGGCGTCCAACTGCTACAACGCCGACTGGGCGATGCAGAAGCCGATGAACCGCAAGGCGGCGGCGAAGTACAACGACCAGCTGCTCGACCTGTGGTTCCGGGTGCTGGACCGTACGCCGGACAAGATGATCTCGGCCCGGCTGTGCCGCTCGCACATCGCGTGGTCGCCGTTCCCGGGCCCGGTGGACAAGATGGGCCACACGCTGATCAGTCCGCCGGCCGTGCCGCACAACCTGTTCGGCTGGGCGGAGTGGAACGAGGAGGTCCGGGACAGCCCGTACCGCCCGGTCATGAAGATCCGTCCGCTGTCCTACAAGCTGAACCACGCGGCGTACTTCGTGTGGCAGGCGAGCAAGACCCCGCAACTGCAGTGGCTGCTGTTCCGTGGCGCGATCTGGTGCTACGCGGCGTACGCGATCGTCCTGGCGTTCTCCCGCAAGCACCGCACCTGGACGCCGGTGGCCCTGCTGGCGGTCCCGCTGGCCCTCCAGCTGACGGTCGTCGCCGCGAACCCGGCCCCGCTGGCGCGCTACATGTTCGCCCCGATGTTCATCGGCATCATGTGCCTCCCGCTGATCGGCGCGAACCCCCGTTTCACGAAGCGCCCCCAGCCGACCGAGCCGAAGCCGGAACCGAAGCAGTCCACGAAGCCCACGTCGGACCCGGACCCGGAGCCCGAACCGGAACCGGTCGCCTGACCCGCTGACGCACCACACGAAGGGGCCCGCCTCCTCCCCGAGGAGACGGGCCCCTTACGCGTACGTCCCCGCCCGAAGAGCGCACGAAAAGGCCCCCGCCGGACAGGTGTCCGGCGGGGGCCCGTGCGTGAGCCCGCGGCCTAGAAGGCCTCGAACTCGTCGAACTCGCGCTGGGCGTCGTCCCGCTGCGCCTGGCGGTCACGACGGCGCTGGGTGGCCGGGCGGGGCGCCTCCAGACGGTGGTCCTCGCCTCGGCGGCCGAGCATCTCGGCGCCCGCCATCATCGAGGGCTCCCAGTCGAAGACCACGGAGTTCTCGTCCGAGCCGATGGCCACGCCGTCGCCGGCGCGGGCGCCGGCCTTCATCAGTTCGTCCTCGACACCGAGGCGGTTGAGGCGGTCGGCGAGGTAGCCCACGGCCTCGTCGTTGTTGAAGTCGGTCTGGCGGACCCAGCGTTCGGGCTTCTCGCCGCGCACGCGGTAGACGTCCTCGTGCTCGTCGTATGTGACGGTGAAGCCGGCGTCGTCGACCGCCTTCGGGCGGATGACGATGCGGGTCGCCTCCTCCTTCGGCTTGGCGGCGCGGGCCTTCGCGACGATGTCGGCGAGGGCGAAGGACAGCTCCTTCAGGCCGGTGCGGGCGACCGCGGAGACCTCGAAGACGCGGTAGCCGCGCTCCTCCAGGTCCGGGCGGATCATGTCCGCGAGGTCCTGGCCGTCCGGGATGTCGATCTTGTTGAGGACGACGATGCGCGGACGGTCGTCGAGGCCGCCGTACTGCTTCAGCTCCTCCTCGATGACGTCGAGGTCGGTGACCGGGTCACGGTCGGACTCCAGCGTCGCGGTGTCGAGGACGTGGACGAGGACCGAGCAGCGCTCGACGTGGCGCAGGAACTCCAGGCCCAGGCCGCGGCCCTGGCTGGCGCCGGGGATGAGGCCGGGGACGTCGGCGATGGTGTAGACGGTCGAGCCGGCGGTGACCACGCCGAGGTTGGGGACGAGCGTGGTGAAGGGGTAGTCCGCGATCTTCGGCTTGGCCGCCGAGAGGACGGAGATCAGCGAGGACTTGCCGGCGCTCGGGTAGCCGACGAGCGCCACGTCGGCGACGGTCTTCAGCTCCAGGACGATGTCCTGCAGGTCGCCGGGCTCGCCGAGCAGCGCGAAGCCGGGGGCCTTGCGGCGGGCGGAGGCCAGCGCCGCGTTGCCGAGGCCGCCGCGGCCGCCCTGCGCGGCGACATACGTCGTGCCGTGGCCGACGAGGTCCGCGAGGACGTTGCCCTTCTTGTCCAGGATCACGGTGCCGTCGGGCACGGTCAGGACCAGGTCCTGACCGTCCTTGCCGGCCCGGTTCCCGCCCTCGCCGGGCTTGCCGTTGGTGGCCTTGCGGTGCGGCGAGTGGTGGTACTCGAGAAGTGTGGTGACCGACTGGTCGACGACCAGGATCACGTCACCGCCCCGGCCGCCGTTGCCGCCGTCGGGGCCGCCGAGCGGCTTGAACTTCTCCCGGTGAACGGAGGCGCAGCCGTGGCCTCCGTTACCCGCGGCGACGTGCAGCTCGACGCGGTCCACGAAGGTGGTCATGGTTGTGCCTCCAGCAGTCAGCTTCGTACGGAATGTCTATCTAGTAACACGCGAAAGGCGGACCCGCTTCCCCGATCGGGAAGTGAGGTCCGCCTCCGCCAAGCTGTTCCGATCAGGCGACCGGAACGATGTTCACGACCTTGCGGCCACGGAAGGTGCCGAACTGCACCGAACCGGCCTGCAGGGCGAACAGCGTGTCGTCGCCACCGCGACCGACACCCGAGCCCGGGTGGAAGTGGGTGCCGCGCTGGCGGACCAGGATCTCACCCGCGTTGACGACCTGACCGCCGAAGCGCTTCACGCCGAGCCGCTGGGCGTTGGAGTCGCGACCGTTCCGGGTGGACGATGCGCCCTTCTTGTGTGCCATTGCTCAGTCCCTCTTTACTTCGCGGCCGTCGGGATGGACGTGACCTTGATCGCCGTGTACTGCTGACGGTGACCCTGGCGACGGCGGTAGCCGGTCTTGTTCTTGTAGCGCAGGATGTCGATCTTGGCGCCCTTGGTGTGGTCCACGACCTCGGCCAGGACCTTGATGCCCGCCAGGACCCACGGGTCGCTGGTCACGGCGTCGCCGTCGACAACGAGCAGGGTCGAGAGCTCGACCGTGTCGCCAGCCTTGGCGGTGGAAATCTTGTCAACCTCAACGATGTCGCCGACAGCAACCTTGTGCTGGCGACCACCGCTGCGCACGATGGCGTACACGCGGATCTCTCTCTCACTCGGTAAAGGGACCTCTGACGCCAGCCGCCCACGCGCGGACCCGAGGGGCCTGCGGCGATCCGGATCGGACGAGCGGCCTCTCCCGGCGGACCGGGAGGGAGGTGCTCAGAGGTGCGGCATGTCAGTCGACACGCCGACGGTCTAGGTTACGGGCGCCGCCCGTAGGGGGTCAAATCTCGGCCGTCTCGGCGACGAAGCCCTTGAGCCAGGCGCGGAAGTCCGGCCCGAGGTCCTCCCGCTCGCAGGCGAGCCGCACGATGGCCCGCAGGTAGTCGCCGCGGTCGCCGGTGTCGTAGCGGCGGCCCTTGAAGACGACGCCGTGCACGGGGCCGCCAAGGCGGGAGTCGGCCGCCATCTTCTGGAGGGCGTCGGTGAGCTGGATCTCGCCGCCGCGGCCCGGCTCGGTCTCGTTCAGGACGCCGAAGACGGCCGGGTCGAGGACGTAGCGGCCGATGATGGCGTAGTTGCTGGGCGCCTCGGCCGGGTCCGGCTTCTCGACCAGGCCGGTGATCCGTACGACGTCCGCGTCGCCGGCCGGCTCGACGGCCGCGCAGCCGTACAGGTGGATCTGCGCCGGGTCGACCTCCATCAGCGCGACGACGCTGCCGCCGTGCTCGCCGAGGACCTCCAGCATGCGGGCGAGCAGCGGGTCGCGCGGGTCGATCAGGTCGTCGCCGAGCAGCACCGCGAAGGGCTCGTCGCCGACGTGCGGCTGGGCGCACAGCACGGCGTGGCCGAGACCGCGGGGGTCGCCCTGGCGGACGTAGTGCATGGTCGCCAGCTCGCTGGACTCCTGCACCCGGGCGAGGCGCTCCTCGTCGCCCTTGCGGGTGAGCGCCTCCTCCAGCTCGTAGTTCCGGTCGAAGTGGTCCTCGAGCGGACGCTTGTTCCGGCCCGTGATCATCAGGACGTCCTCGAGCCCGGCCGAGACCGCCTCTTCCACGACGTACTGGATGGCCGGCTTGTCGACGACCGGCAGCATCTCCTTCGGCGTCGCCTTCGTGGCGGGCAGGAAGCGCGTGCCGAGACCGGCGGCGGGAATGACGGCCTTGCGCACGCGGGGAGCGGGGGTGTTGTTCATCGGGCTGGTTCCTGGTTCCGATCCGGGGTCAATGCCGTGTGGACCGCCCTCGGCGGGAGGACGGTCCACACGGGTCGCGTCAGGGGACTGGGGTCAGTCCTGCGCGGGAGCGGCGGTCTTCTTGGCGGCCTTCTTCGCCGTCGTGGCCTTCTTCGCCGCGGTCTTCTTGGCGGCCACCGTCTTCTTGGTGGCGGCCTTCTTCGCCGTGGCCTTCTTGGCGGTCTTGCGGGCCGCCGCCTTCTTGGCCGGGGCGGGGGCCTCGGCGGCCTCCTCCGCGGTCTCCGCCGGCTCCGCGGACTCCACCGGCTCGGCCGGGGCGGCGGACGCCACCACGACCACGGCGGCCTCCTCGGCGCCGGTCGGCGAACCGGCCGGGGCGGTGGCCTTGCGGACCACCCGGCGGCGCGCCTTCGGCGGAGCGGCCACGGGGGCCTCCTCCACGGCGGGGGCCTCGGCGACCGGGGCCTCGACCACGGCCGGCGGCTCCTCGACGGCGACCGTCTCGACCACCGTCTCGGCGACCTCGGCGGCCGGCTCCGCGGTGGCGGTCACCGGGGCCGTGGCCTTACGGGTGGCCCGGCGGCGGGTCCGCGGCGCGGGGGCGGCCTCCTCGGCCACCTGCGCCGGGGCCGCCTCCGCGACCGGCTCGGTCACGGGCTCGGCGACCGGCTCGGCCTTCGCCTTCGGCTCCGGGACGACGACCTCGAAGGTCTCCGTCTCGGTCACGACCGGCGAGGCGGCGGGCGCCGACACCCGGCGGGTGGCCCGGCGGCGGCCACGGCCACCGCGCGAGGCGGCGGCCTCGGCCTCGGCGACGCTGCTGTACAGCTCCTCGTCCGCGCCGATCGGCTCGGGCAGGGCCACCGGGGCGGCGAGCTCGGCCGCGACCTCGGCGGCGGTCTCGGCCTCGGTCTCGGCCGGGGCCTCCGCCTCCGCCGGGATCTCGACGGCCTCGTGCTCGTGCTCGTGGACGTGCTCGGCACCGCCACGGCCGCGCTTCTTCGAGCGCTTGCCGCCGCCACCGCCACCGTGGGTGGCCGGCTGCTCCATGTGGACGATGACACCGCGCCCGTTGCAGTGGACGCAGGTCTCCGAGAAGGACTCCAGGAGGCCCTGACCGACCCGCTTGCGGGTCATCTGGACCAGGCCGAGCGAGGTGACCTCGGCCACCTGGTGCTTGGTCCGGTCACGGCCCAGGCACTCCAGGAGGCGGCGCAGCACCAGGTCGCGGTTGGACTCCAGGACCATGTCGATGAAGTCGATGACGACGATGCCGCCCAGGTCGCGCAGGCGCAGCTGCCGGACGATCTCCTCGGCCGCCTCCAGGTTGTTCCTGGTGACGGTCTCCTCCAGGTTGCCGCCCTGGCCGGTGAACTTGCCGGTGTTGACGTCGACGACGACCATCGCCTCGGTCTTGTCGATCACCAGCGAACCGCCGGAGGGCAGCCAGACCTTGCGGTCCAGCGCCTTCATCAGCTGCTCGTCGATGCGGTACGTGGCGAAGACGTCGACCTCGCTGGTCCACTTCGACAGACGGTCGGCCAGGTCGGGCGCGACGTGCGAGACGTAGCCGTGGATGGTCTCCCACGCGTCGTCGCCGCTGACGATGACCTTGGAGAAGTCCTCGTTGAAGATGTCGCGGACGACGCGGACGGTCATGTCCGGCTCGCCGTAGAGCAGGGTCGGAGCGTTGCCGTTCTTCGCCTTCTTCTGGATCTCCTCCCACTGCGCCTGCAGGCGCTCGACGTCACGGCGCAGCTCGTCCTCGCTCGCGCCCTCGGCCGCGGTGCGCACGATGACGCCCGCGTCCTCGGGGACGATCTTCTTGAGGATGGTCTTCAGGCGCGCGCGCTCGGTGTCCGGGAGCTTGCGGCTGATGCCGGTCATCGAGCCCTCGGGCACGTAGACCAGGTAGCGGCCGGGCAGCGAGACCTGGCTGGTCAGGCGGGCGCCCTTGTGGCCGATCGGGTCCTTGGTGACCTGCACGAGGACCGACTGGCCGGACTTGAGGGCGGACTCGATGCGGCGCGGCCCGTTGGCCATGCCGAGCGCCTCGAAGTTGACCTCGCCGGCGTACAGGACGGCGTTGCGGCCCTTGCCGATGTCGACGAAGGCGGCCTCCATGGACGGCAGCACGTTCTGGACCTTGCCCAGGTAGACGTTGCCGACGTAGGAGGTGGCCTGCTCCTTGTTGACGTAGTGCTCGACGAGCACGTTGTCTTCCAGGACGCCGATCTGGGTGCGCTCGCCGTTCTGGCGGACGACCATGACGCGCTCGACGGCCTCGCGGCGGGCGAGGAACTCGGCCTCGGTGATGATCGGGACGCGGCGGCGGCCCTGCTCGCGGCCTTCGCGGCGGCGCTGCTTCTTCGCCTCCAGACGGGTGGAGCCCTTGATGGACTGCACCTCGTCGCTCGGCTCGGCCTTCTCGCGGGCCGGGCGGGGCTCGCGCACCTTGACGACCGTGCGGACGCCGTCCTCGTCGGCGCCCTCGGTGTCGGCGGCCTCACCGCTGCGGCGACGCCGACGGCGGCGACGGCGGGAGCTGCTGGACCCGCCGAAGGCCTCGGCCTCGTCGGAGTCCTCCGGCTCCTCGGCCTCCTCGCCCTCCTCGGCGTGGAACTCCTCGGCCTCCTCGGCCTCCTCGCCCTCGGCCTCCGACAGCTCGCCGCGGCGACGGCGACGGCCGCCACGGCGACGGCGCCGGGACGGGCGCTCCTCGTACTCCTCGGTGTCCTCGGCCTCGCCCTCGACCTCGGCCTCGGCCTCCGGGGTGGACTCGACCTCGGGCTCGTCGGCGACGGTGGCCGGGACGGGCTCGACGGCGACGGGCTCGCCACGGCGGCGACGGCGACGGCGCGCGCCGGTCTCGGGGCGCTCGACGGCCTCGACGGGCTCTGCGGCCTCGGTGGTCTCCTCCTCCAGCTCCTCGTCGGCGGCCTCGGCGGCGGCGATGGCCGCGGCGGTCTCCGGGGTCTGGAACATGGGCTCGGTGAAGACCGGGGCCTGGAAGACGGCGACGGCCGGGCGCGCGGCACGGCGGGCGCGCGGGGTCTCCTCGGCCTCGGCGGCCCGCTCGGCGGTGAACTGCGGCGAGGTGGCGCGACGGCGGCCGCGGCCGCGGGTGGCGGCCTGCTCGGCGGCGGCCACGTCGGCGGCGTGCGAGGCGATCTCCTCGACGGTGTCCTCGGGCAGCGACTCGCCGGAGGTGTCGGCGGCGATCTCGGCGGCGGCGTCCGCGGTCACCTCGGGCGCGCTGACCTTACGGGTGGCGCGGCGGCGGGTGCGCGGGGCCGGGGCGGCCTCCTCGGCGGCCGGAGCGGCCGCGGGGGCCTCGGCGGCCGGGGCCTCGACGGGCTCCGGGGAGGTCACGGCGCGGGTGGCGCGGCGGCGGGTGCGGGGGGCGGGCGCCGGCTCCTCGGCGGCCTCGGCCACCGGAGCGGGCTCCGCGGCCGGGACGGCCTCGGCGGCCGGGGCCTCGGCCTCGGGGGTCGCGGCGGCGCGGGTCGCGCGGCGGCGGGTACGGCGGGCCGGGGCGGCCTCCTCGGCGGCGGGCGCGGCCTCGGCGGCCGGAGCGGCCTCGGGGGTCTCCGCGGCCTCGGGGGCCGGGGTCTCGGCGGGGGTGGCCACGGGCGCGGTGGCCTTGCGGGTGGCCCGGCGACGCGGACGCGCGGGGGCCGCCTCCTCGGCGGGCGCGGTCTCGGCGGCCGGGGCCGCGACGGTCTCCACGACCTCGGCGGTGTCGGCGGCGGCCTCGGCGGTCACCGGCGGACCGGCGGGCCGGGAGGCGGCGCGGCGACGACGGCGCGGCGGCAGCTTGTCACCGGGGGCGTTGTTCTCGGTCTCTTCGTTCTGTTCGAGCATGCGGGCGGTTCTCCCGTCACGCTCCCGGGCGCCGCGTCCGGTTCCGGTCCGGCGGCACGGACGCGCGGGAAGCGCGGTGCCGCCGTCCGGGGCGCGGGCGCCACACGGGAGCTCTATGTCTGGCTCGCCGGTTCCGTACGCCTTCTGCGTACGGCCTGGCGAAAGTCTCCTGGTGGGTGCGCTGCCCGACCCAGGTGGCTCCCGAGTACCAGGGCGGCGCTACAACGACCGCTCCCTACGCGGTACCCGCACCCGGCGCCGTCGCTGAGGCGGTCGCGGCGGCCGTGGGTGAAGCGGCCGTGACTGCCTCGCGGTCGGGCGCGAGCGGGTCGGTCACCGTGCCGGACTCCTCGTCGAAGAGCCCCTGCGCCAGCCTGGTCACCGCAGCGGGGACCGGCGGCGCCAGGTCGGCCACAGCTCGGAGACCGGACAGGACGTCGTCGGGTCGCACGGCAGGTGTCACGTGCCGAACAACCAGCCGCAGTATCGCACAGGCGCTGTCGAGCGGCCTATCACCCTGGGGATCGCCCTGGGCGGGGGCCGCGGTCAGCTCCACGACGGCACCGCGGGTGTCGAAGGTGCGCAGACCGTTCTTGGTCTTGCGCTGTACTTCCACGGTCTCGGCCGCGAGAAACGCGTCGACGGCCTTCTGCGCCTCCTCGACGTCCACACCGTCGAGCCGCAGCTCCCACACGGAGGCGGTGAGCCGGTCGGCGAGTCCGGAGGTCCGGGCCTCGACGGCGTCGACGATGTCGAGGCCGCTCGGCATGGATGCGTCGAGCAGGCCCCGCAGGGTCTCGGGATCGCGGGTCTCGGTGAGGGCGATCTCCAGGTATTCGGCCTCGGAGCCCGTACCCGTCGGGGCGGCGTTGGCGTACGACACCTTGGGGTGCGGGGTGAACCCGGCCGAGTACGCCATGGGCACCTCGGCACGGCGCAGCGCACGCTCGAAAGCGCGCTGGAAGTCACGGTGGCTGGTGAACCGGAGGCGGCCGCGCTTGGTGTAGCGCAGTCGGATGCGCTGCACCGCCGGTGCGGGCGGCGGGCCTTCGGGCTGTCGCTTGCCCAGTGGTTCTTCTCCTCGGTGCGGAGCGGGCGCGGGGGGCGCGCCGCCCTCGAAATGCGGTGGGTGTCCCGGGGGTCCCGCCCGGCTCACCCCCGCTGCTGCGGGGAGATCTCGGGTGCGGGCGCCGCGCCGGGGACGTTCGTTGTACTACCCAGAGTACGCGCCCGGGCCACCTCCGGTTCCCCGGGCCGCCCGCCGAGCAGGGCCCGCCACGCGTCCCGGCGGGCCTGCCGGACGGTGTCGCGGGCGGCGGTGAGCGCGGCCCGCGCCGTCCTGCGGGCCTCGGCCGCGGCCTGCCGGGCCGGGGCCCAGAGGGCGTCCCGCACCCAGTGCCCGGCCGGGGTGCACACCTCGCGGTAGACCCAGGCGAGGGGGCGGGCGACCAGGTTGCGCGCCAGCCAGGCGACGGGGCGGGCGACGAGATGCCGCGCCGCCCAGACCACCGGGCGCGCCACGAGGTTCCGGGCCAGCCAGGCGAGGCCGCGGCCGACGGCCACGGAGACGAAGCCGGCGGCCCGCCAGCAGAGCCCGAGCGCGTCGCGAATCTCACGTCCCAGGGGCGCGAGGACCCGCTGCCAGAGCCAGACCGCGGGCCGGGCGATCCCGTACGTGACGAGCGGCACGAGCACGTACCGCCAGGGCCACCCGAACAGCACCGTGCCGAGGCCCTTCGCACCGGCCGCGATCCCCCGGCCGAGCCCGGTGAACGCCCACGCCAGGGCGCGCCCCGAACGAGTGAGCAGCCACGCGGCGCCCCGGCCCAGTGGGGCGAGCACCCAGCGGTACAGCCACCGGGCCGGCACGACCGCTCCGTACCGCCAGAGCCCGGCGCCGAGCGGTGCCAGCACCCGGAGCCAGAGCCAACGGGCCGGGGCGGCGATCCCGTGGCGGGCGACGGGCACGACCACGTACCGCCAGAGCGCGACCAGGGGCCAGGCCACACCCTTCCCGACCCACCCGGCGAGCACCACGATCCCGCGCCCGACGCCGCCGGCCGTCCACGCCAGGCCCCGCCACAGCCCGCCGAGGACCAGGCTCAGGCCGCGCCACGCCCCGCCGAACACCCAGCTCAGGCCGCGCCACAGCCCGCCGAAGACCAGACTCAGGCCGCGCCACAGCCCGCCGAACACCCATGCGAGCCCCCGCCCGACGCCGCCGGCCGTCCACGCCAGGCCCCGCCACAGCCCGCCGAGCACCCACGTGACCCCGCGCCGGACCGCCGTCCCGGCCCACGCGATCGCCCGGCCCGTCGGGGTCAGGACGCGGTGCCACAGCCAGCGGGCGGGCCGGCGCAGCGTCTGGTGGAGGAGCCATCCGAGGGCGCGGCCCGTGGGGCGGAGCACCGCACGGTCGAGAAGGCGGCCGGCGGCCTTGAGGGCGTCCCAGGTCATGCGGACCGGGAGGATCAGGAGCAGCACGACGATGCGCACCGGGATGCGGATGAGCGGGTGGGGCGCGGACGGCGGCGGGACCGGGGCAGGGTTTTCCGTGCTCATGTCCAGGGGGACGCGGACGGCCCGGCGGAGGGTTCATCCTCCGCCGGGCCGTCCCCGAAGCGTTACGCGGCTACTTCACGACCGTGAGCGGCAGCAGCTTCTTGCCCGTCGGGCCGATCTGGATGTGCGTGTCCATCTGCGGGCAGACACCGCAGTCGAAGCACGGCGTCCAGCGGCAGTCCTCGACCTCGGTCTCGTCGAGGGCGTCCTGCCAGTCCTCCCAGAGCCAGTCCTTGTCGAGGCCGGAGTCCAGGTGGTCCCAGGGCAGGACCTCCTCGTAGGTGCGCTCGCGGGTCGTGTACCAGGCCACGTCCACGCCGAACTCGGGGAGGGTCTTCTCCGCGCACGCCATCCAGCGGTCGTACGAGAAGTGCTCGCGCCAGCCGTCGAAGCGGCCGCCGTCCTCGTAGACCGCGCGGATGACCGCGCCGACGCGGCGGTCACCGCGGGAGAGCAGGCCCTCGACGATGCCGGGCTTGCCGTCGTGGTAGCGGAAGCCGATGGAGCGTCCGTACTTCTTGTCGCCGCGGATCTTGTCCCGGAGCTTCGCCAGGCGCTCGTCGGTCTCCTCGGCGGAGAGCTGCGGGGCCCACTGGAAGGGGGTGTGGGGCTTCGGGACGAAGCCGCCGATGGAGACGGTGCAGCGGATGTCGTTCTGGCCGGAGACCTTGCGGCCCTCGGCGATCACGTTCATCGCCATGTCGGCGATCTGCAGGACGTCCTCGTCGGTCTCCGTCGGCAGACCGCACATGAAGTACAGCTTCACCTGGCGCCAGCCGTTGCCGTACGCGGTGGAGACGGTCCGGATCAGGTCCTCCTCCGAGACCATCTTGTTGATGACCTTGCGCATCCGCTCGGAGCCGCCCTCGGGGGCGAAGGTGAGGCCGGAGCGGCGCCCGTTGCGGGTCAGCTCGTTGGCCAGGTCGACGTTGAACGCGTCGACGCGGGTGGACGGGAGGGACAGACCGATCTTGTCCTCCTCGTACCGGTCGGCCAGGCCCTTGGCGATGTCGCCGATCTCGGAGTGGTCCGCGGAGGAGAGGGAGAGGAGGCCGACCTCCTCGAAGCCGGTGGCCTTCAGACCGCGGTCCACCATCTCGCCGATGCCGGTGATGCTTCGCTCCCGCACGGGGCGCGTGATCATGCCGGCCTGGCAGAAGCGGCAGCCGCGGGTGCAGCCGCGGAAGATCTCGACGGACATGCGCTCGTGGACGGTCTCCGCGAGCGGCACGAGCGGCTGCTTGGGGTAGGGCCACTCGTCGAGGTCCATGACGGTGTGCTTGGAGACGCGCCAGGGCACACCGGACTTGTTGGGGACGACACGGCCGATGCGGCCGTCCGGGAGGTACTCGACGTCGTAGAACGCCGGGATGTAGACCGAGCCGGTCCTGGCGAGGCGGAAGAGGACCTCCTCGCGGCCGCCCGGCCTGCCCTCCGCCTTCCACTGCCGGATGATCTCGGTCATGTCGAGCACGGCCTGCTCGCCGTCGCCGATGATCGCCGCGTCGATGAAGTCCGCGATCGGCTCGGGGTTGAAGGCGGCGTGGCCGCCGGCGAGCACGATCGGGTGGTCGACCGTCCGGTCCTTGGACTCCAGCGGGATGCCGGCGAGGTCGAGGGCCGTGAGCATGTTGGTGTAGCCGAGCTCGGTGGAGAAGCTCAGGCCGAAGACGTCGAACGCGCCGACGGGGCGGTGGCTGTCCACGGTGAACTGCGGCACGTTGTGCTCGCGCATCAGCTCTTCGAGGTCCGGCCACACGCTGTAGGTGCGCTCGGCGAGGACGCCCTCGCGCTCGTTCAGTACCTCGTAGAGGATCATGACGCCCTGGTTGGGCAGGCCGACCTCGTACGCGTCCGGGTACATCAGAGCCCAGCGGACGTCGGCGGACTCCCACGGCTTGACCGTGGAGTTCAGCTCTCCACCGACGTACTGAATCGGCTTCTGCACGTGCGGGAGCAGAGCTTCGAGCTGCGGGAAGACAGACTCGGCAGCAGACATCTCGAACCTTCGTGAGCTGGCAGGGGGGCGACTCTCAAGCGTACCCCGGTGCTCAGTGGCTCAGCGCCGCCCGGAGTTCCGGGGCCGCGGCCCGCTTCCAGAGCGCGGGGAGCTCGCGCTCGCCGGCCAGGGCGGCGGCCTCCTCGCGTCCGTACAGAAGTCCCCAGGTGAAGGCGGTCTCGCCGGCCGCGTGGGCCTGGACGGCGATCTCGCGCAGCGCGGTGCGGGCGACGACGCTGTCCTGGTGCTCGCCGAGGAGCGACTGGACGGCCTTCACACGCTTGGCGAGCCGCTTCGCGGGTTTACCGAGGGTGGGGCGGGCGGCGTCGGCGGCGTAGCGGGTGCGCTTGGCGGCCTTGCGGGCGGCGTGCAGGGCGAGGTCGCGCTCGTGGCCGGGATCGAGGGCGAGGGCCCGCTCGACGCGGCCGGCGAGCCGGTCGAAGTCCTTGCGGACGGCGTGGGCGAGGACCTCGGGGGCGTCGTGGGCGGCCGCCTTGCGCAGGGGCGGGTCGGCGAGCAGCGCGTCGAGGGTCTCCAGGAGCGCGAGGTGGCGCGGGGAGTCCAGCGCGGCGAGCGCCCTCGTCCGGGCGTCCTCGGCGCGGCGAGCGCCGCGGGCGCGCAGCCGGGCACGGACGGGGCCGAGGCGGAGGGTGTTCGGCAGCTCGTCGAGCCGGGCGTTCAGGCGGGCGGTCAGCACCTCCTCGTCGCGGGCGGCGCCGAGCTCGCCGGCGAGCCACTTCAGCTCCTCGCCGACACGGTCGGTGACACCGCGGTCGAGCACCTTGCGGTACGACTTGAAGCTGCTGCGCAGCCTGCGGCAGGCGACCCGCATCTGGTGCACGGCATCGGGCAGGTCGCGCCGTACGGCCGGGTCGAACGCGACGATGGCGTCGACCTGCTCCCGTACGTAGGCGAGGACGGCGTGTCCGGCGGTGCCGGGGGCGCCGCCGCCGTCCTCTCGCGCGGGCAGGGACGCGCCCGTCTCCTCCAGGGCCCTGGCGAGCTTCGACGCCGCCGCCGACGGGCGGATGTCCGCCTTCCTCAGGCGTTCCTCGACGGCGTCGAGGAGGGTCTCGTCGGCGCCGTCCGCGAGTTCGACCTCGATCTCGGTCCAGGCGGCCTGGCCCGTTCCGGTGAGGCGGTCGGCGTGGACGGTGTCGACGGACAGTTCGGCGAGCGGGCGGCCGTCGAGGTCGAGCAGGTGGCGGACGTCGCGGCGGGAGCGGAGGCGGACGACGGGGACGACCGCGGCGCCCCGGAGGCGGGAGCGCAGGAGCCGGTCCAGGGAGGCCGGGAGGGTCTCCGAGAGCGGTGCTCTGATCTCGTCGCGGATGCCGGAGGAGACGGGGAACTTGAGGTGCCAGCCCTCGTCCGCGCCGCCCGTGCGGCGGCGCAGCGTGAGGGCGTCGGCGGCGAGCCGCAGGTCCTCCGTGTCGTAGTAGACGGCGTCCAGGTCCATGACGCCCTCGTCCCGGACGGCGGCCACTCCCCCGGTGCCGACGAGGTCGGGGACCGTCGTCTTCTCCGTGGCCTCGTACTTACGCTCGATCTCGCGTTTCGTCTCCGCCATGGAACGAATCTAGACGTGAACGGGCACGAGTGGCAGTGCGTCGGGACACTCAGGCCGTTATGGGCCGCTGGACGCGGATCGACTGGAGCAGTCCGATCGCCACCCACACCGCGAACATCGACGAGCCGCCGTACGAGACGAAGGGCAGCGGCAGGCCGGCGACCGGCATGATGCCGAGCGTCATGCCGATGTTCTCGAAGGACTGGAAGGCGAACCAGGCGATGATGCCGGCCGCGACGACCGTGCCGTAGAGCTCGGTGGTCTCCCGCGCTATGCGGCAGGCGCGCCAGAGGATGACGCCGAGCAGGACCAGGATGAGGCCCGCGCCGACGAAGCCGAGCTCCTCCCCCGCCACCGTGAAGACGAAGTCGGTCTGCTGCTCGGGCACGAACTGGCCGGTGGTCTGGGAGCCCTTGAAGAGGCCGGCGCCGAGCAGTCCGCCGGAGCCGATGGCGATCCGGGCCTGGTTGGTGTTGTAGCCGACGCCGGCCGGGTCGAGGTCGGGGTTGGCGAACGCGGCGAAGCGGTTGATCTGGTACTCGTCGAGCATGCCGAGCGCGGTCACGAGGACCGCGCCGAGGACGCCCGCGCCGATGAGGCCGAGGACCCAGCGGTTGGAGGCGCCGGAGGCGAGCAGTACGCCGAGCACGATGACGGCCATGACCATGACCGAGCCGAGGTCCGGCATCAGCATGACGATGCCCATGGGGAGGGCGGCCAGGCCGAGGGCCTTGGCGACGGTGCGGTGGTCGGGGTGGAGCTGGTCGCCCGCGTCGACCTTCGCGGCCAGCAGCATCGCCATGATCAGGATGATCGTGATCTTCACGAACTCGCTGGGCTGGAGCGAGAAGCCGCCGCCGATGACGATCCACGCGTGCGCGCCGTTGATGGTGGCGCCGAGCGGGGTGAGCACGGCGAGGATCAGCAGGATCGAGAGGCCGTAGAGGAAGGGCACGGCCCCGCGCAGGGTGCGGTGGCCGAGCCAGATGGTGCCGATCATCAGGGCGAGCCCGATGCCGGTGTTGAGGACGTGCCGGAACAGGAAGTAGTACGGGTCGCCCTGGTTGAGCTCGGTACGGCCGCGGGTGGCGGACCACACGAGGAGCGAACCGAGGAAGGACAGGGCGAGCGCGGACAGCAGGATCGGCCAGTCGAGCCGGCGCAGCACCGAGTCGCGGGCGGTGAGCCTGGCGAAGGCGCCGCGCTCGGGTGCGTAGCGGGAGACGGAGAAGCCGTGGGGAGCGGTCATCGGTTCAGAGCCTCCCGCGGTGGGCGGGCGGGCCCGCGAGTGGGTCGTCGTCCGGCTTCCTCGCCGGTGGCTGGGTGGGGTCGGGCGTCGGCTTCGCGGCGTCGGCCTTCAGCGGGTCGTTCGGGTCGACCTTCTGCGCCTCGGGGTCGTACGCCTTGATCCGGGGCGCGTCGATGGAGCCGTCGGCCTCGATCTTCGGCAGGGTCTGCTGCGGCTGCGGCAGCAGGGCCCGCTTCAGGTCCTGGTTGCCGGCGTCGTCGAGTCCGTAGAGCGCGTCGTAGATGTTGCGCACGGCGGGGCCGGAGGCGCCGGAGCCCGTACCACCCTGGGAGATCGTCATGACGATCGCGTAGTCCTTGGTGTACGTGGCGAACCAGGAGGTCGTCTGCTTGCCGTAGACCTCCGCGGTACCCGTCTTGGCGTGCATCGGGATCTTGTCCTGCGGCCAGCCGACCTGGGCGAAGCGCCAGGCGGCCGTACCGCGGGTGGCGACTCCCGCGAGGGCTTCGTCTATCAGGTCGCGGGTCTCCGGGTTGAACGGCAGCCTGCCGTGCGACCGGGGCTTGATCTCGCTGACGTGCTTGCCGTCGGCGCTGATGACGGCCTTGCCGACGGTCGGGTTCCAGAGGGTGCCGCCGTTGGAGATGGCGGCGTAGATGGTGGCCATCTGGATGGGGGTGACGAGCGTGTCGCCCTGTCCGATGGAGTAGTTGACCGAGTCACCGGCGCGCATCAGGTTGCCTTCGAGGCAGTTCTCGTACGACAGCTGCTGGACGTACGTGCCGCCCTTCTTGCCGTACTTGCACCACCAGTCCTTGTTGGCCTCCCAGAACTTCTGCTTCCACTGGCGGTCGGGGACGCGGCCGGTGACCTCGTTGGGGAGGTCGATGCCGGTCTCGGCGCCGAGGCCGAACTGATGGGCCGTCTTGTAGAACCAGTCGCCCGGGTTCTTCTTCGGCTTCATCCCGCCGTCCTTGATCCACTGCTGGTGGGCGAGGGCGTAGAAGACGGTGTCGCAGGAGACCTCGAGGGCGCGGCCGAGGCTGATGGGGCCGTGGTTCTGCGACTCGAAGTTCTTGAAGACCTGGCTGCCGATGGAGTACGAGCTGGTGCACGGGTAGCGCCCGTCGAAGTCGTAGCCCGCGTTGACGGCGGCGGCGGTCGAGACGACCTTGAAGATGGAGCCGGGGGCGGCCTGGCCCTGGATGGCCCGGTTCAGCAGCGGGAAGTTGGAGTCCTTGCCGGTGAGGGCGGCGTAGTCCTTGGCGGAGATGCCGCCGACCCAGGCGTTGGGGTCGTAGTCGGGCTGGGAGGCCATGGCGACGATCCGGCCGGTTCTGGCCTCCATGACGACGACGGCGCCGGCGTCGGCCTTGTAGTTCTCGTTGGTGTTCCGGTCGTGGGTCTTGCGGGCCTCGACCATCGCGTTGTGCAGCTCCCATTCGGCGACCGCCTGGACGCGGGCGTCGATGGAGGTGACGACGTTGGCGCCGGGCTCGGCCGGGTCGCTCTTGGCCTGGCCGATGACCCGGCCGAGGTTGTCGACCTCGTAGCGGGTGACGCCGGCCTTGCCGCGCAGTTGCTTGTCGTAGGTGCGCTCCAGGCCGGAGCGGCCGACCATGTCGGAGCGCAGGTACGGCGAGTCGCTGTCCTTGGCCTTCTCGATCTCCTCGTCGGTGACGGGCGAGAGGTAGCCGAGGACCTGGGCGGTGCGGGACTTGCCGGGGGCCGGGTAGCGGCGGACGGCGGCGGGTTCGGCGGTGATGCCGGGGAAGTCCTCGGCACGCTCGCGGATCTGCAGGGCCTGCTGGGTGGTGGCCTCGTCGGTGACGGGGATCGGCTGGTAGGGCGAGCCGTTCCAGCAGGGCTTGGGCGTCTGGGAGTCGCAGAGCCGGATCTTGTTGATGACGTCCAGCGGCTTCATGCCGAGGACGGCGGCGAGCCGGGTGAGGACGGCCTTGCCGTCGTCCTTCATCTTCAGCAGCTCGGTGCGCGAGGCGGAGACCACGAGGCGGGTCTCGTTGTCGGCGAGCGGGACGCCGCGGGCGTCGAGGATGGAGCCGCGCACGGCGGGCTGGACGACCTGCTGGACGTGGTTGCTCTTCGCCTCGTCGGTGTACTCCTTGCCGTTGCGGATCTGGAGGTACCAGAGGCGTCCGCCGAGGGTGAAGAGCAGGGAGAAGACGAGGACCTGGATGACGACGAGCCGGATCTGGACCCGGGGGGTCCGTCCGGTCTCGGGGATGTTGCTCATGCTGCCGTTGCCCCCTCGGTCACAGTCGCTTGACTCCCTTGATGCGTCCGGCGCGTGAGGCGCGGGTCCGGGCGGCCATGACGCGCAGACCGCCGCGCTGGTTGCCGATCCTCAGGCCGGTGCCGGAGGAGAGCCAGCCGGAGGAGACGTCGGCTCCGTTGGCTCCGGTCTCGGCGAGCGGGTCGTTGTCCACGCGCCGGGCGAGCGCCATGATCAGCGGCACGGCGAAGGGCGCGAGGAGCAGGTCGTAGAGGGCCGCCGTGAACAGCAGGAAACCGAGGCCCACATGGCGGGCGGCGGTGTCGCCGACCAGGGCGCCCACGCCCGCGTAGAGCAGGGTGGAGCCGAGGGCGGCGACGACGACCACGGTCATCGGGCCGGTGGCGGACTTCAGCCGGCCGTTCTCGGGGCGGGCGAGTCCGCAGAGGTAGCCGACGACGCAGAGCACGAGGGCGTAGCGCCCGGCGGCGTGGTCGGCGGGCGGGGCGAGGTCGGCGAGGAGGCCGGCGGTGAAGCCGACGAGGGCGCCGGTGACGTGTCCGTACGCGAGGGCGAGGGCGACGACGGTGAGCAGGACGAGGTCGGGGACGGCGCCGGGGAGCTGGAGGCGGGCGAGGACGGAGACCTGGACGACGAGCGCGACGACGACCAGGACGGCCGAGAGGAGGATGCGGTTGAACTTCACGGTGTCTCCCCCTGGTCCTGCGACTGGTCCTGCGCCTGGTTCTGGTCGTCGGGCTTCTGCGCGGGCTGGTCGCCCGGCTGCTGCGTGGACCGGCCGGGCTGCGTTCCGCCGGAGGGCGTCGCCGTCGGCGTGGGCGTGACCGTGACGGTGACGGTCGGGGCCGGCTTGGGCTTCTGCGGCAGCACCATGTCGCGCGGGTCGGTGCGCGGGGCCTGGACGACGACGCCGACGATGTCGAGCTTGGTGAAGCCGACGTACGGGCGGACGTAGACGTTGCGGGTCAGGCCGCCGCCCGAGGGGTCGACGCGGACCACCTCGCCGACGGGCACGCCAGGCACGAAGGGCTTGTCGGCCTGCGAGCCGAAGGTGACGAGCCGGTCGCCGGGCTTCACCTTCGCCTTGCCGTTGAGGAGCTGGACGAGCAGCGGGCGGTCGCCCTGCCCGGTGGCGAAGCCGAGTTCGTCGGTCTTCTCCATGCGGGTGCCGACGGTGAAGTCCGGGTCGTTGGCCAGCAGCACGGTGGAGGTGGAGGGGCCGACGGTGGTGACGCGGCCGACGAGTCCGGCGCCGTTGAGGACGGTCATGTCGCGGCGGATGCCGTCGCGGGCGCCGACGTCGATGGTGACGGTCCAGGAGAAGCCCTGGGCCGCTCCTATGGCGATGACCTCGGCGCCCTTGATGCCGTACTGCCCGGCGCCGGCGGTCTTCAGCATGGCGTCGAGCTCGCGCAGCCGGCTGCGGTTGCGGTCGTCGCTGCCGAGCCTGGCCTTGAGGGCGGCGTTCTCCTGCTCCAGGGCGGCGATGCGGTTGTGCCGTTCCCCGGAGTCGCGGACCGCTCCTATGGCGTTGCCGATCGGGTCGACCGCCGAGGCGACTCCGTTCTCGACGGGACCGAAGACCGCGGCCGCGGCCTGTCGGGCACCGTCGACCGGCGACTCCTGGCCTCCTCGGATGTCCACCGTGATCAGTGCGAACGCGATGGCGATCAGCAGCACCAGAAGCAGCCGGCTCTCTCGTGTGTCCCTCACGTGCGGCGGCCGTGCCTTTCGGGTTGTGACGTGGCTGTGGCGGGGCCCCCGGGCCGGGGCCCGGGGGGTGGTGATGGAGTTGTGGGAGCGGTGGTGGTGTCAGCGGCGCGGCTGGGCGTCGAGCACCTGCTGGAGCGCCTCGAACTCCTCGACGCACTTGCCGGATCCGAGCGCCACCGAGTCCAGCGGGTCCTCGGCGATGTGGATCGGCATGCCGGTCTCGCGCCGGAGGCGCTCGTCGAGTCCGCGGAGCAGGGCGCCGCCACCCGTGAGAACGATGCCGCGGTCCATGACGTCACCGGAGAGCTCGGGCGGGCACTTGTCGAGCGTGGTCTTCACCGCGTCGACGATGGCGTTGACCGGCTCCTCGATGGCCTTGCGGACCTCGGCGGCGGAGATGACGACGGTCTTGGGCAGGCCGGAGACCAGGTCGCGGCCGCGGATCTCGGTGTGCTCGTCCTGGTCGAGGTCGTAGGCGGAGCCGATGGTGATCTTGATCTGCTCGGCGGTGCGCTCACCCAGAAGGAGGGAGTACTCCTTCTTGATGTGCTGGATGATCGCGTTGTCGAGCTCGTCGCCGGCCACCCGGATGGACTGTGCCGTGACGATTCCGCCGAGGCTGATGACGGCCACCTCGGTGGTGCCGCCGCCGATGTCGACGACCATGTTGCCGGTGGCCTCGTGGACCGGGAGGCCCGAGCCGATGGCCGCGGCCATGGGCTCCTCGATGATGTGCACCTGGCGGGCGCCGGCCTGGGTGGAGGCCTCGATGACGGCGCGGCGCTCGACCCCGGTGATGCCGGAGGGCACGCACACCACGACGCGCGGGCGGGCCAGGTAGCGGCGCTTGTGGATCTTGAGGATGAAGTAGCGGAGCATGCGCTCCGTGATCTCGAAGTCGGCGATCACGCCGTCCTTGAGCGGGCGGACGGCGACGATGTTGCCAGGCGTCCGGCCGATCATCTTCTTCGCCTCGGCACCGACCGCGAGGATGCCGCCGGTGTTGGTGTTGATGGCGACGACGGACGGCTCGTTCAGAACGATGCCTCGACCCCTGACGTACACCAGCGTGTTGGCGGTCCCGAGGTCGACAGCCATGTCACGGCCGATGAACGACATTGAGTTCCCCTTGTTTCCCATGAGGATGCGTCGGGCCTTCCCTATCGGAGCGTTGACGGCTTCTCAGGTCGGCGAGGTGGTGGCTGAAGGTGGTGCGGCGTGGAGTTTTCCATCGTAGTGCTGCCCGCGCGGATACCGCGCGGCGGACCGCCTCAGTCCACCTCTGTATAGGTGACGGAATGACGCGGCGATCCGTTCCCGGGTTCGTCGTTCATATGCCTGGGGGCGACCGAATTCCTTCGGTCGCCCCCTGGTCATGGCGCTGATCGGCTGACGCCCGGTCAGCGCAGGCCTCAGGAGAGACCCGGGAAGAAGATCTTCAGCTCACGGGCGGCGGACTCCTCGGAGTCCGAGGCGTGGATCAGGTTCTCGCGGACGATGGTGCCGAAGTCGCCGCGGATGGAGCCCGGGGCGGCGGCGATCGGGTCGGTCGGACCGGCGAGGGTGCGCAGCCCCTCGATGACCCGCTCGCCCTCGACGACGAGCGCGACGACCGGGCCGGACTGCATGAAGCCCATCAGCGGCTCGTAGAAGGGCTTGCCCTTGTGCTCGCCGTAGTGCTGCTCCAGCGTCTCCTGGCCCAGCTCGCGCATCTCCAGGGCCGTGATGGTCCAGCCCGCCTTGCGCTCGATACGGCCGATGATCTCGCCGATCAGGCCACGGCGGACGGCGTCGGGCTTGAGCAGGACGAGGGATCGCTGGCTCACGGTGGAACTCCTTCAGACAACGGTGTGCGGGACTGACGAATCTACAGGGCCCGGACCGGCCCCGATCACGCAGCGTCAGGCCCTGCGGAGCCCTGGCGCGCGGCCCAGTCGGCCTTGATGGTGTCGATCCTGCGTCCGTAGTGCACGGAGGCCCACCACAGGGCGGCGAAGACCGCCCCGAGGAAGAACATGATCGGCACGACGAAGCCGCTGGCGATCAGCGCGATCTGCAGCGCCCAGCCCAGCTGGACGCCGCCCGGACGGGTGATCATCCCGCAGAGCAGCACCGACAGGACCATGGCGATCCCGCAGACCCACCACACGGTCGACATCGCCAGCGTGTCGTCCTTCATGGCGACGAGCCCGGCGAAGCCGATGACGAAGAACTCGCCGATCAGCGTCGAGGAACACAGCACCCGCATCGGCTCAGCCTCGCTTCAGGAGCAGTCGGGCGTCGCCGACGGTGAAGATCGAACCGGTGACGAGGACGCCCGCGCCCGCGTACTCGTCCTCCTCCTCGGCCAGCGTGATCGCCGCCTCGATGGCGTCGTCGAGCCGCGGCTCGACGACCACCCGCTCCTCGCCGAAGACCTCGACCGCGATCGCGGCGAGCGCGTCGACGTCGGTGGCCCGCGGGCTGGAGTTCGCCGTGATCACGACCTCCGCGAAGATCGGCTCGAAGGCCTCCAGGAAGCCGCGGGCGTCCTTGTCGGCGCTGGTGGAAACCACGCCGATGAGCCGGGAGAAGCCGAAGGACTCGGTGATGCCGTCGGCCGTGGCACGGGCGCCGTGCGGGTTGTGCGCGGCGTCCAGGATGACCGTGGGCGAGGAGCGCACGACCTCCAGCCGGCCGGGCGAGGCCACCTGGGCGAAGGCCCGGCGGACGGTGTCGAGGTCCAGGGTGCGGGCGTGCTGCGAGCCGATGCCGAAGAAGGCCTCGACGGCGGCGAGCGCCACGGCCGCGTTGTGCGCCTGGTGCGCGCCGTACAGCGGGAGGAACACGTTGTCGTACTCGCCGCCGAGTCCGCGCAGGGTGAGGAGCTGGCCGCCGACGGCCACCTCGCGGGAGACGACGCCGAACTCCATGCCCTCGCGGGCCACCGTCGCGTCGACGTCGACGGCCTTCTTCAGGAGCACCTGGGCCGCGTCCACCGGCTGCTGGGCGAGGATCACCGTCGCGCCCTGCTTGATGATCCCGGACTTCTCGCCGGCGATCGCGGCGGGCGTGTCGCCCAGCCGGTCGGTGTGGTCCAGGTCGATCGGGGTGACGACGGCGACCGAGGCGTCGATGACGTTGGTGGCGTCCCAGGTGCCGCCCATCCCGACCTCGACCACGGCCGCGTCGACCGGGGCGTCGGCGAAGGCCGCGTACGCCATTCCGGTGAGGACCTCGAAGAAGGAGAGCCGGTACTCCTCGCGGGCGTCGACCAGCTCCACATACGGCTTGATGTCCTGGTACGTCTCGATGAAGCGCTCGGGGTCGATCGGGGCGCCGTCGAGGCTGATGCGCTCGGTGATGGTCTGCACGTGCGGCGAGGTGTAGCGCCCGGTGCGCAGGTCGAAGGCGCCGAGCAGGACCTCGATCATGCGGGCGGTGGACGTCTTGCCGTTGGTGCCGGTGATGTGGATCGACGGATACGCGCGCTGCGGCTCGCCGAGGACGTCCATCAGGGCGGCGATACGGGTGACCGAGGGCTCCAGCTTGGTCTCGCCCCAGCGGGTCGACAGCTCGGTCTCGACCTCGCGCAGCGCCTTGTCGACCTCGGGGTCGGCGGGACGCGAGGGCACCGGGTCGCCCTGCGGCGGACCGGCCATGGCGCGCAGGGTGCGGCTGCCGGCCTCGATCACCGCCAGGTCCGGGTCGCGGGTCGTCTCGGTGTCGACGATGTCGTCGAACAGGTCGCCCTGGTCGCTGTCGTCGAACTGGTCGCGCGGGTCGCTCGGCTCACTCACGCACCCAGTCTACGGAGCGGCTCCGACAGGACCACGGACCCACCCCATTCGGGACGTTCGGCCCACCGCCCGCCGGGCCGCCCGGCGGGCACGACGATCAAGGACCGTCATGCGGCCGGGCCGGCACGGCGGGTGTTCAGCCCAGCAGGACCGTGACGAGGACGATCACGACCACGATGCCGATGATGACGGCCCAGACGGGCCAGTGGCCGCGTCGCCCCGGATCCTCGGGGCCGCCGCCGCGCGGACGGTCCTCGGCGAGGCGGGGGTGGTCCGGCCGGTCGCGCGAGTAGAAGTCCCGGTCGTCGGCCATGGCGCATCACTCCTTCCGTGGACCCTGCGGGTACCCGCACCTGCTCAGGAGCAAAACCCCACGGGCGCACGGATCCGCCGGAACGGACCGCCCGCCGGAACCGACCACCCGCCGGACCGGCCGGTCCTGGACGCCCGGCCGGATCACGACGCCCGGCCGCGCCCCGGGTGCCTCTAGTGGGCGAGGCCCGAGGGCAGGGTGGCCGTCACCACGTACGCGCCGCGCTCGCGGCGGGCGTCGAGGGTGCCGCCCATGCTGGTGACCCGCTCCTCCATGGAGAACAGGCCAGTGCCGGTCGACACCGGCGCCCGGTCCGGCGGGGCGGGGGCGAGCGGGTTGCGGACCTCGACGCGCAGCGCGGGACCCTCGACCGTGATCGACACGCTCACCGGCAGACCGGGCGCGTGCTTGGCCGCGTTCGTCAGGCACTCCCGGACCACCCGGTGCACGGCCGCCTGCCGCAGCGGCGACAGCGCCTTCGCCTCCTCGGCCACGCGGACGTCCACGGGGCTGCCCATCCGCTCGCTCTCGTCCGCGAGGGCCGCGAGCCCCTCGAGACCCGGGGTGGCGGCGCCCCCGTCGGCGCGCCGCACGAGGGTCTCGTTGAGCATGTGGTGGGCGCGCCGGGCGGTGTCGGCGAGCTCCTCGAAGTCCTGCTGGTACGCCGCTCCCCTGGCCCGTACGGCGAGCACCTCGGCCCGCACCGCGAGCACGGTCAGCTCGCGGCCCACCAGGTCGTGGACGTCGCGCCCGACCGAGATCCGCTCCTCCTGGACGGCCTGCCGGGCGGCGGCCTCGCGGCGCTGGACCTCCAGGGCGCGCACGAGGTCGTGGCGGGAGGCGGCGATGCCGACGCCCGCGGCGAGGACGCCGATGGGGACGACGAGGCTCAGGAAGTCGCTGAGGGTCTCGCCGTGCCGGTCGGGCCAGCCGGGGGTGTTGAAGTAGGCGTAGGCGGCGCCGACGTACAGCACGGTGGCGAGGACGGCGGTCCGCCGGCCCCGGAAGCGGCCGAGCGAGTACAGCGCGAACTGGATCATCGTCAGTTCGTGCAGCCAGCCCATCAGGACGAGCGCCACCACGAACGGCACCCAGGGCGCCCGCCGCCGCAGCACGAGGGTGGCCGCGCCGGAGGCGAGGACCAGCGTGGCGGTGATGCCGGTGAGGGAGTTGTCCTCGCGGGCGAGCCCCGGCACGTCCAGCACCATGAGACCGAAGGCGCTGAGCGCGGCGACGGCGTCCATGGCGCGGGGCGACACGGCCCACCGGTCCACGCAGCGGCGCAGCGCGGACGGGGTGGGAAGAGGAACCATGCCTTCCATCATCCCGGGTCCTTGGTCCCGTCACCGTGGACCTGAAGTCCCGTCTGATGTGAGATGGGGCACGAGGACCCCGTTTGTCCGAAACATGAGACGGCGCCGCGGGCGGAAACGCCGAAGGCCCCCGGAACCAGGTGCGGTTCCGGGGGCCTTCGGCGTACGGCTCACGCCTGCGGCAGACGCTCCAGCTGGGACTGGATGCGGGCGATGTCCTCCTCCGCCTTGGCCAGGCGGGTGCGGATCTTGTCGACCACGTTGTCCGGCGCCTTGGCCAGGAAGGCCTCGTTGCCGAGCTTGCCCTCGGCCTGCGCCTTCTCCTTCTCGGCGGCGGCGAGGTCCTTCGCGAGGCGCTTGCGCTCGGCGGCGACGTCGATCGTGCCCGACAGGTCGAGCGAGACCGTCGCGCCGGCGACCGGCAGGGAGGCGGTGGCGGAGAAGCCCTCGCCCTCCGGCTGGAGGCGCAGCAGCTGGCGGATGGCCGCCTCGTGCGCGGCGAGCGGGGTGCCGTCCAGCTCCAGGCGGGCCGGGACCTTCTGGCCGGGCTGGAGGCCCTGGTCGGCGCGGAAGCGGCGCACCTCGGTGACGACCTGCTGCAGGTTCTCGATCTCGGCCTCGGCGGCGTCGTCGCGGAAGCCGCTGTCGGTCGGCCACTCGGCGATGACCAGGGACTCGCGGCCGGTGAGCGTGGTCCACAGGGCGTCGGTGACGAACGGGACGATCGGGTGCAGCAGGCGCAGCATGACGTCCAGGACCTCGCCGAGGACCCGGCCGGAGACCTTGGCCTGGTCGCCGCCGGCGAAGAACGTCGTCTTCGACAGCTCGACGTACCAGTCGAAGACCTCGTCCCACGCGAAGTGGTAGAGCGCGTCGCTGAGCTTCGCGAACTGGTAGTCCTCGTAGTACGCGTCGACCTGGGCGACCGTCTTGTTGAGACGGGACAGGATCCAGCGGTCGGTCGCGGACAGCTGCTCGACCGGGGGCAGTTCGCCCTCGATCGTCGCGCCGTTCATGAGCGCGAAGCGGGTGGCGTTCCAGATCTTGTTGGCGAAGTTCCGGGAGGCCTTGACCCAGTCCTCGCCGATCGGCACGTCGACGCCCGGGTTGGCACCGTTGGCCAGGGTGAAGCGGACGGCGTCGGAGCCGTACTGGTCCATCCAGTCCAGCGGGTTGACCACGTTGCCGAAGGACTTCGACATCTTCTTGCCGTTCTGGTCACGGACCATGCCGTGCAGCGCGATGGTGTGGAACGGCGGGGTGCCGTCCATCGCGTAGAGGCCGAACATCATCATCCGGGCGACCCAGAAGAAGAGGATGTCGTAGCCGGTGACGAGGACGGAGTTCGGGTAGAACTTCGCGAGGCTCTCGGTCTGCTCCGGCCAGCCGAGCGTGGAGAACGGCCACAGACCGGAGGAGAACCAGGTGTCGAGGACGTCGGTGTCCTGGTGCCAGCCCTCGCCGGCGGGCGGCTCCTCGTCCGGGCCGACGCACACGACTTCGCCGTTCGGGCCGTACCAGACCGGGATGCGGTGGCCCCACCACAGCTGGCGCGAGATGCACCAGTCGTGCAGGTTGTCGACCCAGTCGAAGTACCGCTTCTCCATCTCCTGCGGGTGGATCTTGACCTTGCCGTCGCGGACCGCGTCACCGGCGGCCTTCGCGAGCGGGCCGACCTTGACCCACCACTGCATGGAGAGGCGCGGCTCGATGGTGGTCTTGCAGCGCGAGCAGTGGCCGACGGAGTGGGTGTACGGACGCTTCTCGGCGACGATCCGGCCCTCGGCGCGCAGCGCGGCGACGATGGCGGAGCGGGCCTCCAGACGGTCCAGGCCCAGGAAGGGGCCGTGGACGGTGATGACCGCGTGCTCGTCCATGACGGCGATCGACGGCAGGTCGTGCCGCTGGCCGATCTCGAAGTCGTTCGGGTCGTGAGCCGGGGTCACCTTGACGGCGCCGGTGCCGAACTCCGGGTCGACGTGCGCGTCGGCGACGACCGGGATGCGGCGGCCGGTCAGCGGCAGCTCGATCTCGGTGCCGACCAGGTGCCGGTAGCGCTCGTCGTCCGGGTAGACGGCGACGGCGGTGTCACCGAGCATCGTCTCGGCGCGGGTGGTGGCGACGACGATCTCCGTGTCGCCCTCGCCGTACCGGATCGAGACGAGCTCGCCGTCGTCGTCCTGGTACTCGACCTCGATGTCGGAGATCGCGGTGAGGCAGCGCGGGCACCAGTTGATGATGCGCTCGGCGCGGTAGATCAGCTCGTCGTCGTAGAGCTTCTTGAAGATGGTCTGGACGGCCTGCGAGAGGCCCTCGTCCATGGTGAAGCGCTCGCGCGACCAGGCGACGCCGTCACCGAGACGGCGCATCTGACCGGAGATCTGGCCACCGGACTCGGCCTTCCACTGCCAGACACGCTCGACGAACGCCTCGCGGCCCAGGTCGTGGCGGGACTTGCCCTCCTTGGCGAGCTCGCGCTCGACGACGTTCTGGGTGGCGATGCCGGCGTGGTCCATGCCGGGCTGCCACAGCGTCTCGTACCCCTGCATGCGCTTGCGGCGGGTGAGGGCGTCGATCAGCGTGTGCTCGAAGGCGTGGCCCAGGTGGAGCGAGCCGGTGACGTTCGGCGGCGGGATGACGATGGTGTACGGCGGCTTGTCGCTCTTCTCGTCCGCCTCGAAGTACCCGCGCTCCACCCAGCGCTCGTACAGCGGCCCCTCTACCTCGGCCGGCGTGTACTGGGTCGGCAATTCGGTGGTGGCTGCTGTCTGCTGCTGAGTGTTCTCGGTCACGGGGCCAGTTTAGGGGTGTCCGACGGTCCTCCTGAAACTCGATTGTTCGGTAACGGTGTGACCCCCACCGCCCCGGCACGGCACGGCTTCCGACAGGATGTTCGCTACGCATAAACATCCTGTGAGGGGAACCTGTCCATGAGCTACAACCAGCCGGGCCCGTACGGCGGCCAGCCGCAGCAGCCCGGGCCGTACGGCCAGCCCGGCCCCTACGGCCAGCAGCCCCAGCAGCCCCCGTACGGCGGCCAGCCGCAGCCCGGTTACGGCTACCCGCAGCAGGCCCCCCAGGGCGTCCCGCCGCAGCAGCCCCCGTACGGTCAGCCCGCCCCCTACGGCCAGCAGCCCCAGCAGCCGCCGTACGGCCAGCAGCCCCCGTACGGCGCGCCCCAGGGCCCGGGCGGCTACATGCCCCCGCCGCCGGCGAAGAAGGGCAAGGCCGGCTGGGTCATCGGCGGCATCGCCGTGGTGGCGGCCCTCGCCGTGGGTGCGTACTTCGTGCTCGGCAACGGCGGTGGCGGCGGCGCCTCCGTCGCGGACGACGGCCCGCACAAGCTGATCACCCCGGCGACCGTGCTCGGCGAGTACAAGAAGTCCCCGGACGAGAGCAAGTCCAGCGACGACGACGACTTCCTCAAGGACGCCGAGAAGAACGGCGTGAAGAACGCCAAGCAGGTCGACGCCTCGTACGAGGTGAAGGACGAGTCGAACCCGCTGGCCGGAAAGCTGCTCCAGTTCGGTGGCGTCTACGGCCAGATCGACGACCCCGAGAAGGTCGTCGACGGTGTGTTCGCGAGCATGAAGGCGGAGGCCTCGAAGGACAAGAGCGGCGAGGCGGAGCTCGTCGGTGAGCCGCAGTCCTACTCGCCGGCCGGCCTCGACGGCGCGATCCTCAAGTGCCAGCAGATGAAGAGCAAGCCGGACACCGGTGACACCAGCCCGGGTCCGAAGGAGTTCACCATGACGGTGTGCGTGTGGGGCGACCACAGCACGCTGGGCTTCGTGATCCCGATGGACATGGCCTCGATGCTGGCGGGCAAGGGCACCGACCCCACGTCCGCCGCCGCCACCACGGCCAAGCTGCGGACGGAAGTTCGCGTCAAGGCCTGACCGGACGCCTGACGACGAAGGGGCGCCCCGCCGGTGAGACCGGCGGGGCGCCCCTTCTCGCAGCGTGCGCGGACGCTATGCGCTCTTCTCGTGCCGACCGTCGTTCTGCACGATCCGCGGGACCAGCGTCGGGTTGACGTTGTTGCGGACCACGTCGGCCGTGATGACCACGCGGGCCACGTCCTTGCGGGACGGGACCTCGTACATCACCGACTGGAGGACCTCCTCCATGATGGCGCGCAGGCCACGGGCACCGGTGCCGCGGAGGATGGCCTGGTCGGCGATGGCCTCCAGCGCCGGACGGTCGAAGTCCAGCTCCACACCGTCGAGTTCGAAGAGGCGCTGGTACTGCTTCACCAGCGCGTTGCGGGGCTCGACCAGGATCTTGAGCAGGGCCTCGCGGTCCAGGTTGTGCACCGAGGTGATGACCGGGAGGCGGCCGATGAACTCGGGGATCATCCCGAACTTCACCAGGTCCTCCGGCATGACCTCCTGGAACTGGTCGCTGGCCTCGATCTCGCGCTTGGAGCGGATGGTGGCCCCGAAGCCGATGCCCTTGGCGCCCGCGCGCGACTCGATGATCTTCTCCAGGCCGGCGAAGGCGCCGCCCACGATGAAGAGCACGTTCGTCGTGTCGATCTGGATGAACTCCTGGTGCGGGTGCTTCCGGCCGCCCTGCGGCGGGACGGAGGCCGTGGTGCCCTCCAGGATCTTCAGCAGGGCCTGCTGCACGCCCTCGCCGGAGACGTCGCGCGTGATCGACGGGTTTTCGCTCTTACGGGCGACCTTGTCGATCTCGTCGATGTAGATGATCCCGGTCTCGGCCTTCTTGACGTCGTAGTCGGCCGCCTGGATCAGCTTCAGCAGGATGTTCTCGACGTCCTCGCCGACATAGCCCGCCTCCGTCAGCGCCGTCGCGTCCGCGATGGCGAACGGCACGTTGAGCATGCGGGCGAGCGTCTGGGCCAGCAGCGTCTTGCCGGAGCCCGTGGGGCCCAGGAGCAGGATGTTGGACTTCGCCAGCTCGATGGCGTCGTCCCGGCCCTGCCCGCCGCCGTTCTCGCCGGCCTGGACGCGCTTGTAGTGGTTGTACACCGCGACCGAGAGGGCCTTCTTCGCGGGCTCCTGCCCGACGACGTATCCCTCGAGGAACTCGTAGATCTCGCGGGGCTTGGGGAGCTCCTCCCACCGCACCTCGCTCGTCTCGGCGAGTTCTTCCTCGATGATCTCGTTGCAGAGGTCGATGCACTCGTCGCAGATGTACACACCGGGGCCTGCGATGAGCTTCTTCACCTGCTTCTGGCTCTTTCCGCAGAACGAGCACTTGAGCAGGTCGCCGCCATCACCGATGCGTGCCACGAGGTGCTTCCCCTTCGCCTGGGAGCGCTTGGTTCAGCGACTCCTGGTGCCTCATATTCGACGGTACCTTGCCGGGCCCCCCGTTCGGGCCCCCCTTGGCACGGTTGGCATGGACGGGATTCGGCCACACCAACCGCGGCAAGGGAAGGTCGAGCGTCAGTGTGCCGCGGCGGCCGTGCTCTTGCGGGTCGAGACGATCTGGTCGATCAGGCCGTACGCGAGGGCGTCCTCGGCGGTCAGGATCTTGTCACGCTCGATGTCGTCGCGGATCTTCTCGATCGGCGTCGAGGAGTGCTTGGCCAGCATCTCCTCCAGCTGGCTGCGCATCCGCAGGATCTCGTTGGCCGCGATCTCCAGGTCGGAGAGCTGCTCACGGCCGGTGCCGCCGGACGGCTGGTGGATCAGCACGCGCGCGTTCGGCAGGGCCATCCGCTTGCCCGGGGTGCCGGCGGCGAGCAGCACGGCCGCGGCGGAGGCCGCCTGGCCCATGCAGACCGTCTGGATGTCCGGCTTCACGAACTGCATCGTGTCGTAGATGGCCGTGAGGGCGGTGAAGGAGCCGCCCGGGCTGTTGATGTAGATGGAGATGTCGCGGTCCGGGTCCATCGACTCCAGGCACAGCAGCTGCGCCATGACGTCGTTGGCGGACGCGTCGTCGATCTGCACGCCGAGGAAGATCACGCGCTCCTCGAAGAGCTTCGCGTACGGGTCGTACTCGCGCACGCCCTGCGAGGTGCGCTCGACGAAGCGCGGGACGACGTAGCGGTTGTCCACCTGCGGGCCGGTGTAGAGGCCGCTCGCGGAGAAGTTCGGGGTCATGGGGCTGTTCACCATCCTGAGGGCGATCGTGGGCTCTGGAGCGGGCTGCCTGCGGCTCAGGCGCCCGTGCCGCCGCCGCCCGGGACACCCGCGGCGTGGGTGATGATGTCGTCGATGAGGCCGTAGTCCTTGGCCTCCTCCGCGGTGAACCAGCGGTCACGGTCACCGTCGCGGATGATCGTCTCGACGGTCTGACCGGAGTGGTGCGCGGTGATCTCGGCCATGCGCTTCTTCGTGCGGAGAAGGTACTCGGCCTGGATCTTGATGTCCGAGGCCGTGCCGCCGATGCCGGCGGAGCCCTGGTGCATCAGGATGTCGGTGTTCGGCAGCGCGAAGCGCTTGCCGGGGGTGCCGCCGGTGAGCAGGAACTGGCCCATCGACGCCGCCATGCCCATACCGATGGTCACGACGTCGTTCGGGATGTACTGCATGGTGTCGTAGACGGCCATGCCGGCCGTCACCGAGCCACCGGGGCTGTTGATGTAAAGGTAGATGTCCTTCTCCGGGTCGGCGGCCAGGAGGAGCATCTGCGCGGTGATCTTGTTGGCGATGTCGTCGTCGACCTGCTGGCCGAGGAAGATGATCCGCTCGCCGAGCAGCCGGTTGTAGACATGGTCGCCGAGGCCGCCACCGATGGACGGCTCACCCGCGGCGTAAGGCTTCAGATTCGTCACGTATCCACCTGCTCGTCTCCGACGGCCCCGGGCCGTCTCGCGTCTCGTTCTGAGGGCAGTGCCCTCGTATTCATGGACCCTAACGCGCAGGTAGGACAACGCCATCCCGGTTCCCGAACTGTTCGCTGGGAGCGCAAGGTAGTTGGGCGCGCATAAACGGGTCACGAGGGGATTTCCGAAGGGCCCGGTGACGTCCACGGGCCCGGCGCACGACTGTGCGTCCGGGCCCGTGGCGCGGGGTTCAGCGCGAGGCGCGGGCCTCCCGGTGAGCCTTACTTCTCCTCGGCGACCTCGGCGTCACCGGTGACGGCCTCGACCGTCTCGGTGGCCTGCTCGTCGTCCTCGTCGGACAGGTCGACCACGTCGCCGTTGGTGTCGACGACCTTGGCGGCCTCGACGACGACCGCGAGGGCCTTGCCGCGGGCGACCTCGCCGACCAGCATCGGCACCTGGCCGCCCTGGACGACGGCCTGGGCGAACTGGTCGGGGGACATGCCGGAGGAGGCGGCGCGGCGCATGAGGTGCTCGGTGAGCTCCTCCTGGTCCACGTTCAGCTGCTCCTTGGAGACCAGCTCGTCGAGCAGGAACTGGGTCTTGATGCCCTTGACCGCCTGCTCCTTGGTCTCGGCGTCGAACTCCTCGACCGTCTTGCCCTGGAACTCCAGGTACTTCTCGAGGGTCAGGCCCATCTGACCGAGCTGGTGGTGCTCCAGGTTGTGCTTGCGGGTGTTGATCTCGTCCTCGAGCAGCTTCTCGGGAACGGGGATCTCCGCGAGCTCCAGGAACTTCTCCAGGACGCGCTCCTGGGCCTGGGTGGCCTGGTCGAACTGCTTCATGTTCTCGAGGCGCTTGCGGCTGTCGGCCTTGAGCTCGTCGAGGGTGTCGAACTCCGACGCCATCTGGGCGAACTCGTCGTCCAGCTCGGGGAGCTCGCGGGCGGCGACGGCGGTGACCTTGACGGTGACCTCGGCGTCCTTGCCCTCGGCGGAGCCGCCCTTCAGCTGCGAGGTGAAGGTGGCCTCGCCGCCGGCCTCCAGGCCGGTGACGGCCTCGTCGATGCCGTCGAGGAGCTCGCCCGAACCGATGGTGTAGGAGACGCCGGAGGCGACGCCGTCGGGCAGCACCTCGCCGTCGACCTTGGCCTCGAGGTCGATGGTGACGACGTCACCCTCGGCGGCGGCGCGCTCGACCGGGTTGGTGGAGGCGAAGCGCTCGCGCAGCTGCTCCACGGACTTCTCGACGTCCTCGTCGGTGACCTCGACGGCGTCGACCTCGACCTCGATGCCGGAGTAGTCCGGGATCTCGATGGCCGGGCGGATGTCGACCTCGGCGGTGAAGGCCAGCTTCTCGCCGTCCTTCAGCTCGGTGATGTCGACCTCGGGCTGACCCAGCGGGTTGACCTCGGCCTCGTTGACCGCCTCGGTGTAGAGCTTCGGGAGGGCGTCGTTCACGGCCTCCTCGAGCACGGCACCGCGGCCGAACCGCTGGTCGATGACACGCGCGGGGATCTTGCCCTTGCGGAAGCCCTTGACCGTGACCTGCTGGTTGATCTTCTTGTACGCCGCGTCGAGGCTGTCCTTGAGCTCCTCGAAGGGCACCTCGACAGTGAGCCGAACCCGGGTCGGGTTCAGGGTCTCCACGGCGCTCTTCACGGTTCGGTCTCCTTGATGGCTGATTCCTGGTTTCCGGCGGCGCCGCCTGTGGCGGTTCCGGCCGATCGGCCCGGTCAGAGAGACACACGGGCACGCAGCTTGCATAGTAACCGCAAGCGCCACGCGCCCCACAACGTGATCTTGGCTGGTCGGGGTGGCGGGATTTGAACCCACGGCCTTCCGCTCCCAAAGCGGACGCGCTACCAAGCTGCGCCACACCCCGTCGGTGCGACACGTAGGGTACATGGACGGGGACGGTGCGACGCCCCCACTTTCCCAGGGGTGTGCGGGGACCTGCCGGAACCCGCTACGATGGCGTCCGTGCCGCCGCGGTGATCAGTCACGGCGCGCGCCGCTCGCGGGCGTAGCTCAATGGTAGAGCCCTAGTCTTCCAAACTAGCTACGCGGGTTCGATTCCCGTCGCCCGCTCTGTACGACCGAAGGCCCGCCGGACACCGTCCGGCGGGCCTTCGTCGTCCTTCGGTCGCACGCGCGCGAAAGCGTCGGCCGTACGCGCTCCCGAGGCTCGTACGGGCTCAGAACTTGATGGACCCGACGGTCTGCGTTATCGAGTCGAGGAAGCGCTGGATGTCGTCGGCCATGCCCGTGGAGGCGAGGAAGAAGCCGAAGAGCACCGCGACGACGGCCGGTCCGGCCTTCAGGTTCCCGCCACGGATCAACACCACCATGATGATCGCCAACAGCAGCACCACGGACAGTGAAATGGCCACAACTGATCACACCCTCGGTCGGTCCCGCCTTGCCGCCCGGGAGCGCACGTCACAGAACACCCCCGCCGTACCTATCGTGCCACCAACTTCCTGCCCACCGCGGCCGGGTGACGAATCGTCGACGTAGGAATCAGGCCAAGGTGACGAATTTCGTCTTGATCACGGCGTCGGGGCGCCGGGCGCCGCGAGCCCCAACAGGGCGCGCACCGTGGCGTACTTGGCGGTGAGCCGCTCCCGCGTCGGCGCGTCGAGGACGGCCAGCCGGTCCGGGTCGGCGTTGTGCGCGAGGTCCGACTCCTTGACCAGGAGCGCGCCGGGGGTGGCCAGAATCCGACGGGTGTAGTCCTCGGTGGCCTCCCCCGGGCGCTTCGTGAGCGCCCGGACCATCGCCTTGGTCTCCGCCGGCAGGGCGGCCTCCGCCAGCCACGCCTCGGACAGGGCGTCGTCCTCGACCGAGTCGTGCAGCCAGGCCGCCGCGATCTGCGCGTCGCTGCCGCCCCGTACCCGCACGCCCTCGGCGACGGCCCGCAGGTGCTCCGCGTACGGGCGGCCCGCCTTGTCGGTCTGTCCCGCGTGGGCGGCGACGGCCAGGGCCTCGATCTCGGCCAGGGTGAGGTACGGGGTGCCGGTCATGCGGTCAGCGTAGTGCGGCCCTGGCGGGCAGGGCGGTGGCCGCGAGACCGAGGACGACGGTGGCGACGGCGAAGGAGCCGTAGACGAGCGGCGGGATGTACGGGCCCTCGCCGGTCAGGCCGCGGGTCATGGGCACGAGGGTGGCCAGGGCGATCCCGGTGCCCAGCGCGAGGCCCGCCAGGGTGACGAGCAGGGACTCCCGGCGGATCATGCCCAGGACCTGGCGGCGGGTGGTGCCGACGAGGCGGAGGGTGCGCAGTTCGCGGCGCCGGTCGAGGACGGTCATCACCAGGGTGTTGACCGCGGCGACCGCCGCGAAGCCGCCGAGGACCGCGGCCATGGTGGTGTTGGCCCAGGCACTGAGCTCGCGGTCGCGGCTCTGCGCGGCGAGCCGGCCGGCGGCGTCGGTGACGGTGCCGAGGGCGGCGAGATCGGCGGGCCGCCCGCCGCGGACGAGGAGCTCCCCGGCGTACGGGACGGTGACATGGCCGGCAAGGTCGGCGGCGGCGAGGGTGACCTCGGCGAGGCCGAGGCCCCGGCCGTAGGTCGCCACGACCCGGGGCGAGGCGGTGCGGCCGTCGGGCAGCCGCAGGTCGAGGCGCTGCCCGGGGCGTACGTGCGCGGCGTCGGCCAGGTTGGCGTCGACCGCGACCGTGCCGGGGCGCAGGGCGGCGAGCGAGCCGCTGCGCACGTCGAGGTCGAGGACCGGGGTGGGGTCGGCGGAGACGCCCTGCGCGGTGGCGCTCCGGAAGCCCGCGTCGCGGTCGGGGAGGAGCACCGCGGTGTGCTGGACGGCCACGGCCGCGGTGACGCCGGGGAGGCCGGCGGCGCGTTCGACGGCTCCGGCGGGGAGACCGGCCGGGGCGGTGACGACGTGGTCGGCGACGACTCCGGCCCGCTGCTGGTGCTCGGTGGCCCGGTCGACGCTGGTGTGCAGGAAGACGAGGGTGGACGCGAAGGACATCGCGAGCACGATCGGGGTGAGCGCGGAGGCCAGCCGGCGCGCGTTGCCGCGGGAGTTGGCGGCGGCCAGGTGTCCGGCGGCGCCGGAGGCGCGCAGCGGCAGCCCGGACAGGGCCGCGCAGAGCCGGGCGATGAGCGGGCCGAGCAGGGCGACGGCCAGCATGAACAGCATGACGACGCCGAGGGCCGCGTTGGCGGCGCTCTCGCCGGACTGGGCGGCGGCGACGCCGGCGAGCACGACACCGCCGGCCAGGGCGGCCACCCCGAACGCGGTACGGACGGGGCCGGTCGCGCGCCGCTCGACCTGCGCCTCGGCGAGGGCGCTGCCGGGTGCGATGCGCGCGGGGCGGCGGGCGGCGGCGCGTCCGGCGAGCAGGGCGGTCAGGACGACGGCGAGGACGGCGGCGCAGAACGGCAGCGGGCCGGTGTCGAGCCGCACGCCCTCGGGCACCGCGCCCTTGTCCTGGAGCTGTCCGAACCACCAGGTGGCGAGGGCGAGGCCGGGCAGGCAGCCGAGGGCGCCGGCGAGCGGCGCGAGCAGCAGGGACTCGGTGGCGATGGAGCGGCGCAGCTGGCGCGGGGTCGCGCCGATCGCCCGCAGCAGGGCGAACTCGCGGGACCGCTGGCCCACCGAGAGCGCGACGGTGCCGGCGGCGGTGAAGACGGCGACGAGGGCGGCGGTGCCGCCGAAGGATCCGCCGAGCGCGATCAGCATCTCCTTCGCGGCGGGCAGCGCGGCCCCTTCGGCGAGGCTGCGCCGGTCCCCGGTGTACACCTCGGCCGTGCCGTGCAGCGCGCGGTCCAGCCGGGCGGCGAGCGTGCCGGGGGCGGTGCCGTCCTCGGGCCGGACGGCCACGGCGTCGACGAGACCGGGATGCCCGGAGAGGGCGAGGGCCTGGGCGTCGGAGAGCAGGATTCCGGGCGCCGCGGTGGTGCCGGAGACCGTGAGGGTGGTGCGGCCGGCGGGGGTGTCCAGGGTGATCCGCTCCCCCACGCGCGCGTGGCCGCCTTCCGCCACCGCCTCGCCGGGCCCCGGGGGCGTGCCGGCCGTGAGGCGGGTGCCGGTGAGGGCGGCGAAGCCCCAGCCGGAGGCGGTGAGCGGGGCGCCGGTGGCGTCCCGTACGGGGTAGGCGACGTCGCCGACGGCACGGGCGGTGCCCGGGACGGCGGCGGCGGCGCGCACCAGGGAGGCGTCGAGCCGGGCCCGGTCGGGGACGGCGGCGGAGACGGTCTCGCGCTCGGCGCCCCGGTCGACGGTGACGTGCACCTGCTGGTCGGCGGCGACGACGACGGGGGCGCCGGCGTAGCGGGCGGGCGGGACGGAGGCGGTGATGCCGGTCTGGAGGAGCAGGCCGCAGCCGGAGACGACGGCCGCGGCGAGCAGCAGGGCGACGAAGGTGCCGGCGAAGGAGGACGGCTTGAAGCGGACGGCGGCGCGGGCGAGGCCGTTGGGGCGGAACATCAGGCGGCCACCCCGACCCGGGCGGCGGCGGTGAGCTCGGTCATGCGGCCGGCGATCCGGGCCGGGGCGGACCGGGGCAGGCGGTCGGCGAGGGCGCCGTCGGCGAGGAAGAGCACCTGGTCGGCGTGGGAGGCGGCGACGGGGTCGTGGGTGACCATGACGACGGTCGCGCCGAGCCGGTCGACGGCGCCGCGCAGCAGGGCGAGGATCTCGCCGGCGGTCGTGGTGTCCAGGGCGCCGGTCGGTTCGTCGCCGAAGATCACGTCGGGGCGGGTGACGAGGGCCCGGGCGATGGCGACCCGCTGCTGCTGGCCGCCGGACAGCTCGGAGGGCCGGCGGGCGCCCTTGTCGCCGAGGCCGACCTGGGCGAGGACCTCGGCGGCGCGCTGCCGGTCGGGGCGGCCGCCGGCGAGCCGCAGCGGGAGCAGGACGTTCTGCTCGACGGTGAGCGAGGGCAGCAGGTTGAAGGCCTGGAAGACGAAGCCGAGGCGGCTGCGGCGCAGTTCGGTGAGCCTGTTCTCGCCGAGGCCGGTGATCTCGGTGCCGCCGAGCCGGACGGACCCGGCGGTGGGGCGGTCGAGTCCGGCCGCGCACTGGAGGAAGGTGGACTTGCCGGAGCCGGAGGGGCCCATGACGGCGGTGAAGCTGCCGCGCGGCAGGCTCAGGTCGATGCCGCGCAGGGCGTGCACGGCACGGTCTCCCCTGCCGTACTGGCGTCGTACCGCGGTGAGTTCGACGGCTGCCGTCGTGGGGGCGGCGTCCCGGGCCATGGGTTCCTCCGTACGTTCGTGATCGTCCCTACGAACGTACGGATCGGGGCAGGTCGGGGACCATGACGGCGGCCGGTGGATCATGGGTGGGGTTGTCCCCACCCGGCGCGGGGGGCCGGCCCCGGGCGGCCGGACGGGCCTCGGTCCGCGCCCTAGCCGTCGCGGCTGATCAGGAGCAGCGCGCGGTCGTCGTTGACGTCCTTCGCGCAGGCCTCGATGAGGTGCCAGGCGGCGCCCTCGAAGCCGGCGGTGACATAGCGGTCGGCCTCGCCGGTGAGGCGGTCGATGCCCTCGGCGATGTCACGGTCGGCGCTCTCCACGAGGCCGTCGGTGAAGAGCATGAGGACGTCGCCGGGGCGCAGCGAGCCCTTGACCGGGTGGAACTCGGCGCCGTCGTAGACGCCGAGGAGGGGGCCTTCGGCGGCCTTCTCCTCCCAGCGTCCGCTGCCCGCGTGCAGCTGGAGCGCGGGAAGGTGGCCGGCGGAGAGGAGCTCGTAGTCGCCGGACTCCAGGTCGAGGACGAGGTGGATGGAGGTGGCGAAGCCCTCGTCCCAGTCCTGGCGCAGCAGGTAGGCGTTGGCGGCGGGCAGGAAGCCGTGCGGGGGCAGCGAGCCGAGCAGGCCGCCGAAGGCGCCGGAGAGCAGCAGGGCGCGGGAGCCCGCGTCCATGCCCTTGCCGGAGACGTCGGTGAGCAGGACCTCCAGGGTGCGGCCGCCGTTGGTGCGGGCCGCGACGACGAAGTCGCCCGAGAAGGACTGGCCGCCGGCCGGGCGGAGCGCCATCTCGCGGTGCCAGCCGGCCGGGAGGCGGGGCAGCGCGCTCTGCACGCGGATGCGTTCGCGCAGGTCGAAGAGCATGGTGCCGCCCCGGCGCCAGGGCACGCCGACGCGGGCCCGGAACTGGGCGATGAGCAGTCCGAACAGGCCGCAGGCGGCGACGACCAGGACGGTGCCGGGGGTGACCCGGGCGGGGCCCTGGGTGTACGGGCCGAGCACCACGGACTCGACGATGAGCGCGCCCGCGGCCGCCGCGTACAGGCCGAGGAGGCTGGCGGGGCGCAGGATCAGCCCGCCGGCGACGATCGGCAGCACGAGCGCCACCGGCGAGCACCACACGGGGTTCACGAGGGTGCCGGAGGCGATGGCCGGGACGGTGAGGAGGAGTCCCACGAGGGCGACCCAGTCGGAGCCGTCGCCGCGGAAGTAGTCGACCCCGGACCGGCGCAGCGCGACGCGGACCCGGTGGGCGCTCTTGCGCATCCGGGCCGCGTACGAGTCCACTCCGCCGCGACGTCCCATTGGCCTGGACCCTATCCACCCGATCGGAGCTCGTGCAGGGGGACCCAGGTGACATTGCATTCGAAACCGGGTCGCGTCGGGTGGTGGAGAGCTGATTTCGTTGGCATATGACGACTCGACTGCGGGCTCTCGACCCCTCGGAATGGGACAAGTGGTACGCCGTACTGGAACTCGCGTTCGGGGGTGTTCCGGAAGCGGACGAGGAACGCAAGCTCTGGCAGGAGCTGACCGAGCACGAGCGGTTCATCGGCGCGTGGGACGGGGACCTCTGCGTCGGCACGGCGGGCGCGTTCACCTTCCGGCTGTCCGTGCCCGGGGGCGCCGTGGTGCCGGCGGCCGGCGTGACGATGGTCAGCGTGGCCGGGACGCACCGGCGGCGCGGCGTCCTCACCTCGATGATGCGGCGCCAGCTGGAGGACGTCCGGTCCTGGGGCGAGCCGCTCGCGGTGCTCACGGCCTCGGAGCCGGAGATCTACGGGCGCTTCGGGTACGGCGTGGGCGCGTACTCGGCGCACGCGGCGATCGACACGACCCGGGTGCGGCTGGTCGTGCCGGAGGGCACGGACGAGGTGTCGCTGCGGGTGACGTCGCCGACGGAGGCGCTGGACGCGACGGAGGCGGTGTACGCGGGGCTGGTCACCTCCCGGCCGGGGATGCTGGAGCGGCGGCCCGGCTGGGAGCGGCTCGCGCTGCTCGATCCGCCGGGCGAGCGCGAGGGCGCCTCGCCGCGGCTGTGCGTGCTGGCGGAGCGGGACGGCGAGGTGGTGGGGTACGCGCACTACGCCGTGAAACCGGAGTGGTCCTTCGCGGGTGCCAACGGTTCGGTTTCGGTGGACCAGTTGGCCGGCCTCGACCCGGCGGCGGAGGCCGCGCTGTGGCGCTACCTGTGCTCGGTGGACCTCACCTCGCAGGTACGGTTCCGCAGCCGGCCGGTGGACGACGCCTGGCAGCACCTGGTCACGGACGTCCGGCGCTGCGAGCCGACGGTGCGGGACGCGCTGCACGTGCGGCTGGTGGAGGTGGGCGGGGCGCTCGCGGCGCGGACGTACCAGGCGCCGGTGGACGTGGTGTTCGAGGTCGCGGACGCGTTCTGCCCCTGGAACGAGGGGCGCTGGCGGTTGACGGGGGACGTCGAGGGGGCGGTGTGCGTGCGCACCGACGAGCCCGCCGATCTCGCCCTGTCCGTACGGGAGTTGGGGGCGGCCTATCTGGGCGGGACGTCGTTGGTGTCGCTCGCCGCGGCGGGGCGGGTGCGGGAGGTGCGGCGGGGGGCGCTGCTGGAGACGTCGGTCGCCTTCGGGTCGCCGGTCGCCCCCTGGCTGCCGCACGGTTTCTGAGGTCCGGGGAAGGAACGGACCCCCACGAGGCGGGCGGCTACGACGTCTGGCAGCCGGGGCACCAGAACAGGTTGCGGGCCGCCAGGTCCGCGGTGCGGATCTCCGCGGCGCAGACGTGGCAGGGCTGGTGGGTGCGGCGGTAGACGTAGACCTCGCCGCCGTGGTCGTCGACGCGGGGCGGGCGGCCCATCGCCTCGGGGGTGTGCTCGGGACGGACCGTGTCGATCCGGTTCAGGCGGACGCCCTCCCGCATCAGCGCGACCAGGTCGTCCCAGATCGCCCGCCACTCCCGCTCGGTCAGGTCCTGGCCGGCGCGGTACGGGTCGATGCCGTGCCGGAAGAGGACCTCGGCGCGGTAGACGTTGCCGACGCCCGCGACGACCTTCTGGTCCATGAGCAGGGCGGCGATCGTCGTGCGGGACCTCGAGATCCGGCGCCAGGCCTTCTCGGGGCCGTCCGCGGGGCGCAGCGGGTCGGGGCCGAGCCGGTCGTGTATCGCCCGCTTCTCGGCGTCCGTGATCAGCGCGCAGGTCGTCGGGCCGCGCAGGTCGACGTAGGCGTCGGGGTTCGCCAGCCGCAGCCGCACCGTGTCGGTGGGCGGCGGCGCGGGGGCGTCGGTGGTGTCGCCGAAGGTCACCTTGCCGAAGAGGCCCAGGTGGATGTGGACCCACTCGTCGCCGGGGAAGCCGAGGAAGAGGTGCTTGCCGTGGGCCTCGGTGCCGGCGAGGACGCAGCCGTCGAGGAGGGCGGCGGAGTCGGCGAACTTGCCCTGCGGGCTGGAGACGCGCACAGGCCGGCCGCCGAACCGTTCCCGGTAGTCGGCGGCCAGCCGGTGGATGGTGTGCCCTTCGGGCATCAGGCGGTGGGCTCCTGGGGGTGGTGGGCCGGGATGGGCGGGAGCTCCCCGGTGGTCTCGTACGCGGCGAGCATGTCGATGCGGCGCGTGTGGCGCTCGTCGCCCGAGTAGGGGGTCTTGAGGAAGACCTCGACGAAGGTGGTGGCCTCGTCCTGGGAGTGCATGCGGGCGCCGACGGCGACGACGTTGGCGTTGTTGTGCTCGCGGCCGAGGGCGGCGGTCTGCACGCTCCAGGCGAGGGCGGCGCGCACCCCCTTGACCTTGTTGGCGGCGATCTGCTCGCCGTTGCCGGAGCCGCCGATCACGATGCCGAGGCTGTCCGGGTCGGCGGCCGTCCGCTCCGCGGCGCGCAGACAGAACGGCGGGTAGTCGTCCTGGGCGTCGTAGATGTGGGGGCCGCAGTCGACGGGCTCGTGGCCGTGGGCCTTGAGCCACTCGACGAGGTGGTTCTTGAGTTCGTATCCGGCATGGTCGGAGCCGAGGTAGACGCGCATGGTTCCGAGTGTGGCACGCCGGGGCCCGGGTAACGGTCAGCGGGGTCGGGACCTTGGTCCGGGACTTCCGTCCTATTGGTCCGGACCTTATGTCCTGAATCACGATCCGGAGTCAGCCCTTCCGTACTCGCGGGTCTCCGGGTTACATGGCTCCGGCTCGCGACCCGAGCCTGTCCCCACACGAAGGAAGCGTTCATGAACACGCAGCCGACCCTGGCGAAGGAAGGCGGCAACACCGGAAACACCGGTGATTCGCAGCTCTCCCCCGGCACCCACGGCTCCGACGGCCTCAAGGCCGGCCTCAAGAACCGCCACCTGTCGATGATCGCCATCGGCGGCGTCATCGGCGCCGGCCTCTTCGTCGGCTCCGGCTCCGGAATCGCCGCGGCCGGCCCCGCCATCCTCCTTTCCTACGCGCTCGTCGGCGCCATGGTCGTCTTCGTGATGCGGATGCTCGGCGAGATGGCCGCCGCCCGCCCCTCCTCCGGCTCCTTCTCGGCCTACGCCGACCAGGCGCTCGGCCGCTGGGCCGGCTTCACCATCGGCTGGCTGTACTGGTTCTTCTGGGTCGTCGTGCTCGCCGTGGAGGCGACCGCCGGCGCCAAGATCCTGGAGAGCTGGATCCCGGCCGTCCCGCAGTGGGGCTGGGCGCTCATCGTCATGGTGGTGCTCACCGCCACCAACCTCGCCTCGGTCTCCTCGTACGGCGAGTTCGAGTTCTGGTTCGCGGGCATCAAGGTCGTCGCCATCGCCGCCTTCGTGGTCGTCGGCCTGCTGGCCGTCTTCGGCGTGCTGCCGGGCTCGGACAACCCCGGCGCGGGCTTCGCGCACCTCACCGACGCCGGGGGCTTCTTCCCGATGGGCGCGGGCGCGATCCTCACCGGTGTCCTGATGGTCGTCTTCTCCTTCATGGGCAGCGAGATCGTCACCCTGGCCGCCGGCGAGTCGGAGGACCCGCAGCGCGCCGTCACCAAGGCCACCAACAGCGTGATCTGGCGGATCGGCGTCTTCTACCTGGGCTCGATCTTCGTGGTCCTCACCCTGCTGCCGTGGAACGACAAGTCGATCGTCGACAAGGGCTCGTACGTCGCCGCCCTCGACTCCATCGGCATCCCGCACGCCGGCCAGGTCATGAACGTGATCGTCCTGACCGCCGTGCTGTCCTGCCTCAACTCGGGCCTGTACACCGCCTCCCGCATGGCCTTCTCGCTCGGCCGGCGCGGTGACGCGCCCAAGGCCTTCGCCCGCACCAACCAGCGCGGTGTGCCGGTGGCGGCGATCCTCGCCTCGGTGGCCTTCGGCTTCGTCGCGGTCTTCTTCAACTACAAGTGGCCGGACACCGTCTTCGCCTTCCTGCTGAACTCCTCCGGCGCCGTCGCCCTCTTCGTCTGGCTGGTCATCTGCCTCACCCAGCTGAAGATGCGCGGGATCATCCAGCGCGAGTCGCCCGAGAAGCTGATCGTGAAGATGTGGCTCTTCCCGTACCTGACCTGGGCCACCGCCGCGATGATCGTCTTCGTCCTCGGCTACATGGTCTACGACGGCGGCAGCAACCGTGAGCAGGTCGTGCTCTCGCTGCTCGTCGCGGCCCTCGTGCTCGCGATCGGTCTCGTCAAGGACCGGCTCGTGAAGGCCAAGGGCGAGCAGGCGGAGCTCACCGACACGGTCTGAACCCCCGCCTGAGGGAGACCGTCAGGCATCCGCGAAAGGCTCTCCGTACACCGAGCACCTCGGGAACGGAGGGCCTTTCCGTGTCCGGCCTGCGGAAGCCGGTGAGCCGCACGACGACGCCGACGCCGACGCCGACGCCGACGATAACGACGCCGGTACGACGAAGAGGCTCGCCGGACCAGGTCGGAACCCGATCCGGCGAGCCTCTTCGGAGGGAGAGAGCGTCAGCCCTTGCGGCCGGCGAGCTTCCAGGCGGCCGGCAGGGCGCCCATGGCGAGGGCGGCCTTGAGCGCGTCGCCGATCAGGAACGGGGTGAGGCCCGCGGCGACCGCCTGGCCGAAGCTCATGCCGGTGGCCAGGGCCAGGTACGGCACGCCGACCGCGTAGATGATCGCGGAGCCGAGCACCATGGTGCCGGCGGTGCGGAGGACCGAGCGGTCGGCGCCGCGGCGGGCCAGGCCGCCGACGACGGCGGCGGCCAGCACCATGCCGAGGATGTAGCCGAAGGACGGCATGGCGAAGCCCGAGGTGGCCTGGGCGAACCACGGCACGCCCGCCATGCCGGCGACGGCGTACAGGCCGAGGGAGAGGAAGCCGCGGCGGGCGCCGAGCGCGGTGCCGACGAGCAGGGCGGCGAAGGTCTGGCCGGAGACCGGGACCGGGGAGCCGGGGACCGGGACGGAGAGCTGGGCGGCGAGGCCCGTCAGCGCGGCACCGCCGACGACGAGCGCGAGGTCGCGGACCCGGCTCGCCGGGACGAGGTCGGCCAGGACCGTGCCGGAACGGAGGGAGGAGACGGGGGCGGCGGCGGTGCTCATCGGTACTCCGCGGGGTGAGGGGGACGGTTGACAGGGCGTGACAGGCTCGACCGTATGCCAGCGGTGACCGGCCGATCACCATCAGCCGCCCACAAAGCGGGGGTTGAGCCCTTCGTGGAGATCAAACAAAGCCCGTTTTCCCCACCGAATGCAGAGTGACCCTTGTCACTGGGAACTCCTGCACAGTGGTCCCTTTTGCGCCACGGGCCCGTCACCGGAGAGACTGTGGGGTCTCCATAAACCGTCCGAGAGCGCGAATCCCTCATGCACGACTCCCCGGCCCCCGAACCGGAGCCCCTCTCCCCCGGACTGAAGCAGCGTCATCTGACGATGCTGGGCCTCGGCGGGGTGATCGGCGCGGGGCTCTTCGTGGGCTCGGGCGCGGGCATCGCGGTCGCCGGTCCCGGCATCGTCGTCTCGTACCTGATCGCGGGCGCGCTCGCGATGCTGATCATGCGCATGCTGGGCGAGATGTCGGCGGCGATGCCGGCCTCCGGCGCCTTCTCGGTGCACGCGGAACGGGCGCTCGGGCGCTGGGCGGGCTTCTCGGTGGGCTGGCTCTACTGGTTCCTGCTCGTGGTGGTGCTCGCCGTGGAGGCGACCGGCGCGGCCCGGATCGCGCACGGCTGGGTGCCGGGGGTCCCGCAGTGGGGCTGGGTGCTGCTCTTCATGGTGGTGTTCACGGTCACGAACCTGGCGGCGGTGAAGAACTTCGGCGAGTTCGAGTTCTGGTTCGCCGCGCTCAAGATCGGCGCGATCGTGCTGTTCCTGGTGCTCGGCGTGCTGGCGATCGCGGGATGGCTGCCCACGGCGGCGGGTTCGTCCGAACCGGTGGGCCTGACGTATCTGACCGGCCAGGGCGGCTTCCTGCCGCACGGCTGGTCGGGCGTGGTGTCCGGGGTGCTGGCCGTCGTGTTCGCCTTCGGCGGTCTGGAGGTCGTGACGATCGCGGCGGCCGAGTCGGACGACCCGGCGCGCAACGTGGCCCGGGCGGTGCGCAGCGCCGTGTGGCGCATCCTCTTCTTCTACGTGGGCTCGATGCTGGTGATCGTCACCCTGCTGCCGTGGACCGCGATGAAGCCGGGCGAGTCCCCGTACGTGGCGGTCCTGGACGCGATCGGGGTGCCGGCGGCCGGGCAGATCATGAACGTGGTGGTGTTCGTGGCGCTGCTGTCGGCGCTCAACGCCAATCTGTACGGCTCCTCGCGGATGGTGTTCTCGCTCGCCGAGCGCGGGGAGGCGCCGAAGGGGCTGCTCAGGATCGCGCGCGGCGGGGTGCCGCGGCGGGCGGTGCTCGCGTCCGTGGCCTTCGGCTTCGTCTCCGTGCTGCTCAATCTCAGGTGGCCGGATTCGGTCTTCCTCTACATGCTCAACGCGGTCGGCGCGGTCCTGCTGTTCGTGTGGGCGCTGATCGCGGTGTCCCAGCTGCGGCTGCGGCGCCGGATCGAGCGCGAGGCGCCGCAGTCGCTGACCCTGCGCGTGTGGGGCTACCCGTGGCTGACCTGGACGGCGCTCGCGGCGATGGCGGCGGTGCTCGTGCTGATGCTGCTCGACGACGGCTCCCGGCCGCAGGTGCTGTGGTCGTCCGGGGCGACGGCGGCGGTCCTGGCGGCGGCGGGGGTGCGCGAGCTGCGCGCGCGGCGCGCCCCGGCCCTGACGCCGGCTCCGGCCCCGGCCGCCGCCTCGTCCGGCTCCTCCACGAAGCGAGACTGAATCTTCACCTTGTGTGAAGGTCGTGACCGTATAGCGGACATCCGTTCCCTGTGAGCGGTGCGGCCCCACAGACTGTGGCGCACCCTCCCCGTCTCAGCTACTGAACAGGGTTCGCCCATGTCTCGGACCACCGCGCCCGCCCCGGCCGACCGCAAGGACGGCGCGACCGCTCCCACCGGCCTGACGCACGGCCTCAAGCAGCGCCATCTGTCGATGATCGCCCTCGGCGGCGTCATCGGCGCCGGCCTCTTCGTCGGCTCCGGCGCCGGCATCGCGGCCGCCGGCCCGTCGATCGTCCTCGCCTACGCGATCTCCGGCGTGCTCGTCATGCTGGTCATGCGGATGCTGGGCGAGATGTCGGCGGCCAACCCGGCCTCCGGCTCCTTCTCCGTCCACGCCGAGCGCGCCTTCGGCCCGTGGGCCGGCTTCACCGCGGGCTGGGCCTTCTGGTTCCTGCTCTGCGTGGCCGTCGGCCTGGAGGGCATCGGCGCCGCGAACATCATGACCGGCTGGTTCCCCGGCACCCCGGCGTGGGCCTGGGTGGCCCTCTTCATGCTGGTGTTCTGCGGCACCAACCTGGCGGCCGTGAAGAACTTCGGCGAGTTCGAGTTCTGGTTCGCCGCGCTCAAGGTCGGCGCGATCGTCCTCTTCCTCGGCATCGGCGTGCTCGCCATCACCGGTGTGCTGCCCGGCTCCGACGCCCCGGGCACCGCCAACCTGACCGGGGACGGCGGCTTCTTCCCGCACGGCTCCGAGGGCCTGATCGTCGGCCTGCTCGCCTCCGTCTTCGCGTACGGCGGTCTGGAGACGGTCACCATCGCCGCGGCCGAGTCCGAGCACCCGGTGCAGGGCGTCGCCAAGGCGGTCCGTACGGCGATGTGGCGCATCGCGGTCTTCTACATCGGCTCCATGGCGGTCATCGTCACCCTCGTCCCGTGGGGCGACAAGGCCGTCGTCGAGAAGGGCCCGTACGTCGCCACCCTCGACCACCTGGGCATCCCGGCGGCCGGCCAGATCATGAACGTGGTCGTCCTGGTCGCCCTGCTCTCGGCCATGAACGCCAACATCTACGGCGCCTCCCGCATGGCCTGCTCGCTGGTCGCCCGTGACCAGGGGCCGAAGGCGCTCGGCCGCACCTTCGGCGGCGTGCCGCGCCCGGCCGTCCTCGTCTCCTGCGTCGTCGGCTTCGGCTGTGTGCTGCTGAGCTACTGGTCGCCGGACAAGGCCTTCATCTGGCTGCTCAACACCATCGGCGCGATCATCCTGGTCGTCTGGTTCTTCATCGCGGCCTCCCAGCTGGTGCTGCGCCGCCGCACCGAGCGCGAGGCGCCGGAGACCCTGGTCGTGAAGATGTGGGGCTTCCCGGTGCTCACCTGGGTGGCGCTGGCCGGCATGCTCGCGGTCTTCGTCCTGATGGCCCGCGAGGAGGGCACCCGCGTCCAGCTCTACTCGACGGGCGCCCTGACGCTGGTGCTCGCGGCGATCGGCCTCGCGCTGCAGAAGAGGCGCGGGACGGCCCCCGCGACGCCGACGCCGGCCGGGAACCCGACGCCTTCCGAGACGGTGACCGACGAGGCCTGATCGGCTGCCCTCCCTCCCGTATGACCGCGCCCCGCCGGGCTTTCCGGCGGGGCGCGTCGCGTTTCCGGACCGGCCGGGGGTGGGCCGGCCGGGGAGTGGCCGGCCGGGGGGCCGGCCAAGAGACGCGGCTTCACGGACCCAGGCCCAGAGACTGATCAACTTATGCCGCATCTGCTGTTAGCCTGCACTTGCACATAGCTTGCAATAAGCAGTCACCGAGCAGTCGATCGAAGGGGTCAGGGGTTCGGCGCATGGCGATCTACACACTTCCGGAGCTGCCGTACGACTACGCGGCGCTGGAGCCGGTGATCAATCCGCAGATCATCGAGCTGCACCACGACAAGCACCACGCCGCCTACGTCAAGGGCGCGAACGACACGCTGGAGCAGCTGGAGGAGGCCCGCGACAAGGAGCAGTGGGGCTCGATCAACGGCCTGGAGAAGAACCTGGCCTTCCACCTCTCGGGCCACATCCTGCACTCCATCTACTGGAACAACATGAACAGCCCGAAGGACGGAGGCGGCGGCGAGCCGCTGGCGGCCGACGGGGTCGGCGAGCTGGCCGACGCGATCACCGAGTCCTTCGGCTCCTTCGCCAGGTTCAAGGCGCAGCTGACCAAGGCCGCGGCGACCACCCAGGGCTCCGGCTGGGGTGTCCTCGCCTACGAGCCGATCAGCCGCCGCCTCATCGTCGAGCAGGTCTACGACCACCAGGGCAACGTCGGCCAGGGCTCGGTCCCGGTCCTCGTCTTCGACGCCTGGGAGCACGCCTTCTACCTGCAGTACAAGAACCAGAAGGTCGACTTCATCGAGGCCATGTGGCAGGTCGTCGACTGGCAGGACGTGCAGAAGCGCTACCGGGCCGCGCAGGCGAGCGTTCCGCTGATCGCCTTCTGAGCCCCTCCAGGACTCCCCGGCTCCTGCTCGTGATCGTCTTCTCCACCTTCACCGGGCAGGCGGATGAAAAGGGACGGCCCCCGCGGTGACGTGAACCGCGGGGGCCGTCCGTGCACGAGGCGGCGCTCACTCGAAGCTGGGCGAGGCCGTCCGCGTGCGCTTGATCTCGAAGAAGCCGGGCGTCGACGCCACGAGCAGCGTGCCGTCCCACAGCCGCGCCGCCGCCTCACCGCGCGGGGTCGGGGTGACGACCGGGCCGAAGAAGGCGACCTCGTCGCCGTCCGCGCCGGGGACGGCGATCACCGGGGTGCCGACGTCCTGGCCCACCTTGTCGATGCCCTCCTTGTGGGAGGCGCGCAGCTCGGCGTCGTACGTGTCCTTGTCGGCGTGGTCGGCGAGCTCGGCCGGCAGGCCGACGTCGGCGAGCGCGGCCACGATCGCCTCGCGGGTCGGGCCCTCGCCCTTGTTGTGGAAGCGGGTGCCGAGCGCCGTGTAGAGCTTGCCGACGACCTCGTCGCCGTGCAGCTGCTGGGCGGCGATCACGACTCGGACCGGACCCCAGGCCTTGGCCATCAGCTCGCGGTACTCGGCCGGCAGCTCGTCGAGACGGTCCTCGTTGAGCACGGCGAGGCTCATCACCTTCCAGCGCACGTCGACCGGGCGCACCTTCTCCACCTCCAGCATCCAGCGGGAGGTCATCCAGGCCCACGGGCACAGCGGGTCGAAGTAGAAGTCGGCGGTGGTCCTGGTCTCGGACATGTCTCTCCTCGGGAGTGCTCTGAATGCGCCAACCGGGCAACGCGACCGGTCCGCTCCCGCATTCCCCTGGTGCCCGGCGACAGTGGCACATGGGAGGATCGGTGCTGTTTCGAACGAGCCACGAAGGAGTGACCGTGCCCGGTGAGAACCTGTCCCGCGACGAGGCCCACGAGCGGGCGGAGCTGTTGTCCGTCGACGGGTACGAGGTGTACCTCGACCTGCGCTCGGCCGTCGGCGAGTCCGGGAAGGGCGTGCGCACCTTCCGCTCCGTGACCACCGTCCGCTTCCGCCGCACGGGCAGCGGCGAGGCGACCTTCGTCGACCTCGTCGCCCCCTCGGTGAACGCGGTCACCCTCAACGGCCGGGCGCTCGACCCGGCGGTCGTCTTCGACGGCGCGCGGATCACGCTCGACGGCCTGGCCGACGAGAACGAGCTGGTCGTGGACGCCCAGTGCGCCTACAGCCGCACCGGCGAGGGCATGCACCGCTTCGTCGACCCGGAGGACGGCGAGGTCTACCTCTACACCCAGTACGAGCCGGCCGACGCCCGTCGGGTCTTCGCCAACTTCGAGCAGCCCGACCTCAAGGCCCCGTACCGCTTCGAGGTGGACGCGCCCGAGGGCTGGACGGTCTGGTCGAACGGCGTGGGCGAGCAGGACGCCGCGGGACGGTGGCGGTTCGCCGAGACGGCGCCGATCTCCACGTACATCACCTGCGTGGTCGCGGGCCCGTACCACTACGTCACGGACACCTACAAGCGGGGCGACCTGGAGATCCCGCTGGGCGCGATGTGCCGCAAGGGGCTCGCCAAGCACTTCGACGCGGACGACGTCTTCCTGATCACCAAGCAGGGCTTCGACTTCTTCCACGACAACTTCGACTACCCGTACCCCTTCGGGAAGTACGACCAGGCCTTTGTGCCCGAGTACAACCTCGGCGCGATGGAGAACCCGGGCATGGTGACCTTCCGCGAGGAGTACATCTACCGCGGCAAGGTGACGCAGGCGGCGTACGAGCGCCGGGCCAACGTGATCCTGCACGAGATGGCCCACATGTGGTTCGGCGACCTGGTCACCATGGTGTGGTGGGACGACCTGTGGCTGAAGGAGTCCTTCGCCGACTTCATGGGCTCGTTCTCGCTGGCCGAGGCCACCCGCTTCACCAACAGCTGGGTGACCTTCGCCAACAACCGCAAGGCCTGGGCGTACCGCGCCGACCAGCTGCCGTCCACGCACCCGATCACGGCCGACATCCGTGACCTGGAGGACGCCAAGCTCAACTTCGACGGCATCACCTACGCCAAGGGCGCCTCCGTCCTGAAGCAGCTGGTGGCGTACGCGGGCCGGGACGCGTTCCTGGAGGGCGCGCGCCGCTACTTCAAGCGCCACGCCTACGGCAACACGCGCCTCGCGGACCTGCTGACCGTCCTGGAGGAGACCTCCGGCCGGGACATGAAGGCCTGGGCGAAGTCCTGGCTGCAGACCTCCGGCGTCAACAGCCTCACCCCGGTCGTCACCTATGACGCCGAGGGCCGGATCACCGAGCTCGCCGTCCTCCAGGAGGGCGACGAGCTGCGTCCGCACCGCGCCGCGGTCGGCCTCTACCGGATCTCCGGCGGTGAACTCGTGCGGTACGCGCGCGTGGAGGCCGACATCAGCGGCGCCCGCACGGTGGTGACCGAGCTCGCGGGCGCGGAGCGGCCCGACCTGATCCTCGTCAACGACGACGACCTCACCTACTGCAAGGTGCGCTTCGACGAGGCCTCGCTGACCACCCTGCGCGGCCACCTCGGTGACATCACCGACCCCCTGGCCCGCGCCCTGTGCTGGTCCGCGCTGTGGAACCTGACCCGCGACGGCCTCATGCCCGCCCGGGACTTCGTGCGCGTGGTCCTCGACTTCGCGGGCCGCGAGACCGACATCGGCGTGCTGCAGATGGTGCACGCCTGGGCGCAGGCGGCGGTCACCCACTACGCGGCGCCGGGATGGCGGCCCGAGGGCGGGCGGCTGCTCGCCGAGGGCGGGCTGCGCGAGCTCCGCGGCGCCGCGCCGGGCAGCGAGCACCAGCTGACCTGGGCGCGCTTCTTCGCCGCCGTGGCCTCCTCGGACGCCGACCTCCAGCTCCTGGAGGGCCTGCTCGACGGCTCGGCCTCGATCGACGGGCTCGACGTGGACCAGGAGCTGCGCTGGGCGTTCCTGGAGCCGCTGGCCACGCACGGCCGCGCCGACGAGGCCCGGATCGCCGAGGAGCTGACCCGCGACGACACGGCCACCGGCAAGCGGCACCAGGTGCGCTGCCTGGCCGCCCGCCCCTCGGCGGCGGTCAAGGCGCAGGCCTGGGCGCAGGTCGTCGAGTCGGACGCGCTGTCCAACGCCCTGGTGGAGGCCACCATCGCGGGCTTCGTGCGGCCCTCGCAGCGCGAGCTGATCGCGCCGTACGCGGAGAAGTACTTCGCGGCGATCGAGCGGATCTGGGCGGAGCGCTCCATCCAGATCGGCATGGACGTGGTGCGCGGTCTGTTCCCGGGGCTCCAGGACCGCCCGGAGACCCTGGCGGCCACGGACGCGTGGCTCGCGGACCACGCCTCCGCCGCCCCGGCGCTGCGCCGGCTCGTCCTGGAGGCCCGCGACGACCTGGCGCGGGCGCTGCGGGCGCAGGAGTGCGACGGGCGCGCGGAGTAGTCGCGTCCGTCGTATGAGCGGACAGTGAGGACGGCCCCCGGCGGTGAGCGCACCGCCGGGGGCCTCCGTACCTCGGCACTCGAACGCGCGTACTTTAGTGCGGAGTTGTCCGGATTGAGCGACACCCTTGTAACAGCGGTTAATTGCGGTCCGGACGACGGAAGACCGTCGACATGAACCACAACACCCCCAACGCCCCCCTCTCCCCCCTCCCCCACACCGGCGTGGACCGGTTCCGGGAGGCCGTCGGGTACGCCCGGTCGGAGACGATGCTCACCGGGCTCGCCGCGCTCTCCCTGCACCGCTTCGCCTCCGCTCCCCCGCCCGGCATGATCGACCGGGTCGACGTCCTGGTGCCGCGCACGCGCCGGCTCCGGTCGACGGGCCAGGTCCGGGTGGTGCGCGCCACCGAGTGGCCGCAGCCGGTCGAGATCGACGGACTGCCGGTCGCCCCGGTCCCCCGGGCACTCGCCGACGCGGTCTCGGCGCTCTCCGACGCGGGCGTGGTGCGTCGGCTGCTCACCGAGGCCGTCAGCGGCGGTCACTGCGAACCGGGCGCGGTCGTCCGGGAGTTGAACCGCGCCCGGCTGCTCACCCGGCCGCACGTGGTGGACGCGGTGGACGCGCTGCTCGCCGAGGGCCGGTCGATCGCCGAGGAGCGGCTCTACGAGATGGTGCGCGAGTTCGGGCTGCCGGACCCGCTGTGGAACGTGGACCTGCGGTTGCCGGGCGGCCCGCACCTGGGGGGCCTGGACGCCTACTGGCCGGACCAGGCGGTGGCCGTGGAGCTGGACACCCGGGCGCCTCGGCAGGAGGACGACGCGCTCTGGTCGGAGTACACGCGCAAGCGCGAGCACCTGGAGCGGCTGGGCATCACCGTCGTCCACATCACCCCGCGCAAGCTGCGCGAGGCGATGGACCAGCAGGCGACCGTGGTCCGTACGGCCCTGATGGCCGCGTCGGACCGGCAGCCGGCCGCCTACGTGGTCGTCCTGCCCCGCTGACGGCTACCGCTTCGCCGGGACCGTGCCGCAGAACTCCGCCTCGATCACCTGCTGGGTGTCACCGGTCCAGTCGGCGTTGAAGTTCGCGGCGAGGGAGTGCTCGCCGTCCCGGGTGGCCTGGGCCTCGGAATGGGACCCGTGGATGCCGCCGCCGTGCCCCCAGACCTCCTTGCCGCAGCTCAGCTTCTGCCGCATGAGACCCAGCCCGTAGCCGACGCCGGGCAGCTCGGGGGAGATCTGGACGGTGTCGGTCATCTCCTTCATCTCGGCCGCCGGAAGCAGCCGGCCCTTGAGCAGCGCGCGGTAGAAGGTCTGCAGGTCGTTGGCGTCGGAGACCATCTCGCCGGCCGCGCCGGCGATGCTCGGATTCAGAGCGCCGACCTCGTACGTGGGCCCGCCGGTCTCACGGGAGAGCTTGGAGTAGGCGGGGGAGTTCGGCCGGGGCATCCGGGAGTCGGTGCCGGGGACGGAGGTGGCCCGCAGCTTGAGCGGCTTGATGATCCGGTTCTCGACCGCCGTGCCGTAGGGACGCCCGGTCACCCGCTCGACGACCATCCCGGCCAGGACGAAGTTGGTGTTGGAGTAGTTCCAGGCCGTTCCGGGGGCGAAGTCGGGCTCGTGCGCCATCGCGACGGCGACGAGCTGCTTCGGGGTCCAGGTGTCGTAGCGGTGCTGGAGGAAGCCGGGACCGAAGACCTTCTCCTGGAAGGCCGGATCCTCGGTGTAGCTGTAGATGCCGCTGGTGTGGTTGAGCAGCTGGCGGACGGTGATCTTCCGGCCGTCGTGCCCGTGCCCGCGCACCACGCCGGGCAGCCACTTCTCGACCGGGTCGTCGAGGTCGAGGCGGCCCTCGGCCTGGAGCTGGAGCAGGACGGTGGCGGTGAAGGTCTTGGTGATCGACCCGACCCGGAACCGATCGACCCCCTTCCGCTCCCCCGCCGTCCCGACCCAGCGGGCCTTGCCGTCGCGGGCCTGCGCGACGGCCCCGGGCACGCCCGCGGCGACGGCCGCGTCCAGGGCCTGCTGGGTGGCGGCGTGGGTCGGCCCGGCCGGCGGCGCGGCGGCGACGGCCGGCGCGGCGAGGGCGGTGGCGGTGATCCCGGCGACGAGTCCGGCGGCGAGGAGGGTACGGACGGTACGTGCGGCTGACATGCGGGCTCCCGTGATCGTGAACTGCGGTCACGGGAGGGGACCGCGGGAAGTGAGCGGCGGGTTGAGCCCGCTGGTGACGGTTGAGCCGTTTTCAGCCGTTCGTCGGATCGGTGAGGTGGGAGCGCCCCAAGGGGGGCCGGTCACGCCACAGTTGCAGGCCGATGTCGACGAGCTCGACCCGCTCGAGCGAGGGCACCGAGTCGAGGGGATGCCAGGCGGCGAGGTCGGTGGAACCGCCGGTCTCGTTCCTCAGCGCACCGCCGGAGATCCGCGCCTCGTACAGGATCCGCAGCCCCTGCCAGTCCTCCGGCCCGCCGAGCCGGCGCTGCCGGTTGCGCCGGATGGAGTCGATCCCGAGCAGCAGGGTGGGCTCGGCCACGTACCCGGTCTCCTCCTCGACCTCCCGCACCACGGTCGTGACGGGTTCCTCCCCGTGGTCCATCCCGCCGCCGGGCAGGGTCCACCGCTTCCGCCCCTCCCGGTCGACCCACCGCGCGAGCAGTATCTCCCCGTCGCGGACACACACGGCGTAGGCCGCCACCCTCAACTCCTGCTTCATAGGAGGAGGTTAGATCCAGTACGCGGGATAGCGGCGGCCCGTGAGGCGGGCGCCGGCCAGGCCGGTGGCGACGAGCAGGAGGGCGGCGAGCGCGAGGAGGCCGAGGAAGGTCGGGAACGGCGGGTTCTGGACGGTGACGATCACGGCGGTGGCCGCGGCCGGGGAGTGCGGGGTGCGGGCGGCGGCCATCACACCGAGCGCCAGACCGCCGGCCAGGGCGGCGCCCCAGGGGCCGGGGCCGGTGAGGGCCAGGACGGCGAAGCCGGTGAGGGCGGAGAGGAGCTGGCCGCCGACGACCGAGCGGGGCTGGGCCAGCGGCAGGTCGGGCGCTCCGGCCACGAGCGCCATGCTCGCGGCGAGGGGCGGGATGAGCAGCGGCTGGTGGAGGACGGTGCCGACGGCGACGAGGAGCAGGACCGCGGTGACGCTCACCGCGGTGGAGCCCAGCAGCGCGGCGGGCCGCGGGCGGGCGGGGGCCGCCGGGCGAGCGGCGGGCGGCGCCGGGGGTGGCGGTGCGGGTGTCGGTGCGGGTGTGGGCGGAGCCCCCGGTGCGGGCGGGGGCGTGGGCGGGGCCGTGGTCACGGGCGGGGCTCCGTTACGGGGGGATTGGCCGGTGAGTACTCCGGTTCCGACCAGCGGAGGGGGCTGGCGCCGGGCGCTTCGACGACCTGGGCGACGCTGAAGCGGACCGTGCGGGCGCCCTCGGGGTCGTAGGCCGTGCGGGCGGTGCCGGAGAGCTGGAGGGTGGTGCCGGTGCGCCAGTCGAGGAAGAGCAGGCCGGCGCGGCCGTCGGCCTCCAGGTTGCCGAGGGTGAGGAACATGGCGTTGCCCGCGTAGTCGGGCCAGCTCAGCTCCGTGGACGAAGCCACGGTGACGAAGCCGGGGTTGCCGCCGCGGTGGCTGGCGTCCACCCCGTCGGCGGCCGCGCTGGCGACGAAGAAGGTGTCGGCGGCACGGACGAAGCGCTCCTGGTCGAGGGTGAGCGCCGTGCCGTGCCGCACGGCTCGGTCCGCGGAGCGGGAGGCGGCGTCGGCGAAGCCGTACAGCTCGCGTTTCTGCAGGTACTTGGGGCAGTTGGAGAAGACCTGTTCGGCGTCCACGGTCAGACCGCGCGCGCTGGGGCGCGCGATGCCGTTGAGGCGCATGCGGCGGCGGGTGCGGGGGTCCAGGGCGATGGTGCCGACCGGGGTGCCGGCGGCGGTGACGGCCGTGGACAGGGGGTCGTGGGCGGGGACGCCGCCCGCGACCGAGATGCCGTGCGGGCCGGTGGCCCGGGCGAACCCGGGCTCACCGGTCAGCAGGCTCGCCCACACACGGCCGTCCGCGTCCGCCGCGCCGAGGATCAGCATGGGCTGGGACTCCAGGAAGGCGGCGGCGACGGGGCGGATGCCGTCGCCGATGGAACGGCCCACGTGTTCGGCGAGGTGGCGGACGCCGGCTCTCTCCTGGACGGTGAGGGAACCGGGGTGGTACGCGGTGGTCACGGCGGCCTCCGGTGGGACGGCGGGGTTCGGGCTCGTGGGGGGCGGCGGGCGGGGTTAGAAGAAGCCGCAGGTGGGGGCGGTGCCGGCGGGAGCCTCGGCTTCTTCCGCGCCCTTCGGGACCGAGATCTCCAGGCGGGTGCCGTCCGGGTCGTGGAAGAAGACGCCGCCGGAGGCCGCGCCCTCGGCGTGGGCGACGACGCCCTCGTAGGCGAAGGAGGCGCCGCGCTCCTTCAGCGCGGCCTCCGCGGCGCGCACCTCGTCGATGGACTCGGCCTGGAAGGCGAGGTGGTGCAGGCCCGCGCGACCGGAGTCGTACGCGCCCTCGGCCTGCTGCCAGAGGGTGAGGACGAGCTTGCCGCCCTGGCCGAGGAAGGCGTACCGCCGGCCCTCCTCCTTGCCCTCGCCGAGGACCTCGAAGCCGAGGACGTCCCCGTAGAAGCCGAGCGAGCGCTCCAGGTCGGTGACGTTCAGACCGACGTGGGCGAAGGCGAGCGTTCCGGTGAACGACATGGTGATTCCCCTCTTGATGACGGTCCCCCGGTCGCCCGGGGCTAACCTTTCAATTCGACTTTAAAGGTTAGGAGCCGGGAACGCAACCGGTCACGTACTCTTGAGGGGTTAGTCCCGCTCCATCGCCGAGGAAGGCGCCGCCCATGACCGTCATCGACCCTCGGCCGCTCACCGGCGAGCCGGTCTCCCTGGATCTGCTCAACACCCGGTGGATGGCGGACGGGGTCCGGCAGGATCTGCTCGCCGACCTCGACGGACTCGGCGTCTGGCTCGGCGCCAACGGGCTCGACGGGCGGTTCGCCGCCGACGCCACGACCCTGCGGCACACCCTCACCGCCCGGGACGCGCTCGCCGCGCTCGTCGACCGGCCCGGCGACCCCGCGGCCACCGCCCAGGTCGACGCGGTGCTCGGGCACGGGCGGATCCGGGCCACCCTCACTCCCCAAGGGCCCGGCGAGGAGCCGGAATTCGCCGATCCCGCCTGGGGGCCGGGCTGGACCGCCGCGCGGGACTACCTCGAACTGCTGCGCGCGAATCCCGAGCGCATCCGCAAGTGCGCCCACGACGCGTGCATCCTGCACTTCTTCGACACCTCGCGGAACGGCACCCGCCGCTGGTGCTCCATGGCCGCGTGCGGCAACCGGGCCAAGGCCTCGCGCCACTATGCCCGTACAAAGGACCACTGATCCCCTGGCGCATCGTCCCCGTTGCGGGTGGTTCGTCCCCCATGGCGCATGTTCCGCGGTGGCGGATGTGCGCCATGCGCGCATTCCGCCGCCCGGTAACTCTCCCCAAACCCCTGTCACTTGCGAAAGGCTGAGCGGTCATCCGGTACCGGAATCCGGACCCTCTTCTTTCACAATCAGGGATGTAAATGACCACCCCCGAAACCCAGAGCTCCATACCCGGGCGCTCGACCACCGGGACCAGACGCGCGGCCCGTATCGCCGCCGCCGCCGGACTCGTGACCGCGCTCGTCGCGGCCGGTGCGGCCCCGGTTCTGGCCGCCGACGATCCGGCCGCCACCTCCCCGGTGAAGACCGCCGACGCCGGCGACAAGCTCGGCGCGACCGACGCCCAGCGCCTGTCCGAGGCCGAGGCCGCCGGCACCCCGAACGTCACCGTCCTCGTCGCCACCGCCCCCGGCGCCACCGAGCAGGTCGCGGGCCAGCTCGACGCCGTCCCGGGCGCCTCCGTCGGCAAGCAGGACGACAAGCTCGGCTACGTCCGCGCCACCCTGCCGACCGCGAAGGCCGACGCCGCCATCAAGGCGGCCACCAAGCTGTCCTCGGTCCAGTCGATCGACCTCCAGGCGGAGATCGAGATCGACGACCCGACCCCGGACGCGGGCACCACGGGCGCCGTCGACGGCACGACCGTCACCCAGACGTACCCGGCCCCCGGCAAGTACACCCCGGCGAAGAACCCCTACAACCCGTCCTTCGAGACCGGTGCGGTGGACTTCGTCAAGGAGCACCCCAAGGCCGACGGCCGCGGCGTGACCATCGGCATCCTCGACTCCGGTGTCGACCTCGGCCACCCGGCCCTGCAGAAGACCACCACCGGCGAGCGCAAGATCGTCGACTGGGTCACCGCCACCGACCCGCTCACCGAGAGCGACGGCACCTGGCGCGCCCAGATCACCCCGGTCACGGGCTCCGCCTTCACCGCCGGCGGCCAGAGCTGGAAGGCCCCCGAGGGCTCGTTCCAGTGGAGCCGCTTCAGCGAGTCGGTCACCGCGGGCGGCGACCCCAAGGGCGACATCAACCGGGACGGCGACACCACCGACCGCTTCGGCCTGCTGTACGACCCGGCCGCCGGCACCGTGCGCGTGGACACCGACCAGGACGGTGACTTCACCAACAACGAGCCGATGAAGCCGTACAAGGACGGCTACCAGATCGGCTACTTCGGCACCGACAACCCGGCCACCGAGGTCGTCGAGAAGACCCCGTTCGTCGTGCAGATCCGCAAGGACGTGCCGATGGACCCGCTGGGCGGCACCTGGGTCGGCAAGAAGGCCGACTTCGTCAACGTCGGTCTCGTCGAGTCCTCCCACGGCACCCACGTCGCCGGCATCACCGCCGCCCACGGCCTCTTCGGCGGCCGGATGAACGGCGCCGCCCCCGGCGCGAAGATCGTCTCCGCCCGTGCCTGCACCTGGACCGGCGGCTGCACCAACACCGCCCTCACCGAGGGCATGATCGACCTCGTCGCCAACCGCGGCGTCGACATCGTCAACATGTCGATCGGCGGCCTCCCGCTGCAGAACGACGGCGACAACGTGCGCGCCCGCCTCTACACCCGTCTCATCGACGAGTACGGCGTGCAGCTGGTCATCTCGGCCGGCAACGAGGGCCCCGGCATCAACACGATCGGCGACCCCGGCCTGGCCGACAAGGTCCTGTCGGTCGGCGCCGGCGTCTCCCGGGAGACCTGGGCCGCCAACTACGGCTCGGCCGTGACCAAGCGGTACAACATGTTCCCGTTCTCCTCGCGCGGCCCGCGTGAGGACGGCGGCTTCACGCCGACCATCACCGCCCCCGGCTCGGCCGTGAACACCATCCCGACCTGGCAGCCCGGCGCGGGCGTCGCGGAGGCCGGCTACACGCTGCCCGCCGGCTACGGCATGCTCAACGGCACCTCGATGTCCTCGCCGCAGGCGGCGGGCGCGAGCGCGCTGCTGATCTCCGCCGCGAAGCAGAAGCACATCGAGCTCTCCCCGCTCACCCTGCGCACCGCGCTCGTCTCGACCGCCCGGCGGATCCCGGGCGTCGCGGCCCACGAGCAGGGCGCCGGCCTCATCGACATCGTCGAGGCCTGGGAGTCGATCAAGGACGGTGCCACCGCCCACGACTACAAGGTCGAGGCCCCGGTCGACACCGTGATCTTCCCGGCCCCGCACACCGGCACCGGTGTGTACGACCGCGAGGGCGGCCTCAAGGTCGGCCAGAAGAAGGTCTACGACGTCACCATCACGCGCACGAGCGGCCCGGACCGGCCGATCGAGCACGAGCTGGACCTGAAGTACAACGACGGCACCTTCCGCATCCTCGGCGACGACGAGATCGACCTGCCGCTGAACAAGCCGGTCACCGTCAAGCTCCAGGCCCGTCCGACCACCGCGGGCGTGCACAGCGTCATCCTGGAGGCCGACGACGAGCGCACCGAGGGCGTCGACAAGCAGATCCTCGCCACCTCGGTCGTCTCGAACGCCCTGGTCGCCCCGGGCTACGGCTTCTCGGCCACCGGCTCGACGGAGCGCAACAGCCACAAGTCGTACTTCGTGACCGTGCCGAAGGGCGCCAAGACCCTGGAGGTCTCGCTCAGCGGGCTGAAGGAGAAGAGCCAGACCCGGTTCATCACCCAGCACCCGTACGGCGTGGCCCTGGAGGACAACGCGACCAACCAGTGCTACCCGCACTACAACCCGGCGAACACCTGCCGTCCGGACCTGCGCTCCTACGCCAACCCGGTCCCGGGCGTCTGGGAGATCATCGTCGAGTCCCGCCGCACCTCGCCGGACCTGGACAACCCGTTCGCGCTGAACGTGTCCGTCCTCGGCGCCGACTTCGACCCGGCCGTCCAGACCGTGGCCGAGGCGAAGGTCGGCACCCCGGCCGCCGTGCAGTGGAAGGTCACCAACGGCTTCGCCGCGCTGGACGGGCACCTGAAGGGCGGCCCGCTCGGTTCACAGAAGACCGAGAAGGCGCTCATCAAGCACCACGAGCAGCAGATCAAGACCGTCACCATCGGTGAGGGCGTGGAGCGCCTGGACATCGCCATCGGCAACAGCTCCGACCTGGCCGCCGACCTCGACCTCACGGTCAAGCTCGGCGACACGCAGGTCGGCCAGTCCGCCGACGGCGACTCCGAGGAGTCCGTCACCCTGATCAAGCCCGCCGCGGGCACCTACACCGTCGTCATCGACGGCTACTCGGTGCCGTCGGCCGAGGGCACCAGCTACGACTACAAGGACGTGTACTTCTCGTCCGCGCTGGGCTCGGTGAAGGTCGACGAGTCGAAGCAGGTCCAGCTGGCGAACGGCGCTTCCGCGCAGGTCGCCGCCGAGGTCCTGGTGAACGCCGCCGCGCCCGAGGGCCGGAGCTTCTTCGGCGAGGTCCAGCTGCTGAACGCGCGCGGCACCGCCGCGGGCACCGGCAGCGTCGTGATCGAGAAGGTCACGCCGTAGCGGGGACCATGACGAGGCTCACACTCCGACATGCGGAGTAGAGGGGGCGGGCACCGGAACGGTGTCCGCCCCCTTTGGCGTCTTCAGGTCTCGCGGGGCCGTCCCGTCCCTTGGACAATCGATTGGACAAGGCGCCCCGGGCCGTACGCATGATGGTCGCGGCACCACCCTGCACACATATTCGGAGGAGTCCCGTGAAGGTCGGAATCGTCGGAGCCACCGGTCAGGTCGGCACAGTCATGCGCAGGATTCTGGCCGAGCGGAACTTCCCGGTGGACGAGCTGCGGCTCTTCGCGTCCGCCCGGTCCGCCGGCACGGTCCTGGACGGGGTCACCGTCGAGGACGCCTCCACCGCGGACTACACGGGTCTCGACATCGTCCTCTTCTCGGCCGGCGGCACCACCTCCAAGGCCCTCGCCGAGAAGGTCGCCTCGCAGGGCGCCGTCGTCATCGACAACTCCTCCGCCTGGCGCCGCGACCCCGACGTCCCGCTGGTGGTGTCCGAGGTCAACCCGCACGCGATCAAGGACCGCCCGAAGGGCATCATCGCCAACCCGAACTGCACCACGATGGCCGCCATGCCGGTCCTCAAGCCGCTCCACCAGGAGGCCGGCCTGACCGCCCTGGTCGCCACCACCTACCAGGCCGTCTCCGGCTCGGGCCTGGCCGGTGTCGCCGAGCTGGACGGCCAGGTCAAGGCCGTCGCCGAGCGCGCGACCGAGCTCACCCACGACGGCGAGGCCGTCGCGTACCCGGAGCCCGGCGTCTACAAGCGCCCGATCGCCTTCAACGTGCTGCCGCTGGCCGGCTCGATCGTCGACGACGGCACCTTCGAGACGGACGAGGAGCAGAAGCTCCGCAACGAGTCCCGCAAGATCCTGGAGATCCCGGACCTCAAGGTCTCCGGCACCTGCGTGCGCGTCCCGGTCTTCTCCGGCCACTCGCTCCAGGTCAACGCCCGCTTCGAGCGTCCGATCAGCGTCGAGCGCGCCTACGAGCTGCTCAAGGACGCCGAGGGCGTCGAGCTCTCCGAGATCCCGACCCCGCTCCAGGCGGCCGGCAAGGACGCCTCCTACGTGGGCCGCATCCGGGTCGACGAGACCGTCGAGCACGGCCTGGCGCTGTTCCTCTCCAACGACAACCTGCGCAAGGGCGCGGCGCTGAACGCCGTGCAGATCGCGGAGCTCGTCGCGGCGGAGCTCAAGGGCTGACACCCGTCCGTACGCCTCAGGGGCGGCCACCCGCGCGGGTGGCCGCCCCTTGACGTGTTCGCCCTGGGAAAGGAACCGTGCGCGGCCCGCACACCCCGTGGAAGGATGGGCCAAACGTCACGAAACCGAGGAGTTGACCGGGTGCCTGGCACAAACCTGACCCGTGAAGAGGCGCAGCAGCGGGCGAAGCTGCTGTCCGTGGACGCGTACGAGGTCGACCTCGACCTCACCGGTGCGCAGGAGGGCGGCACCTACCGGTCCGTCACCACCGTCCACTTCGATTCCGCCGAGGCCGGTGCCGAGACCTTCATCGATCTCGTCGCCCCCGCCGTGCACGAGGTGGTGCTGAACGGGGAGGCCCTCGACGTGGCCGCCGTCTTCCGGGACTCCCGGATCGCGCTGGCGCACCTCAAGGAGGGCCGCAACGAGCTGAAGGTGGTCGCGGACTGCGCGTACACCAACACCGGTGAGGGCCTGCACCGCTTCGTCGACCCGGTCGACGGCCAGGCCTACCTGTACACCCAGTTCGAGGTGCCGGACGCGCGCCGCGTCTTCGCGTCCTTCGAGCAGCCCGACCTCAAGGCGACCTTCCAGTTCACCGTGAAGGCGCCGAGCGGCTGGTCGGTGATCTCCAACTCCCCCACGCCGGAGCCCAAGGACGACGTGTGGGTCTTCGAGCCGACCCCGCGGATCTCCACCTACATCACGGCGCTGATCGTCGGCCCGTACCACGCGGTGCACTCGACGTACGAGAAGGACGGCCAGGTCGTCCCGCTGGGCATCTACTGCCGTCCCTCGCTGGCCGAGTTCCTCGACGCCGACCACATCTTCGACGTCACGCGGCAGGGCTTCACCTGGTTCCAGGAGAAGTTCGCGTACGACTACCCGTTCGCCAAGTACGACCAGCTCTTCGTGCCGGAGTTCAACGCGGGCGCGATGGAGAACGCGGGCGCGGTCACCATCCGCGACCAGTACGTGTTCCGGTCGAAGGTGACGGACGCGGCGTACGAGCGCCGGGCCGAGACCATCCTCCACGAGCTCGCCCACATGTGGTTCGGCGACCTCGTCACCATGGAGTGGTGGAACGACCTGTGGCTGAACGAGTCGTTCGCGACCTTCACCTCGGTCGCCTGCCAGGCCTCCGTCGAGGGCACCCGCTGGCCGCACGCCTGGACCACCTTCGCCAACGCGGAGAAGACCTGGGCCTACCGCCAGGACCAGCTCCCGTCGACGCACCCGATCATGGCGGAGATCAACGACCTGGAGGACGTGCTCGTCAACTTCGACGGCATCACCTACGCCAAGGGCGCCTCCGTCCTCAAGCAGCTGGTGGCGTACGTCGGCCAGGACGAGTTCTTCAAGGGCGTGCAGGCGTACTTCAAGCGCCACGCGTTCGGCAACACGCGTCTCACCGACCTCCTCGGCGCGCTGGAGGAGACCTCCGGCCGTGACCTGAAGGCCTGGTCGAAGGCGTGGCTGGAGACCGCGGGCATCAACATCCTGCGCCCCGCGATCGAGACCGACGACGACGGCGTCATCACCTCCTTCGCCGTCCGCCAGGAGGCCCCGGCGCTGCCGGCCGGCGCGAAGGGCGAGGCCGTGCTCCGGCCGCACCGGATCGCGATCGGCTTCTACGACCTGGACGGCGCGGGCAAGCTGGTCCGCACCGAGCGGGTCGAGCTCGACATCGACGCGGCCGAGCTGACGCGGGTCCCGCAGCTCTCGGGCCGGCAGCGCCCGGCGGTCGTACTGCTCAACGACGACGACCTGTCGTACGCCAAGGTCCGCCTCGACGAGGTGTCCCTGAAGAACGTCACCGCGCACCTGGGCGACTTCGCCGAGTCGCTGCCGCGGGCGCTGTGCTGGGCCTCGGCCTGGGACATGACGCGGGACGGCGAGATGCCCACGCGCGCGTACCTGGACCTGGTGCTGTCCGGCATCGTCAAGGAGAGCGACATCGGCGTGGTCCAGTCGCTGCAGGGCCAGGTCAAGGCGGCCCTCGACCTGTACGCGGCGCCGGAGTGGCGGGCCGAGGGCCTGGCCCGCTGGGGCGCGGCGGCGCAGGAGCAGCTGCGGGCCGCGGCCCCCGGCAGCGACCACCAGCTGGCGTGGGCGCGGGCCTTCGCGGCGACCGCCCGTGAGGAGGCCGAGCTCGACCTGCTCGCCGCGCTGCTCGACGGCAGCGAGGTCGTCGAGGGGCTGGCCGTGGACACCGAGCTGCGCTGGGCGTTCGTGCAGCGGCTCGCGGCGACCGGCCGTTTCGACGAGCCGGAGATCGCGGCGGAGCTGGAGCGCGACCGTACGGCGGCGGGCGAGCGGCACGCCGCCACGGCCCGCGCGGCCCGCCCGACCGAGGCCGCCAAGGCCGAGGCGTGGGCGTCGGTCGTCGAGTCCGACAAGCTGGCGAACGCGGTGCAGGAGGCGGTGATCGGCGGCTTCGTGCAGGCCGACCAGCGCGAGCTGCTCGCCCCGTACACCGAGAAGTACTTCGCCGCCGTCAAGGGTGTCTCGGAGACCCGCAGCCACGAGATGGTCCAGCAGATCGTGGTCGGCCTCTACCCGACGCTCCAGGTCTCGCAGGAGACCCTGGACGCCACGGACGCCTGGATCGCGGAGCACGACCCCGTTCCGGCGCTGCGCCGTATGGTCACGGAGTGCCGCGCGGGCGTCGAGCGGGCCCTGAAGGCGCGGGCGGCGGACGCGGCGTCCGCCTGACGGCTCGTGTGAGACAAGGGAGGGGCCCTGGACCGGTTTCGGTCCAGGGCCCCTCTGCCTTCACCGGGTCAGCCCAGCGCCGTGAGCCACTGCCAGCCGCCGGTGCCGATGGTGGTCGGGGTGCCGAGGCCGCCCGCGATGCCACTGGCCGTGCCCGGGAGGAACTCCAGGTCCTCGGCGGTGCCCGCGGTGCGCGTGGTCCACAGGTCCGTGAGGCCGTCGCCGGTCACGTCGCCGGCGGAGACGGCGAGGCGCCGGTCGGCGGCGGTCCAGGGGCCGCCGGTGAGGTCGCGGGGTGTGGCCAGGTGCTGGGCGCCCTGGCTCGCGTACTGCCGGATCTGCCCGGTGACGCGGTCACGGCCCCACACGTCGGCCTTGCCGTCGCCGGTCACGTCGCCGGGCAGGATGACGTCGTAGCCGGCCCACTCGGCGTCGCCGATCTGCAGCGCCGCCTTGGCGGCGAAGGTCGGCCTGCCGTCGACGGCCGGGCCGCCGCGGTGCAGCCAGAGGCCGGTGGTGCTGCGGGCGAGGACGTCGGGCAGGCCGTCGCCGTCCACGTCGCCGGCGGCCAGCGGGGTGGCGCCGGCGTTGGACCAGCCGGTGGGGCGGCCGCCCATGGCGATCCGGGCGCCGAGCTCGCCGCTGCCCTTGTTCGGGTAGACCCACAGCTCGTCGCCGATCCGGGCGAGGACGTCCTCGCGGCCGTCGCCGGTCCAGTCGCCGCGGTGGCTGACGGCGGCGCCGGTCCAGCCGCCGGTGCCGATCTGGCGCATGCCGGCGAGGGCGCCGCCGCCGGTGCCGGAGTAGAGGCGCAGGCTGCCGTCGTCCTTGACGGCGAGGAAGTCGGCCCGGCCGTCGCCGGTGAGGTCGCCGCCGACGGAGGTGCCGGGCCGGGGCTCGGGGTAGGCGGCGGCGACGAGCAGCTGGTGGTCGGAGAGCGGCTTCGCGCCGGCCGGCATCTCGGGTTCGAGGGCGTCGGCGCGGACGGTGTGGAAGTCCCGGGCGCTCAGGAAGACGTGGTCGAACTTCTTGCCGGAGGCCACGGTGGGCTCGCCCGAGTGGCACTCGGTGGCCGCGGCGTCGCAGCCGGCCCGGGCGTACCAGTCGTGGTCGTTCTCGTCGGCCTCGGCGAAGGGGCCGGTGCCGGGCAGTCCCTGGCGGACCGGGTCGAGCATCGGGTCGTAGACCGGCTCCGTACCGGCGTTGAAGTCGCCTCCGAGGATCACGGGGAGCCCCGCGGCCCAACCGTCGACGTACCGGAGCGCCTCGGCCGAGCCGTTGTCGGGCGTGATCTTCTGGTCGAGGTGGGCATTGCAGACGAGCGTCGTACGGCCGTCGATCGGACCCCGGGCGCACAGCACCGGGCGGGGCTCGGTGCCGGGGGTGGTCAGGTTGGCCGTGTAGCGGTCGACCGCGGAGGCCTTGACGAAGATGCCGAGGCCGAAGCCGGTGTCGGTGCCGCCCCAGTGTTCGCACCCGGGGGTCTTCTTCGCGAAGCCCCAGACGGCGGTGTAGCCGGCCTCGGCCAGCGCGGTGCGCACCGACGTCCACTGGGTGAAGCAGAGCTCCTGGAGCATCAGGGCGTCGGCGTCCCAGGCGAGGGTCTGCTCCTTGACCTTGGCGGTCCAGGCGGGCAGGTCCAGGGTGCTCTGGCAGGTGGACGCGCCGCAGACGTTGTACGTGATGACCCGCACCGGCGGTGCGGTGGCGGGGTCGACGACGTCGGCGGCGGCCGGCGCCGCGGTCGGGAGGACCGCGGCGGCCAGCAGCGCGAGCACGGCGGCCGCTCTGTGGAGAAGTCTCATGCCCGGGAGCCTAGTGATCTTTTCGTACAGCTGTCGGAGTGGCCGACAGGCGGGACGTCAGGCGGTCAACCGGGCGTACCGGGCGCGCAGTTCGGCCGCGCCCTGCTCGGTCAGGCTGCCGTGGAGGCGCATCCGGGCGATACCGCCGTCGGGGAAGGCGTCGAGGCGGACGTGGGTGACGACGGCCTGTGCCGCGAGGCGGAAGCGGTGCAGGGTGTCGGGCTGGAGCCGGGTGCGCGGGATGATCTCGAACCACTCGCCGTGCTCGCCGTTGCGCCCCTGGAGCGCGATCCATCCGGCGCTGTTGCCCTTGAGGTACGCGGTGTCGATCTCGACGGCGCGGACGGCGCCCTGGGCGGCGAGCCGGAAACGGACCCAGTCGTGGGTGCCGCGCACCCGGCGGCGGCGGTTCTCCCAGCCGTCGTCCATCTTGCGGGAGGTGCCGGGCAGGATGATCTGCGTCGGCGAGGAGTAGAAGCGGTCCGAGGCGTCCTCGTACACACCGCCGTTGAGGACGGCGAGGAGGTCGAGGGTGCCGAGGACGTCCAGCCACTCGGGGTCGGGGACGACCTCGCCGTGCACCCGGAGGCGGGCGATGCCGCCGTCGGGGTGCTGGCAGAGCCGTACGTGGGTGTAGCGCCGTTCGGCGTCGACGGCGAAGCCGTTGGCGGCGTGGCCGCGGACGGGGGTGGGCGGGACGAGCTCCTCCCACGCGGCGCCGAGGAGCTCCTCGGGGCCGGGGGTGCCCTCGACGGCGGTGGCCTGGACGCTCACCCGCTGCGGGTAGTTGCCGCGGAAGTGGGCGGTGTCGACGACGACGCCGCGGATGACGCCCGGGGCGCCGAGGCGGACGATCGCCCAGTCGTGGTCCTCCGGGGCGGGGAACGGGTGGTCGGCGTCGGCCCCGCGGCGCCGGCGGGTCTCCCAGCCGTCCATGACCTTGCCCTTGTGCCCGAAGTGCTCGGGGTCGAAGACGGCCCGCTCCCGGACGAGGAGGTTCTCGCGCTCGGCGAAGAACTCGTCGCCGGCCGCGACGACTCCGGCGCCGAGGCGGCGGTCGGCGAGGTCGACGAGCTCCGTGAACGGGAAGTCCCCGGCGCGGTAGTCGGCGTAGGGGTCGCCGCCGGCGTAGGGGGCGGCGTCGTTGGCGTGCGGGTCGGTGTCGTCGTAGAGGCTCATGTCTCGACTGTGCCGCCGCACGACCACACAGGTCCATCGAATGTTTTCGACAGATCTTTTCAGCTCTACTGAACACTTTCCCGCTGGACGGCCGCCTGGCGCAGCGCCGCGAGGACCCGCGCCACGGCCGGGCCCTCCTCCGCCCCGCGCCGTACCGCCGCGACGACGTGCCGGCGCGGCTGGTCGGCGGAGAGCACCCGCATGACGACGCCCGAACCCGTGCCCGTACGGCGCTCGGCGGCGGCCATCCGGGGCACCAGGGCCACGCCCATGCCGGCCTCGACCATGGCGAGGATCGCGGTCCAGCCGGCCGCGCTGTGGGCCTGTTCGGGCACGAAGCCGGCCGCCTCGCAGGCGGCGGTGGTGATCTCCGACCAGGGTCCGGAGCCGCCGAAGATCCACGGTTCGGCGGAGAGGTCGGCGAGCCGGAGACCCGGGGCGTCGGCGAGCGGGTGCCCGGCGGGCAGGGCGAGGTCGAGCGGGTCGGCGAGCAGCGGCACCCGGGTGAACTGGGGGTCGCGGGCGGTCGGCGCGTGGGCGGCGAGGGACAGCGCCAGTTCGGCCTCGCCGGTCGCGAGCAGTTCGTACGCCTCCGCCGCCTCGGCCTCCCGGACCCGGACGTCGAGCCCGGGATGGGCGGGGCGCAGCGCCTGCACGGCGGGGACGACGAGCGCGGGCACGGCGGTGGAGAACGCGGCGACCCGCACCCGCCCGGCCTCGCCGCGCAGATGGGCGTCGAGTTCGGCCTCGGCCCGCTCCAGCTGGGCGAACACCGCTTCGGCGTGCCGCAGTACGAGATGCGCGGCGTCGGTGAGCCGGACCCGCCGGCCGTGCGCCTCCAGGAGCTGCACGCCGAGCTGCTTGGCCAGGTTGCTGAGCTGCTGGGAGACGGCCGAGGGGGTCATGAGCAGGGTCTCGGCGGTCGCGGTGACGGTGCCGCGGTCGCGGAGGGTGCGGAGGATCTGGAGCTTCTTGATGTCCCACTCGGTCATGGGGCGCAACCTACCGGGCACGGCGTACGGGGCGTCCCCGGCCGGTGGCCCCGGCCGGGGACGCCCTCCCGCAGACGAGCCCGCCCGCGAACGCGCCCGCCTGTCGACGGCGCCTGCCTGTGGGCGCGCGTCCCGCTCATCCCCGCGCGCGGGTCGCACTGGCCAGGGCGACGCCGCCCAGGATCAGCGCCATGCACGCCCCGCCCATGACGCCGAGGCGCTCGCCGAGGAGGGCGTACGAGAGGAGGGCGACGCAGACCGGCTGGAGGTAGTAGACGACTCCGGCCCGGGCCGCGCCGATCAGGCCGATGGCCTTGTTCCAGGCGAAGAAGGCGACGGCGGAGGACATCACGCCGACGTAGAGCAGCGGGCCGACGGTGCCGGGCGTGACGGGGAAACCGCCCTGGACGGTGAGGGAGGCCGCGTAGGCCGGGGCGAGCATCAGGGCGCCGAGCGCGAAGGTCGTGACGAGGAAGGCGAGTCCGTCGATCCCGGCGGGCTTGCGCTTGAGCATCGCGCTGTACGTGGCGAACGACAGGGCGGCGGCGAACATCCACAGGTCGCCGGCGGCGAGCTCGAGGGCGAGGGAGCCCTTGCCGACGAGCAGCAGCACACCGAGGACGGCGGCCAGCATGCCCAGGAGGCGGCGGGCGCCGAGGCGTTCGCCGCCGATCCGGGCGTAGACCGCCATCAGCACCGGGGACGCGGCCATGATCATGCCCATGTTGGAGGCGGAGGTGGTCAGACCGGCCTGGTGGACCAGGGTGTTGTAGAGGGTGACACCGAACAGCGAGGCGAGCGCGACGAACCGGAGGTGACGGCGGATCACCTTGCGCTGCCGCCAGAACGGCCGGGCGGCGAACGGGGCGACGGCGACGAGGGCGATGACCCAGCGCCAGAAGACGGCCTGGACGGGCGGGACGGAGTCGGCCATGTCGCGGGTGGCGACGAAGCTGCCGCTCCAGACGAGGGTGGCGAGCAGCGCCAGGAGCACGCCGAGGCCGGCGCCCCGGGTCTTCCTCGCGGGCGCCGGCCTCTCGGTGGCCGTGGCGGTGGTACGGGCGGTGACGGCGGTATCGGTGGCGTTGGAGTCGGGGGCGGTGTCGTCGGTGGCGGTGACGGTCGGTCGGCGTGCGGTGGTCGGTGTCATGCCGCCTACCGTCGCACCGCCGAACCTTCCAGGTCCATCGAAACTTCCTGACCGTTCTTTTCAGTAGAGCTGAACGATTCGGCCACCGGCGCCTTCCGGGGCTTCGGCGCCGGGTTCAGCTGCCCCACGACCGTGGCACCGAAGGCGATCACCATGCCGGCCAGCTGGACCGGGCCGAGCGCCTGGCCGAGCGCGGCCCAGCCGATGACGGCGGCGGTGATCGGGGAGAGCGGGCCGAGCAGGGTGACCGAGGAGGCGCTCAGGCGCTCGATGCCACGGAACCAGAGGAAGTAGGAGATCGCGGTGTTGCCGAAGGCGAGGTAGGCGTAGCCGGCGAGGTTGGTGCCGGTGAGGGCCGGCGGGGCGCCCTCGATCAGCAGGGCGACGGGCAGCAGGACCAGACCGCCCGCGGTGAGCTGCCAGCCGGTGAGGGCGAGGGCGCCGACGCCCTCGGGGCGGCCCCAGCGCTTGGTGAGGACGGTGCCCGCGGACATCGACAGCGAGGAGAGCAGTCCGGCGACCACGCCGACGGTGTCGAAGGCGGCGCCCGCCTTGAGGACGACGAGACTGACGCCGAAGGCGGCGGCGACGGCGGTGAGCGTGGCCTTCACGGTCGGCCTGTCGCCCAGCAGGAGCGCGGCGAGGCCCACGACGAAGAGCGGTCCGACCGAGCCGACGACCGCGGCCACTCCGCCGGGCAGGCGGTAGGCGGCGAGGAAGAGGAGCGGGAAGAAGGCTCCGATGTTGAGGGCGCCGAGGACCGCGGACTTCCCCCACCAGGCGCCCTGCGGCAGCTTCCGGGTGACGGCCAGGAGCAGGAGGCCGGCGGGCAGGGCCCGCATCAGGCCGGTGAACAGCGGCCGGTCGGGCGGCAGGAACTCCGTGGTGACGAAGTAGGTCGAGCCCCAGGAGATCGGGGCGAGGGCGGTGAGGGCGATGGTGGCGGCCTTGCGGGACATGACGGTTCCCCCTGCGCTGGACGGGCCGGGCGGCGACCCGGACTGGCTTGGCGGTAATTAACTTACCACTAAGCTACTTGCGTGCAAGTGGCTTTCTTGCAACTGAGTCAGCCAAGAGGGAAACTGGGGCCATGGAGAATCACGACGCCGTCGACGCCATCGCCGACCAGTGGGCGCGGGTCCGCCCCGATCTGGACACCCTGCCGATGGCCGTGTTCGGCCGGATCTACCGGCTCGCCAACGCCATGCGCGCCAAGGTGGACAAGGCCTACGCGCCGTACGGGGGGATGTCGCTGGGCGAGTTCGACGTGCTCGCCACGCTCCGGCGCTCGGGCGAGCCGTACACGCTCTCCCCGCGCGAGCTGACCGCCACCCTGATGATCACGACGGGCGGGATGACCGGCCGGCTCGACAAGCTGGAGCGGGCCGGGCTCATCACCCGCAGCCCCGACCCCCACGACCGCCGCGGCCTGCGGGTCACCCTCACCGAGGAGGCCCGGGAGCTCGTGGACCAGGCCGTCGGCGCCGGGCTCGGCCGGCAGCGCGAGGCCCTGGAGGCCGCGCTCACCCGCGAAGAGGCGGAAGAGCTGGCGGGCCTGCTGCGCAAGCTCCTCGCCACCACGGTGTGACACCGGGGCGGCCGGAGACACACGAGGGCGCCGCGCGGTGACGTACCGCGCGGCGCCCTCGGGAACGGAGGAGTGAGACCTACGCCTTCTTGACGCGGTCCTTCGACCGGTCGAGCACCATCACCAGGCCCGCGATGACCAGGAACAGCACCAGCGGGGCGGCCACGTACAGACCGAGGGTCTCGGCGACCGACAGCTTGGGGGCCGGGTCGTCGCCGTCGTCGCGGGTCAGCGCGAGCGCGGGGGACGACATGAGCAGCATCATCAGCGTCGTACCGGCCGCGACGGCGCCGGCGCGCAGGGCGTTCTTCTTGTCCACGGTGCAAAAGTAGCGAACACCTAAACGGACCGCGCGCCCGGGGGTGCCGTACGGGCTCGGACCCGCTCCGCGAGGGTCCGGAGCAGGTCGTGCGCGCGGGGCGCGGCGGCCAGTTCCTCCAGGGTGAGCGGCTGCCCGTCCGGGCCCGCGACCGGCAGCCGCCAGTTCGGGTACTGGTCCCAGGTCCCCGGCAGGTTCTGCGGCCTGCGGTCCCCCACCGTGTCCGGGAGCCACACCCCGACCAGGCGGGCCGGGGTGGCGGCCAGGAAGCGGTGGACGGCGCGGATCTCGGCGGCCTCGTCGCCCGGTCCCTCCGGCAGCAGGCCGAGCCGCTGGAGCACCCCCAGCCATTCGGTGGTCTCGGCGCTGTCCCGGCCGCGCTCCCGCTCCAGGTCGCCGGTGAGCAGCCCGAGCCGGTGGCGCAGCGTCACATGGTCCCCGGAGAGCCGCGCGGCGGTGGACGGCAGGTCGTGGGTGGTGGCGGTGGCCACGCAGTCGGCCCGCCAGTCCTCCGGGGCCAGCGGGCGGCCCGTACCGGCCCAGTCCCGCTCGAACCAGAGCACCGAGGTGCCGAGCACCCCACGCCGGGCGAGCGCCTCACGCACCCCCGGCTCGACCGTCCCCAGGTCCTCGCCGACGACCGCCGCGCCGGCCCGGTGCGCCTCCAGGACGAGGACGGCGAGCATCGCCTCGGGGTCGTAGCGCACGTACGTGCCCTGGGTGGGCTCGCCGCCCTCGGGCACCCACCACAGCCGGAAGAGGCCCATCACGTGGTCGATGCGCAACGCTCCCGCGTGCCGCAGCAGTTCGCGCAGCAGCCCGCGGTACGGGGCGTAGCCCTCGGCGGCCAGCACGTCGGGGCGCCAGGGCGGCAGGCCCCAGTCCTGGCCGCGCGCGTTGAAGGCGTCGGGCGGGGCGCCCACGGACATCCCGGCGGCGAACACGTGCTGCTGCGCCCAGGCGTCGGAGCCGTCCGGGTGCACGCCCACGGCCAGGTCGTGGACGATGCCGACCGGCATCCCGGCCTCCCGCGCGGTGCGTGCGGCGTCGGCGAGCTGCCGGTCCGTCAGCCAGGCGAGCCGGCAGTGGAACTCGACCCGTTCGGCGAGCTCGGCGTCGGCGCGCACGGCCGCCTCGGCGGCGCGCGGGTCGCGCAGCCCGTCCGGCCAGGCCCGCCACTGGTGCCCGTACCGCTCGGCGAGCGCCTGGTAGGTGGCGTGGTCCTCCAGGGCCCGGCCGCGCTCGGCCAGGAAGTCCCGGTAGGCGGCCCGGCGGCCGGGCCCCAGCTCGACGGTGTGCACGAGCTCCAGGGCGCGCCGCTTGGCGTCCCAGACCGCGTCCCGGTCGATCAGGGCGCCCTTGCCGAGGACCCGTTCGCGCAGTTCGGCCGCCTCGGCGAGGATCCGGTCGAGCTCCTCGCGGCGGGCCGGGTCGACGTACGCGTACTCGGGGACGTCCTCGATCCGCAGGTGCACCGGGTCGGGGAAGCGGCGCGAGGAGGGGCGGTACGGGGAGGGGTCGGTCGGCGCCCCCGGCACGGCCGCGTGCAGCGGATTGACCTGCACGAAGCCGGCGCCGTGCGCGCGGCCCGCCCAGTCGGCGAGCTCCCGCAGGTCACCGAGGTCGCCCATGCCCCAGGAGCGGGCGGACAGCAGCGAGTAGAGCTGGACGAGCAGGCCGAACGCGCGCCCCTCGGGGACCGGCACGCGCGCGGGGGCCACGATCAGGGTGGCGGCGCAGCGGCGCCCGTCGGGGGCGTGCGCGGCGAGCCGGTGCACGCCGAGCGGCAGTCCGCGCCAGTCGGGGCCCGTGACGGTCCGCCCGTCCTCGGTGGTGACCGTGAGCCGGGTGCCGGGCGGCAGGCCGCGGGGCGGCCGGAGGCCCGCGGCGCGGGTGTCGGCGGCGGCCCCCTCCGGCTCCCCCGGCTCCTCCCGCCACAGCACCACGGTGGGCGGCAGCAGCCGCTCCCGGCCGGTCCGTTCCGCCGCGTCGAGCGACGCGGCGACGGCCTCCGGCGTGGACGCGTCGACGTCCAGGGCGCGCAGGACGGCCACCACGGTGGCGTCGGGCACGGTGACCGTGACGCCCTCGGAAGGGGCGTAGTCGGTGGCGACGCCGTGCAGGGCGGCGAGACGGGCCAGGGTCACGTCACACTCCGGGGGACTCCGAACCGCCCGCTGTGGTGCGGGCGGTGGGTTCACTGGTCAAGGGGGCCGCCTCGGCGAGGGGCGGTTCGCTGATGAGGGGCGTGGCATCGGCGAGGGGCGGTTCGCTGGTGAGCGGCACGCCCTGGCGGGGAATGCGTATCCGTTTGCAGGCGTGGTCGGTCGCGGTCACGGGATCTCCCGGGTTTCGTCTCGACAGGTAAGACATCAGGACAGTGGGTGGAGCCCTACCCATCGTTCCCCGTTTTACCGGCCGAATTTGGCGAAACGGTGCCACCTCGCCGAAAGGCCGCCGGGCAAAGCAGACAGTTCGACCAGCCGCATTGACACTCCGTCGGCCCGGGTGGTGGGCTCGTGACCCAGTCGTGACCCAAGGGACCGAAGGGAGCCCCCTGTGCACCTCGGACGCAGGAAGCGGACCGCGACGGCCGTGGCGGTCGCGGTCATCGGCGGGCTCCTCGGCGGAGCCACGCCGGGCGGCGCGTACGCGGCGCCGGGCGACCCCTCCCCCGTGACCGCCCCCGACCCGACGGCGACCCCGGCGGCGCCCTCGGTCGGCACGACGTCCGGCGTGTGGCCCCGCCCCCAGTCGCTGACCAGGACGGGACCGGCCGTCGCGCTGGGCTCCGAGGTGACGCTGCTCACCGCGCCCGACGCCGACCCGCACGCCGTGACGGCCCTGCGCGACCTGCTCCGGGCGGCCGGGGTGCGCACCGTGCACGGGACGGCTCCGGGGCGCGGCCCGCTGATCCGGTTCGGCGACAGCCTCGAAACGGAGGCCGCGCTGCGCGCCCTGCGGGTGCCCGAGCGGGGCGACCTGCCGGACGGCGGCTACCGGCTCGCGGCCGGCAGGATCCAGGGCCGGGACACCGTCGTGCTCGACGGCGTCGGCGGCGACGGCCTCTTCCACGCCGTCCAGACACTCCGTCAACTCGTCGGCCCGGACCGCACCCTTCCGGGCGTGGTGGTCCGCGACTGGCCCGCCACCGCCGTCCGCGGCCTGACCGAGGGCTTCTACGGCCGCCCCTGGTCGCAGGCGGACCGGCTGGCCCAGCTCGACTTCATGGGCCGCATCAAGCAGAACCGCTACCTGTACGCGCCCGGGGACGACCCGTACCGGCGGGCGCTGTGGCGCGAGCCCTATCCGGCCGCCGAGCGGGCCGCGTTCCGCGAGCTCGCCGCCCGGGCCGCCGCCAACCACGTGACGCTCGCCTGGGCCGTGGCCCCCGCCCAGGCCATGTGCCTGTCCTCCGACGCCGACCTGGCGGCGCTCACGAGGAAGATCGACGCCATGTGGGCGCTCGGGGTGCGCGCCTTCCAGGTGCAGTTCCAGGACGTCAGCTACAGCGAGTGGCACTGCTCCGACGACGCCGACACCTTCGGGCGCGGCCCGGAGGCCGCCGCCCGGGCGCACGCGCGCGTGGCGAACGCCGTCGCCCGGCACCTCACCGAGCGCCACCCGGGCGCCGCGGCGCCGTCGCTGATGCCGACGGAGTACTACCAGGACGGCGCCACCGCCTACCGCACCGCCCTGGCCGACGCGCTCGACGCGCGCGTGGAGGTGGCCTGGACGGGTGTCGGGGCGGTGCCGCGCACCATCACCGGCGGCGAGCTGGCCGGGGCGCGGAAGGCGCTGCGCCACCCGCTCGTCACCATGGACAACTACCCGGTGAACGACTACGCGCAGGACCGGCTCTTCCTCGGCCCGGCGACCGGCCGCGCGCCGGCCGTGGCGTCCGGCTCCGCCGGCTTCCTCGCCACCGGCATGGAGCAGGCCGCGGCCTCCCGGGTGGCCCTCTTCACCACCGCCGACTACGCCTGGAACCCCAAGGCCTACCGCCCGGACGAGTCCTGGCGCGCCGCCGTCGACGAGCTGGCCGGGCCGGAGCCGAAGGCCCGCGAGGCACTGCGGGCGCTCGCCGGGAACGGCGCCTCCTCGATCCTCGACCCGGACGGCGAGTCCGCCTATCTGAAGCCGCTCGCCTCCGCCTTCTGGGCGAGCCGCGCCGGCCGTGACCCGGCGGCCCGGGAGAAGGCCGCGCGCGAGCTGCGGGCCGCGTTCACCGTCATGCGCGAGGCGCCCGCGCGCCTGAAGGACACGGCCGGCGGCACGCTCGGCACCGAGGCCGGCCCGTGGCTGGACCGGCTCGCGCGCTACGGCGCGGCGGGTGAGACGGCCGTGGACATGCTGCTCGCCCAGGCCCGCGGCGACGGCGCCGGTGCCTGGCGGGCCCAGCTGGACCTGGAGCGGCGGCGCGCCGGACTGAAGCCGGGCGGGGTGACGGTCGGCGAGGGCGTCCTCGACGGCTTCCTCGCGCGCGCGGCGCAGGAGTCGGCGGCCTGGACGGGCGCCGACCGGGGCCGGGCGGTGCGGGCGGACGTGGCGGAGGACGCGTACACGGTCCGCCTGGACCGCTCGCGGCCGGTGGAGACGCTCACCGTCATGACCGAGCCGGGGGTCGCGGGCGGCTTCCTGGAGGCGTACGTGCCCGGCGAGGGCTGGCGCCGCCTCGGGCCGCTCGCCGCCTCGGGCTGGACCCAGGCGGACCTGAAGGGGCTCCGGGCCGACGCCCTGCGGATCGTGTGGAGCGGCGTGCCGGGCCGGGTGCGGTCCCTGGTGCCGTGGTTCGCCGACGAGCCGCGCGCGGGGCTCGAGCTGGCCCGTGCCGAGACGGACGCCGAGATCGGCGGGCCGGCCCAGCGGGTGGACGTGGTCCTGGAGGGCCGGCGCGCCGCGGAGGTCCGCGGGGCGCTGACCGCCCGCGCGCCGAAGGGGATCACGGTCCGGCTGCCGAAGGAGGGGGTGGTGCCGCGCGGCACCCGGGCGACCGTTCCCCTGGAGGTGTCGGTGGCGGCGGACGTGCCGGCCGGCTCGTACACCGTCCCGGTGGCGTTCGCCGGCGAGGAGCGGGTCCTGACCGTGCGGGCGTTCCCCCGGACCGGCGGCCCGGACCTGGCCCGTACGGCCACGGCCTCGTCCTCGGGCGACGAGACCCCCGACTTCCCGGCCGCGCACGCCCTGGACGGCGACCCGGCCACCCGTTGGTCCTCGCCCCTGGAGGACGGCGCGTGGTGGCAGATGGAGCTGGCCGAGCCGGCCCGGATAGGCCGGGTGGTGCTGCACTGGCAGGACGCCTACGCCTCCCGCTACCGCGTCCAGGTCTCCGCCGACGGGCGCACCTGGCGCACGGCGGCGACGGTCCGGGACGGCCGGGGCGGCGTGGAGTCGGTCCGCATGGACGCCGCCGACACGCGCTTCCTGCGGGTGCAGGGAGACGCGCGGGCGACGGAGTACGGCTACTCGCTGTGGACGGTGGAGACCTACGCGGTGGAGGACCGTCCGCGCACGCCGGAGCAGCCGGGTGACGTTCCGGCGGACGCGGGCGAGCAGGAGCCGGAGGGCGGGGCGACGCCGCCCTCCTCCCCCTGAAGTTCCCCGCCGGAGCCGGACGGCTCCGGCGGGGAGCCGGATACGCGAAAGGCCCGGCTCAACCGGTCGTCACGGCCCCCTGAGGCGGGTGGGGGGCGGTGCCGACGGAGTCGATCCGGGCCAGGACGTCGTCCGCGCCGTAGGGCTGGAGGTAGGGCAGCCACCGCGGGTCGCGGTGGCCGGTTCCGATGATCCGCCAGGCCAGTCCGGTCGGCGGGGCGGGTTGGTGCCGCAGCCGCCAGCCCAGCTCGCGCAGGTGCCGGTCGGCCTTGACGTGGTTGCAGCGGCGGCAGGCCGCCACGACGTTCTCCCAGGCGTGCGTCCCCCCGCGGCTGCGCGGAATGACGTGGTCGACGCTGGTTGCGACGCCACCGCAGTACATGCAGCGCCCGCCGTCACGGGCGAACAGCGCTCTGCGGGTCAAGGGAACGGGCCCCCGGTAGGGGACCCGCACGAACCGCTTCAGGCGCACCACACTGGGCGCGGCGATGACACGGCTCTCGCTGTGCAGGAAGGCGCCGGACTCCTCGAGGCAGAGTGCCTTGTTCTCCAGGACGAGGACGAGCGCGCGGCGGAGCGGTACGACGCCGAGCGGCTCGTACGACGCGTTGAGGACCAGGACATGCGGCACGGATGCCTCCTAAGACGCCGGCGGCGCGTGGCTCGCGCCGGGACGAACTGCTCCCAGTTTCTCCTCATGGCGGGCCGGTGCGCCACCACGTGTGGGTAACGGCCCTGGGGTGTTCTCGACCACATCGGGACGTGTTCGGGAGTCTTCCCCGGCCGCGGGCCGTCTTCCCGTACACACACGTGTGCACAAGCGGACGGGGAGGCCGACGGTCCCCGTTAGTGTGGATGGATTGCGAACGCCTGCCTGGAGGTCCCCCCGTGCCCCCCGTGTCCTGGTCCGGCGCCCTGAGCGCCGCCCCCGACGCCGCCGACGACCCGACGCACGTTCCGGTGACCCTGGACGAGGCGGCCGAGAAGGCGACGAACGCCGCGGGCTGGGTGGAGCAGAACTGGTCCACCTGGCTGAACACGGGCCTGCAGATCGTCCTCATCCTCGTGGTGGCGCTCACCCTGCGGATGCTGGTCCGCAAGGCGCTGACCAAGCTGATAGACCGGATGAACCGGTCGGCTCAGGCGGTGGAGGGCACGGCCCTCGGCGGCCTCCTGGTCAACGCCGAGCGGCGCCGGCAGCGCTCGGAGGCGATCGGTTCGGTGCTGCGCTCGGTGGCGTCGTTCCTCATCCTCGGCACGGCCGGGCTGATGATTCTGGGCGCCTTCAAGATCGACCTGGCACCGCTGCTGGCCTCGGCCGGTGTGGCCGGTGTCGCGATCGGCTTCGGCGCGCGGAACCTGGTGACGGACTTCCTCTCGGGCGTGTTCATGATCCTCGAGGACCAGTACGGCGTGGGCGACTCGATCGACGCGGGCGTGGCCTCCGGCGAGGTCATCGAGGTCGGTCTGCGGGTGACGAAGCTGCGCGGGGTCGACGGCGAGATCTGGTACGTGCGCAACGGCGAGATCAAGCGCATCGGCAACCTCAGCCAGGGCTGGGCGACGGCCGCGGTGGACGTGACGGTCCGCTCGACGGAGGACCTGGACCGGGTGCGCGAGGTGATCACCGAGGCGGCCGAGTCGATGTCCAAGGAAGAGCCCTGGAACGAGCGCCTGTGGGGCCCGGTGGAGGTGCTGGGCCTGACCGAGGTCCTCCTCGACTCCATGACGGTCCGCGTCTCCGCGAAGACGATGCCCGGCAAGCGGCTGGGCGTGGAGCGCGAACTGCGCTGGCGCATCAAGCGCGCCCTGGACCGGGCGGGCATCCGCATCGTCGGCGGCATCCCGGCCCAGGCGGACGAACCGGCGAAGTCCGACCCGACCGCCGGCATGTCGGCCCCGTCGGTCTTCTCCTCCCCGTCCTCCCCGCAGTCGGCGGCGGCGACCCCGCTCCCGAAGCCGGAGATCACGAAGTAACCTCAAGCACCTGTGGAAGGGGCGCCTCGCCGGTCCGGCGAGGCGCCCCTTCCGCGTCCGGCCGCGGAACCACCCGGCTCCCCGCCGGACGTCACCGGGGTAACGATCGGCTCCGTGGGTATTGACGCTCCGCTGACCTCGGCCTTACCTTCCTCCCAACCCAATAGGAAACTTTCCTAACAGTGCATCTCGGCAAGGTGGAGAGAGCCTCATGGCCGGTACGACCCCGGGTACCCCCGGCACCCCGCGCGTGCTGCGCGCCATGAACGACCGCGCCGCCCTCGATCTGCTGCTCGCGCACGGGCCGTTGTCGCGGACGCGGATCGGGAAGCTCACCGGGCTGTCCAAGCCGACGGCCTCGCAGCTGCTCGCGCGCCTCGAGGCCGCCGGGCTCGTCGTCGCCACCGGGACCACCGCGGGGCGGCCGGGGCCGAACGCGCAGTTGTACGCGGTCAACCCGCGTGCCGCGTACGCCGCCGGGCTCGACGTCAGCCCGGAGCGCATCCACGCCGCCGTCGCCGACATCACCGGCGAGGTCGTCGGGGAGTTCCAGGTCCCCACGCCCGGGCGCGGGGCCGAGGACGTGGTGCGGCAGGTCGTCGACGCCCTCGGCGGGGCCGCGAAGGAGGCGGGGCTCGCCCTCGGGGACGTACACCGCCTGGTCATCGGCACGCCCGGCGCCTTCGACCCGGCCACCGGGCGGCTGCGCTACGCCTCCCACCTGCCCGGCTGGCACTCGCCCACCCTGCTCGACGAGCTGGCCGTCGCCCTGCCCATGCCGTTCGAGTACGAGAACGACGTCAACCTCGTCGCCATCGCCGAACAGCGCCTCGGCGCCGCCCACGGTCACGAGAACTTCGTGCTCCTGTGGAACGAGACCGGACTCGGCGCCGCGCTCGTCCTCGGCGGGCGCCTGCACCGCGGCTTCACCGGCGGCGCCGGCGAGGTCGGCTTCCTGCCCGTACCCGGCACCCCGCTCGTCCGGCAGGTCGCCAAGGCCAACTCGGGCGGCTTCCAGGAGCTCGCCGGCGTGCAGTCCGTACCCCGGATCGCCAAGGCCCTCGGCATCCGCACGCCCGAACAGCCGTACGTCGAGGTCGCCGCCCGGCTCCTGCGCGAAGCCGCGGAACGGCACGAGGAGGACGAGCGGTACGCCGGACTGCTCGACTCCTACGCCGAGCGCCTCGCCACCGGCCTCGCCGCCCTCGTCGCCGTGCTCGACCCCGAGCTGATCGTCCTGTCCGGCGCCGCCGTCAGCCCCGGCGGCGAGCCGCTGCGCGCCCGCGTCCAGACCCAGCTCGCCGATCTCGCGGCCTCCCGGCCGCGGCTCGTCCTCGCCGCCGTCGACCGGCACCCCGTCCTGCGCGGCGCGCTCGAATCCGCCCTCGCCGCCACCCGCGACGAGGTGTTCGACACCTCCCGCTAGCCCGTCCCCCTCCCCTGCTCTCCCCTCACCTCACCTCGACCCGTTCCAGGGAGTACTCGTCATGCCCGCACGCCCCCGCAGGCTGGTCGCCACGCTCGCCGCCACCGCCTCCATAGCCCTCTTCGCCTCCGCCTGTACCGGCTCCGCGAACAACGGCGCGACCGACGACCCCGACGCCAAGGCCACGATCACCTTCTGGCACGGCTGGTCCGCCCCCTCCGAGGTGCAGGCCATCAACGAGAACATCAAGCGCTTCGAGGCGGCGCACCCGAACATCAAGGTCGAGGTCGTCGGCAACATCAACGACGACAAGCTCAACCAGGCGCTGCGCACCGGTGGTTCGAAGGGACCCGACGTCGTCTCGTCCTTCACCACGTCCAACGTCGGCAAGTTCTGCTCGTCGGGCGCCTTCGCCGACCTCAAGCCCTTCATCGAGAAGTCCAAGCTCGACCTCGACAAGATCATCCCGAAGACGCTGCTCGACTACACCCAGTTCGAGGGCAGGCGGTGCGCCATGCCGCTGCTCACCGACGCCTACGGCCTCTACTACAACAAGACCGCCTTCAAGGCGGCCGGCCTCGACCCGGCGAAGCCGCCGAGGACGTACTCCGAGCTGCTCGCCTACGCGAAGCGGCTCACCAAGGCCAAGGGCGACGGCTACGAGCAGCTCGGCTTCATGCCGAACTACCACGGCTACGAGACCACCACCGAGCACTACCTGGGCAGTTGGGGGCCGGCGTACTTCGACGCGCAGGGGAGGTCGACCGTCGCGACCGACCCCGGCGTCGCCGAGATGATGACCACGCAGAAGAAGATGGTCGACGAGCTCGGCGGCTACGCCAAGCTGGAGAAGTACCGCACCAGCTTCGGCGACGAGTGGGGCGCCAAGCACCCCTTCCACACCGGCCAGGTCGCCATGCAGCTCGACGGCGAATGGCGGCTGGGCATGGCCACCGACGCCAAGGTGCCGTTCGAGATCGGCGTCGCCCCGATGCCGGTCCCCGACAGCCAGGCCGCCGACTACGGCAAGGGCTTCCTGTCCGGCACGATCATGGGCATCGCCCCGCAGAGCAAGAAGCAGAACGCCGCCTGGGAACTGGTCAAGTTCATGACCACGGACACCGAGGCCGTCGTCGCCTTCGCCAACGGCATCCGCAACGTGCCCTCCACCTTCGACGCCCTCAAGTCCCCGAACCTGAAGTTCGACCCGCGCTTCACGACCTTCCTGGACATCGCCCGGCACCCGAAGTCCAACACCCCCGCGGGCGCGGTCAACGGCGCGACCTATCTCAACACCCTGCAGGACTTCGCCCTCCAGTACGAGAAGGGCGCGGTCGGCGACCTCAAGGGCGGCCTGGAGAAGACCGCGCGCCAGATCGACACCGACATCGCCAAGGCGAAGTAGCCGTGAGCACACCCACCCTCCGCTCGAAGCGCCGCCGCGCGGCGCTTCGTACGGCGGCGTTCCTGTCGCCCTGGCTGATCGGCTTCAGCGTCTTCTTCGCGTACCCGCTGGTCTCGACCGTCTACTTCTCCTTCATGGACTACGACGGCTTCGCCGCCCCGTCCTTCAACGGTGCGGCCAACTGGACGTACATCTTCCGGGACTACCCGCTGTTCTGGCCGGCGCTGCGCAACACGCTCTGGCTGGTGGTCGTGATGACGGCCTGCCGGGTCGTCTTCGGGCTCGGTGTCGGCATGCTCATCACGCGGATCAAGACGGGCGCGGGGGTCTTCCGCACCCTCTTCTACCTGCCGTACCTGGCTCCGCCGGTCGCGGCGACCCTCGCCTTCGTCTTCCTGCTCAACCCCGGCACCGGCCCGGTGAACTCGGTCCTCGAAGGGCTGGGCGTCCCGGCGCCCGCCTGGTTCAACGACGCCGCCTGGTCCAAGCCCGCGCTCACCATGCTCGCGGTGTGGGGCGTCGGCGACCTCATGGTGATCTTCATGGCCGCGCTGCTCGACGTGCCGAAGGAGCAGTACGAGGCCGCCGAGCTCGACGGGGCGTCCGCCTTCCAGCGCTTCCGCTTCGTCACGCTGCCGAACATCTCGCCGATCGTGATGTTCGCCGTGGTCACCGGGGTCATCCAGGCCATGCAGTACTACACGCAGCCGCTGGTGGCCGGGAAGGTCGCCTCCGGGGTCATCGGCGGCTCCGGCCAGCAGTTCGAGCCCGGTTACCCGGACAAGTCCACGCTCACCCTGCCGCAGCTCGTCTACAACCTCGGCTTCCAGCGCTTCGACTACGGAGCGGCCTGCGCCACCGCCCTCGTCCTCTTCGCCCTGGCCATGGCCTGCACGGCTCTGCTCATGCGCCGCCGCGGCGGTCTCGTCCAGGCAGGTGACTGAACCATGAGCCAGACCCTCCAGGAACGCGAAGCCGCCCCGGTGGCGGCGCGGACCGCCGACACCCCGGCCGGTCGCACCGCCCGCCGCAAGGCGGTCCTGCACTGGATCGCGGTGCACTCGCTCGGCGTCGCGGCCGCGCTGTTCTTCGTGCTGCCCTTCGTCTTCGTGCTGCTCACCTCGCTGATGAGCGACCAGCAGGCGCTCACCCGCGACCTCACCCCGGACACCTGGGAGTGGGACAACTACGTCCGCGTCCTCGAGACCCCCGGATTCCTCACCTGGTGGCGCAACACCCTGCTGTACGCGGGCCTCGGCACCGTCCTGACCGTGGTGTCCTCGGTCCCGGTGGCCTACGCGCTCGCCAAGTTCCGCTTCCGCGGCAGCCGGCCGGCGCTGATGCTCGTCATCTCGATGATGATGCTGCCGCCGCAGGTCGTGGTCATCCCGATGTACCTGTTCTGGGCCAAGCAGCTGGACCTGTCCGGCACGCTGTGGCCGCTCATCGTCCCGATGGCCTTCGGCGACGCCTTCTCCATCTTCCTGCTGCGCCAGTTCCTGCTGACCATTCCCGACGAGTACCTCGACGCGGCCCGGGTCGACGGCTGCGGCGAACTGCGCACCCTCGTCCGCGTCGTCCTGCCGATGGCGAAGCCGGGCATCGCGGCGATCGCGCTCTTCCAGTTCTTCGCCGCGTGGAACGACTACTTCGGACCGCAGATCTACGCCTCCGAGAACCCGGGCGCGTGGACCCTGAGCTACGGCCTGGAGTCCTTCAAGGGCGCGCACCACACCGACTGGAATCTGACCATGGCCGCGACCGTCCTGGTCATGGCCCCCGTGATCCTCGTCTTCTTCTTCGCCCAGAAGGCGTTCGTCGAGGGCGTCACACTGACCGGAGTGAAGGGCTAGCCGACGTTATGAAGCTCGCTGTCGTGGGGGGCGGCTCCACCTACACCCCCGAACTGATCGACGGGTTCGCGCGCCTGCGCGAGACCCTGCCCGTCACCGAACTCGTCCTCGTCGACCCGGCCGCGGAGCGGCTCGACCTGGTCGGCGGGCTCGCCCGCCGGATCTTCGCCCGGCAGGGGCACGGCGGGACGATCGTCACCACCCAGGACCTCGACGCCGGCGTCGACGGCGCCGACGCCGTCCTGCTCCAGCTGCGGGTCGGCGGGCAGGCGGCCCGCGAGCGGGACGAGACCTGGCCGCTGGAGTGCGGCTGCGTCGGCCAGGAGACCACCGGCGCCGGCGGTCTCGCCAAGGCGCTGCGTACCGTCCCGGTGGTCCTGGACATCGCCGAGCGGGTCCGCCGCACCAACCCGGACGCCTGGATCATCGACTTCACCAACCCGGTGGGCATCGTGACCCGGGCGCTGCTCCAGGCAGGCCACAAGGCGGTCGGCCTGTGCAACGTGGCGATCGGCTTCCAGCGGCGGTTCGCCGCGCACCTCGGTGTCACGCCCGCCGAGGTGCATCTCGACCACGTGGGCCTCAACCACCTGACCTGGGAGACCGGGGTACGGCTCGGGGGCCCCGAGGGCGAGAACGTGCTGCCCCGGCTGCTCGCCGAGCACGGCGACGCGATCGCCGCCGACCTGCGCCTGCCGCGCTCCGTCCTGGACCGGCTCGGCGTCGTCCCCTCGTACTACCTGCGCTACTTCTACGCGCACGACGCCGTCGTCGAGGAACTGCGCACCAAGCCCTCGCGGGCGGCGGAGGTCGCGGCGATGGAGAAGGAACTCCTGGAGATGTACGGGGACCCGGCGCTCGACGAGAAGCCCGAGCTGCTCGCCCGGCGCGGCGGCGCGTTCTACTCGGAGGCGGCCGTGGACCTGGCGGCCTCGCTCCTCGGTGGCGGAGGCTCGCCGTACCAGGTGGTGAACACGTACAACAACGGCACGCTGCCGTTCCTGCCGGACGACGCCGTGATCGAGGTGCAGGCCGCGGTGGGGCCGAGCGGGGCCTCGCCCCTGCCGGTGGCCCCGCTCGACCCGCTGTACGCGGGCCTGATCTCGCACGTCACCGCCTACGAGGACCTGGCCCTGGAGGCCGCCCTGCGCGGTGGTCGGGACCGGGTGTTCAGGGCGCTGCTCGCGCACCCGCTGGTGGGGCAGTTCGACCGGGCCGACGGGCTGACCGACCGGCTGATCGCGCACAACCGGGAGCACCTCGCGTGGGCCTGAACGGGACACTGCTGGCGATCGACGCCGGCAACAGCAAGACCGACGTCGCGGTCCTGGCCCCGGACGGCACCGTCCTCGGCGCGGCGCGCGGCGGCGGGTTCCAGCCGCCGGTGGTCGGGGTGGACGCGGCCTTCGACACGGTCGCGGAGATCGTGGAGCGGGCATGGACGGCGGCTGGGGGCGCGGGGCTTTCGCCCGTGTTCGCACATATTGCCGCCTGTCTCGCCAACGCCGATCTCGCGGTGGAGGAGCTGGAGTTGGAGAAGGCCCTGTACGCGCGGCGCTGGAGCCGCTCGGTCGGGGTCCGCAACGACACCTTCGCCATCCTGCGCGCCGGGATCGACGAGCCGCGGGGCGTGGCCGTGGTGTGCGGGGCGGGTATCAACTGCGTCGGAATGGTGCCGGACGGGCGGACCGCCCGCTTCCCCGCGATCGGGAAGATCTCCGGCGACTGGGGCGGCGGCGGGGGGCTCGCCGACGAGGCGCTGTGGTTCGCCGCGCGCGCCGAGGACGGCCGGGGCGAGCCGACCGCGCTGGCCCGCGCGCTGCCCGCGCACTTCGGGCTGCCGACGATGTACGCGCTGATCGAGGCGCTGCACCTGGGCCGCGTCCCGCTGGAGCGCAAGCACGAGCTGACGCCGGTGCTGTTCCGGACCAGCGCGGAGGGCGATCCGGTGGCCCAGGCGCTGGTCGACCGGCTGGCCGACGAGGTCGTGGCGCTGGCCTCGGTCGCCCTCGGGCGGCTCGGGCTGCTCGACGTGGCGGCGCCGGTGATGCTGGGCGGCAGCGTGCTGGCCGCGCGGCATCCGCGGCTGGACCGGCGGATCGCCGAACTGCTCGCCGTGAAGGCGCCGAAGGCGGTGGTCGGCGTGGTGACCGCGCCGCCGGTGCTCGGGGCGGGACTGCTGGCCCTGGACGCGGTGGGGGCGTCCGGGTCGGCGGCGGCGCGGCTGCGGGAGCACTACGCGTCCTGAGCCGGGCCGGGTGTGTCGCGGGGCGTCCTTCCGGGGGCGCCCCGCACGCATGTTCACCCGTTCGAGGACGTCCGGGGTGGAACCGATTTCGGCCGCGCGACGTATTCAAGGTGAGAGGGGTGCGAAGGGGGGTTCGCCTGCGGAAGCGGCGGACGCGTGGGGCACGATAGGAACAAGATCAGGTCAATCCCGGTGTGCGGGACGGGCGCTGCGGCCATACTGCTGGCCGGGTAGTCCGTCCGCCGCTCCACCGGCAGGACGGGTCGACGTCTCAGACCGAGGGGGAGGTCACGTGACATACCCGCCGAACGCGGCCGCCGCCTCGGCGGCGCCCGGCGCCACCGCCGCGACCGCGCGGCCGGGTTCCGGCGTGCCCGCACAGCCGGGGCAGCCGGGACGACCGGGCCGGGCAGGTCGGTCGGGGCCGGCCGGGGCGGGGTCCGGGGCCGTGCCGCCGCCCGCCGCGCCCGGTGCCTGGGCACAGGGGCGCGAGGTGCTGCGCCGGGCCGCCACGACCGAGCCGGGCCGGCTGCGGATCCTCGGCGCCGTCCTGGCCCTTCTGGTCGTCGCCTTCGGGGCCGTCGCGTCCTTCGAGGTGGCCGACCGGGCCTCGTACGCGGACGACGTGGTGGGCCGCAGCCAGCCGCTGAGCGCCGACGCCGCCGACATCTACCGTTCGCTGGCCGACGCGGACGCCACCGCGGCGAGCGGCTTCCTGGCCGGCCCACAGGAGTCCGCGCAGATCCGCCGGCGGTACGCGGACGACGTCACGACCGCCTCCCGGCTGCTCGTCAGGGCCGCCGCCAGCACGGACGCCGACGGCGTGGCGGCCCGCGAGATCGCCACGCTCAACGAGCACCTGCCGCGCTACACGGGCCTGATCGAGCGCGCCCGTGCCGCCAACCGGCAGGGCCTGCCGCTCGGCGGCGCCTACCTGCGGTACGCGAACCAGACGATGAGCCGTGAGCTGCTGCCGGCCGCCGAGCGCCTGTACGCGCTGGAGACCGCGCGGCTCGGACAGGACGACGACGAGGCGCGCGCCTGGCCCTTCCTGTCGCTGGCCCTCGGGGTGGTCGTCCTCGCCTCCCTGGCCTGGGCCCAGCGCCGCAACTACCTGCGGACGAACCGGGTGTTCAACCGCGGCCTGCTCGCCGCGAGCGCCGCCTGCGTGGCCGCCCTGCTGTGGCTGCTCACCGGCCACGGCCTGGCCCGGGCCGGTCTGAACGACGCCCGGGCGCACGGCCAGGAGTCGCTCCAGGTGCTCAACGAGGCCCGGATCAGCTCCCTGAAGGCCCGCGCCAACGAGAACCTGGCCGTGGTCGCGCGCGGCGCCGTGCTCACCGAGGACGGCAAGCGCGACAAGTACGAGGCCGACTACACGAGCAGCGTGGCCGCGCTGGGCTCCGCGCTGGAGGCGGCGCGCCGGCTCGCCGACGACGAGGCGGGGAGCGGCCCGCTCACCGAGGCCGCCGCCCGCACCGGCGAGTGGCGCACGCGCCACGAGCAGGCCCGGGTCCTCGACGACGCGGGCGACTTCACCGGCGCGATGAACCGCGTCATCGGCACCACGGAGTCGACCGGCCAGTCCTTCGACCAGGTCGACGCGGCCCTCGGCCGGGCGCTGGCGCACGAGCAGGACGAGTTCACCCGCGCCGCCGAGGGCGGCCGGGACGCGCTGACCGGCCTGCCGTTCGGCGCGGCCGCGCTCGGCGTGCTCGCCGCGGTGTGCGCCGTGGCGGGCGTCAACCGCAGACTGTCGGAGTACCGGTGAGAGGGGGCGGGATGCCGGACGGCGTCGAGCAGACGAGCGGGACGGGCGCGGTGCCGGACGGCGTCGGGCCCGTGGGCGGGCCGGGCGCCGCTCTGCCCCACGGCTCCGCGTACGCGTCCCGGCCGTCCCGGCCGGCACCCCGCGGGCTCGCGCGGCTGCGCGGCTGGGGCGGGGTCGGGGCCATGGCCGTGGCCTGCGGACTGACCGCCGCGCTGGCCCTGTTCGCGCTGCCGCGCAGCGGCGGGGACGACCCGGCCGCCGCGGTCGGCTCCGGTCCGGGTGTGGGGCACGGGATCCAGGTCAGCGCGGAGAGCGCCGAGACCTGCCGTGACCCCGAGGCCTCGCTGACGCCCTCGGCCGCCGACGGGCCGACGGTCGCCAGGATCAAGGAGCGCGGCAAGCTCGTCGTGGGCGTCGACCAGTCCAGCTACAAGTGGGGCTTCCGCACGCCGCCGACGGTCACCCGGCTCCCGGACGGTTCGGTGAAGGAGATACCCGGCGAGCTGCAGGGCTTCGACATCGACCTGGCGAAGGCGATCGCCAAGGGGATCCTCGGCGACGAGAACGCGGTCATCTTCCGCACCATCCCGACCAACCAGCGGATCGCCGCCCTGGAGAGCGACAAGGTCGACCTCGTGGTGCGCACGATGACGATCAACTGCAAGCGGATCCAGCAGGTCGCCTTCTCCACCGCCTACTTCCAGGCCGGCCAGCAGGTCCTCGCCCCCAAGTCCTCCCCCATCACCGGTTACGACAACTCCCTGAGCGGCAAGCGGGTCTGCACCGCCGAGGGCTCCACGGCCTACGAGGCGCTGGACGAGAAGTCGTTCGGCGCGGTCTACAAGGACGTGGGCGACGGCACCAAGGACGACCCGGACCTGCTGACCGTGCCCAACCAGCTGGACTGTCTGGCCCGGCTCCAGATGGGCGAGGTCGACGCGGTGCTCACGGACAACGCGCTGGCCGCCGGCCAGGCCGCCCAGGATCCGGCGGTCGAGCTCAAGGGAAGACCCTTCACCACCGAGTACTACGGGGTCGCCGCCAAGCTGGGCAACGACGACCTGGTCCGCCGGGTCAACCAGGTGCTCGTGCAGTACCGGCAGGGCCCCTGGCAGGCTGCGTACGCGAAGTGGCTGCAGGCGGACCTGCCCGGGATATCCGGGCCGCCCGCTCCCAAGTACAAGTAGAACGAGAGGTGATCGATGGGCGTCGCGGGACCCCCCGGGCCGGTAATGGACCGGGACGAGGTGGACCGTGCGCTGGCGCGGCTCGGCGCGGAGCACAAGGCGGTCGAGGACTCGCTCCTCGCGCTCCAGGACCACGCCGGCCGCAGGCTGCTCGAGGGCGCCGAGCTGACCGGCACGACCCGGGACCGCTGGCAGGCCACCGAGCGGACGATCACCCTGCTGTGGGCGTACTTCGACGCGTACACGGCCGCGCTGCACGACGCCCGTGAGGTGCGGGCCCGGCGCCGCTGGCCCGGGCGGGAGGAGCTCGCCGAGCTCACCGACCGGCTGCGCGGCGAGAGCGTGCACGTGCCGGGGGCGGCGCGGGAGCGGGAGCGGCTGGCCGAGCGCTTCACCCTGGACGGCCTGGTCCGGCGGATGAACGAGCTGTACGCCTCCTCGCTCGACGTGGTGGTCACCGCCGACGCCGTCTGGTCGGCGCTGCCCGCCCGGATAGACCTGCTCGCCGCCGAGCTCGGCCGGACCCGTTCCCTCGCGCACTCGGTCGGGGTGCGTCCCGGGGAGCACCCGGCCGGCGACGAGCTCGCGGAGATCACCGCCGAGCTGGCGGCGCTGCGCGCCCAGGTCGTGTCCGACCCGCTGGCCTTCTGGGTGTCGGCGCAGGGCAGTTCGGCCCCCGGGGGCGGGCGCCCGGACACCGGGCGGTACGACACGGCGGCCCGCGCCCTGGAGGACATCCGGCGGGAGATCGAGGCGGTGCTCCAGGTCCGGCAGGACTCGGAGGACCGGCTGCTGCGGCTGCGGGACGTGCTGTCCCGGGCCGACCGCACGCTCGCCGAGGCCCGGGCGGCCCGCGGCGAGGTGCTCGCGAAGATCGCCGCCTCGGAGGTGCCGGCGGTGAGCGGTCCGCCGACGGCGCTCCAGGAGCGGCTCGCCACGGCCGCCGAGTACCGCAGGCACGCCCAGTGGCACCGGCTCTCGCCGCTCCTGGACTCCCTGGAGCGGGAGGCGGAGGACGAACTGCTCCGGGCCCGCGAGTCGTTGACGGCGGTGACCGCGCCGCTGGCGGTCCGCGCCGAGCTGCGCGGCCGGCTCGACGCGTACAAGGCGAAGGTGGCCCGGCTCGGCGCCGCGGAGGATCCGCTGCTGATCGAGCGGTACGACGCGGCCCGCCGGATGCTGTGGAGCGCCCCGTGCGACCTGCGGGCCGCCGAGCAGGCGGTGCTGCGGTACCAGCAGGCGGCGGCGGAGACGCTGTCGGGGCCGAGGGACGGCAGGGGAAGTCAGTGGTGAGCGGGGAGTCCGGAGTGAGCAGCTGTCAGCGTCCGTCGTGCGAGGGCTCGTACGAGGACATGGGAGGCGGCGAGCTGTACTGCGACACCTGCGGTCTGGCCCCGGTCGTCGCGCCCGGGGGCATGCTGCAGTCGACGCCGACGGGCATGGCGGTGGGCGGGGCGGGCTCCGAGTCGGGCCGTTCGGGCCCGGCGTCCTCGTCGCGCGCGTCCTCGCGGGCGTCCCGCTCGGCGCGGTCCTCGGCGTCCCGGCGTTCGGTGTCCGGGCGGCTCTCGCGGGCGCTGTCGGGGCGGAGCACGGCCCGTTCGGTGTCGGTGCGCAGCTCGGGTTCCACCGGCGGCCCGTCGGGGCGGGGCCGGCTGGGCGCGGGGCTGGTGACGGTGCCGGAGGTGCCGCGTCCCGACCCGCGGGCGGCGGTGATGGCGAACCCGGAGGTCCCGGAGAGGAAGCGATTCTGCTCGCGTTCCGACTGCGGTGCCCCGGTGGGCCGTTCGCGCGGGGACCGGCCGGGCCGCACGGAGGGCTTCTGCACCAAGTGCGGCCACCCGTACTCCTTCGTGCCGAAGCTGCGCGCCGGTGACGTGGTGCACGGGCAGTACGAGGTCGCGGGCTGTCTCGCCCACGGCGGTCTCGGCTGGGTCTACCTGGCCGTCGACAAGGCGGTCTCGGACCGCTGGGTGGTCCTCAAGGGCCTGCTCGACACCGGCGACCAGGACGCCATGGCCGCGGCGATCTCGGAGCGCCGTTTCCTCGCGGAGATCGAGCACTCCAACATCGTCCGGATCTACAACTTCGTCGAGCACCTCGACCAGCGGACCGGCTCCATGGACGGCTACATCGTCATGGAGTACGTGGGCGGCAAGTCCCTCAAGGAGATCGCCAACGACCGGCGCACCCCCGACGGGCGGCGCGACCCGCTGCCGGTCGAGCAGGCCTGCGCGTACGGCATCGAGGCCCTGGAGGCGCTCGGCCATCTGCACAGCCGCAACCTGCTGTACTGCGACTTCAAGGTCGACAACGCGATCCAGACCGAGGACCAGCTGAAGCTCATCGACATGGGCGCGGTCCGGCGGATGGACGACGACGAGTCGGCGATCTACGGCACGGTCGGCTACCAGGCGCCGGAGGTCGCCGAGGTCGGCCCGTCGGTGGCGAGCGACCTGTACACGGTGGCGCGCACCCTGGCCGTCCTCACCTTCGACTTCCAGGGCTACACGAACGTCTTCGTGGACTCGCTGCCGGAGCCGGACGGCATCGAGGTCCTCCGCACGTACGAGTCCTTCTACCGCTTCCTGGTGCGGGCCACCGACCCGGACCCGGCCCGCCGGTTCGCCTCCGCGCAGGAGATGGCCGAGCAGCTGACGGGTGTGCTGCGCGAGGTCGTCGCCCTGCAGTCGGGCCGGCCCCGACCCGCCCTGTCGACGCTGTTCGGGGCCGAGACCCGGGTCACCGACACCGAGCTGTTCGCCGAGCTCACCGAGGACGTGTCGGTCCTCGGGGCGCGCGAGACCCGGCGCGGCCGCCGGAAGACGCTGCCCACCTCCGTCGCCGGCCGGGGCGGCAGCTTCCTGCGCCCGCTCGACGTGGCCGCGACCGCGCTGGCGCTGCCCGTGCCGCGGGTCGACCCGGGCGATCCCAACGCCGGTTTCCTGGCCGGTCTGCTCGCCGCCGCTCCCGCCGAGCTGCTCACCGCCCTGCACGCGGCACCGGTCCCCTCGCTCGAACTGCGGCTGCGCGAACTGCGGGCGCGGCTGGAGATGGGCGACCTCGCTGCCGCCGGACAGGCGCTCGCCGCCCTGGAGCAGGGCCACGGCGACGACTGGCGGGTGGTCTGGTACCGCGGCGTGACGGCCCTGGCCTGCGACGACCGGGAGAACGCGGCGCTCTCCTTCGACGCGATCTACGACGCCTTCCCCGGCGAGCCCGCGCCCAAGCTGGCGCTCGGCGTGTGCGCCGAGGTGCTCGGCCAGCTGGACAACGCGGCGGAGTACTACCGCCTGGTGTGGGCGACCGACCCCAGCTATGTGAGCGCGGCCTTCGGCCTGGCCCGGGTGCAGCTCGCGGCCGCCGACCGGGCCGGGGCGGTGCGCACCCTGGAGTCCGTGCCGGAGTCGTCGATCCACTACACGGCCGCCCGGGTCGCCGCCGTACGGGCCCGGCTGCGCCGCCGGCCGACGAACGAGCCGCTGGGAGCCGATCTGACGGCCGCCGCGGCGCAGGTCTCGGCGCTGCAGGGCTTCGGCCTGGACGCGGTGCGCCGCGAGCGGCTGGCGACCGAGGTGCTGGGCACGGCGCTCGACTGGGTGCTGTCCGGAAGCCCGGGCGCGGGCCCGGACGGCACGGTGCTGCTCGGCAGCGAACTGGACGAGCGCGGACTGCGCTTCGGCCTCGAACGCTCGTACCGGGTGCTCGCCCGGCTCGCCCAGCAGGGCGAGGAGAGGATCGAACTGGTGGAGCGGGCCAACCGCTTCCGCCCCAGGACGTGGGTGTGAGTATGTCCCTGAAGCCCAAGCCCCCGCATCCCCTGGGGAGCTGCCCCGGCTGCTCGGAGCCGCTCGAGTCCGGCGACCGCTTCTGCGGGGCGTGCGGCTACGACCTGTCGGCCGCGAGCCCGCCGCCGGACCGGCCGACGGTCCCGATCGCCCTGCCCGTGGACTGGCCGGAGCCGCCGCCCCGCGACCCCCAGTCGCTCACCACGGCGACCCAGCACCCCGGTGACCTGCCGGGCACGGACTCGGGCGGGCGCGACCTCCCGACCGTCCCGGTCCGCACGGACGAGGTCCCCCCGCCGCCGAGCGACCCGGCACCCCAGGCCGCCCCGGCCCCGGCCCCGCCGACACCGAACGCCGAGACCGGGCCCACGGCCGGCTCCGGAGCCGAGGCCGGACCCGGGGCGGCCGGACCCGGGGCGGCCGGACCCGGGGCCGGAGCCGGGGCCGGAGGAGGAGGAACGGCAGCCGGAGCCGGGGCCGGCTCCGGACGTGGCTCCGGATCCGCCTCCGCAGACGAGGACTTCACCCTCGCCGCCCCCGACCCGCGCGCCGCCCTGCAGGCCGAGCCGGCCCCCCGGCCCGAGCCCGCCGGCCGGCCCGAGCCGACCCCGCAGCCCGGGTCCGCAGCACAGCCCGGGCCGGCGGCCGTCTCCCCGCCCTCCGCCGTCGCCACGGGCGGGGCTGTCGCCACGGGCGCCGCGGGCACGGCCGGCGACGGTCGGAAGGTGTGTGTGGCCTGCCGGGCCGGGCGGGTGGACGGGGACGGGTACTGCGAGCACTGCGGGCACGCGCAGCCGCGCGAGCGGGACCACATGGAGCAGGAGCTGCCCGCGGTCGCCGCCGTCAGCGACCGTGGTCTGCGGCACCACCGCAACGAGGACGCCTTCGCCGTCGCGCAGGTCACCCTGCCGGACGGCTCCCCCGCCGCGCTCGCCGTCGTCTGCGACGGCGTGTCCTCGGCGACCCGTCCCGACGAGGCGTCCAGCGCGGCGGCCGCCGCCGCGCGCGACGTGCTCGTGGCCGCGCTGCCCCGCGGCACGCACCCGCAGCAGGCGATGCACGAGGCGATCGTGGCCGCCGCCGAGGCGGTCGACGCCCTCGCGGAGCGCGGCTCGGCGGACCGCGAGCACCAGAACGCCCCGGCCTGCACCATCGTCGGCTCGATCGTCGCCGGCGGGCTGCTGATCGTCGGCTGGGTCGGTGACAGCCGCGCCTACTGGGTGCCGGACGACCGCAGTTCGCCGCCCGCCCGGCTCACCGAGGACGACTCGTGGGCCGCGCAGATGGTCGCGGCGGGCCTGATGAACGAGGCGCAGGCGTACGCGGACGAGCGGGCCCACGCCATCACCGGCTGGCTCGGCGCCGACTCGTACGAACTGGAGCCGCACACCGCCGCGTTCAAACCGGACCGGCCGGGCGTGGTCGTGGTCTGCACCGACGGTCTGTGGAACTACGCGGAGGGCGCCGGGGACATGGCCCGGGTCATGCCGCCGGACGCGGGCGTCCGCCCGCTGCACGGCGCGCAGGTCCTGGTGGGGCACGCCCTGGACGGCGGCGGCCACGACAACATCACGGTCGCGCTGCTGCCGTTCGCCGTCCCGTCCCCCGGGGCATGATCCGCAAGACCCGCCCCGGTCCCCGCGCGGTCCGCGGGCGGCCGCCCCGTACCGGGCCCGAGACCCCGACCTTTCCCTTCCCCTCGTGAGCCGAGGAGCCGAATCACCCATGGCCAACTTCTCCAAGCCGACCGGGCCGCAGTTCTCGGTGGACGTGTACCAGAACGAGTACCTGCCGGAGGGCGGCCGGGACGTCAACGCGATCGTCACGGTCACCTCCACCGGGGGCGGCACCGCCGGCACCACGGGCGCCCGCGCCACGGCGCTGCCGGCCGCCGGCGGCTCCGCCGCGGTGGTCCTCATGCTCGACTGCTCCGGCTCGATGGACTACCCGGGGGCCAAGATGCGCGGCGCGCGCGAGGCGACGGCCGCCGCGATCGACGCCCTGCGCGACGGCACCTCCTTCGCCGTCGTCGCCGGCACGCACGTGGCGAAGGAGGTCTACCCGGGCGACGGGCGGCTCGCCGTCGCCGACGGACGCACCCGCGCCGAGGCCAAGGACGCGCTGCGCGGCCTGAGCGCGGGCGGCGGCACCGCGATCGGCACCTGGCTGCGGCTGGCCGACCGGCTGCTGTCCTCCGCCGACGCGGCGATCCGGCACGGCATCCTGCTCACCGACGGCCGCAACGAGCACGAGGAGCCGGAGGAGCTGAAGGCCGCCCTGGAGGACTGCGCGGGCCGGTTCACCTGCGACGCCCGCGGGGTGGGGACCGACTGGGACGTCGAGGAGGTCAGGGGCATCGCCCGGGCGCTGCTCGGCACGGCCGACATCGTCGCCGACCCGGCCGGTCTCGCCGCCGACTTCACGACGATGATGGAGCACGCCATGCGCAAGGAGGTCGCGGACGTCACGCTGCGCCTGTGGACCCCGGTGGGCGTGGAGATCGGCTTCGTGAAGCAGGTGGCCCCGACCGTCGAGGACCTGACGGGGCGCCGCACCGAGGCGGGCCCGCGTGCCGGGGACTACCCGACCGGCTCGTGGGGCGACGAGTCCCGCGACTACCACGTGTCCGTGCGCGTCCCGGAGGCGGCGATCGGGCAGGAGATGCTGGCCGCCCGGGTCTCGCTGATCGTCCCGGACCCGGCGGGCGGCACGCCGGCGACGCTGTCCCACGGACTGGTCCGGGCGGTGTGGACGGACGACATGGTGATGTCCACCTCCATCAATCCGCAGGTCGCGCACTACACGGGCCAGGCCGAACTCGCCGACGCCATCCAGCAGGGGCTCGATGCCCGCAAATCGGGTGATTACGACGGAGCGACGGCCAAGCTGGGGCGCGCGGTGCAGCTCGCCGCGGTCTCCGGCAACGCCGATACCGCGAAACTCCTTTCGAAGGTGGTGGACGTGGTCGACGCCGCGACGGGTACTGTGCGGTTGAAGGCGAAGGTCGCGGAAGCGGACGAGATGACTCTCGAGACGCGTTCCACCAAGACCGTACGCGTGAAGAAGTAACGGACACACAGGGCCGTAAGGGACGACGAGAGGGGGAAGCACCGACATGCCGACCTGCCCGAACGGACACCAGTCGGTCTCCGACGACTGGTGCGAGGTCTGCGGCCACCGCATGGCGGCCGGGGCGGGTGCGCCGACGGGTGCCGTACCGCCGCCTCCCCCGCCGCCGCCTCCCGCGTACGGCTACCCGGGCCCGGGCGGTTCCGGTGGCCCCGGCGCGCCCGTGCCGCCGCCGCCCGCCCCCGGGGGCTACGACCCGAACGCGACCGCCCAGGCAGAGCTCTGCCCGCAGTGCCGCACCCCGCGTGAGCACATGGCGCCGTTCTGCGAGGAGTGCCGCTGGAACTTCCTCACGAACACGGCCACCTCGTACACGCCGATCGCGCCGCAGCACGCGCAGCCGGGCCCGCCGCAGGGTCCGCCGCCGGGCCTCAACCTGCCGCCGGGCTTCCAGTCGCCGCCGCAGCACCCGCAGCCGCAGCATCCGGACCCGTACGAGTACCAGGGTTCGCGGCCCTCGCAGGTGAACCGGCCGGCCGAGCCGCTGGGCGCCGACCCGACGCACCACCAGGCGCCGCCGCAGCGTCCGCAGCCGCCGGGCCCGCCGGCACCCCACGGTCAGGCACCCCACCAGGCGCCTCATCAGGCACCCCACCTCCAGGCCCCGCAGGCGCAGGCCCCGCAGGCGTTCCCGCAGGCTCCGCCGCCGCCCGCGCCTCCGCAGCCGCGCGCCGACGACGACTGGATGCTGCCGCCGCCCTCGGCGCCGCAGCCTCCGGCGCCGCCCGCGCCCCACCCCATGGCACCGCCGCTGCCCGGCCAGGGCGACCCGTTCACCGGCGGCCCGGGTCCGCAGGGCCCGCCGCAGCACGGCCCCGGCGGGCACCCCGGAGCGCAGGGTCCGGGTCCGCAGGGTCCGGGTCCGCAGGGTCCGGGTCCGCAGGGTCCGCCGCCGCAGTTCCAGCAGGCACAGCGGCCGCAGCCGCCGCAGCCGCAGCTCGGCTGGACCGCGGTGATCGGTCCGGACCGCGACTACTTCATGGCGATGATGCAGCGCAGCGGCCCGGAGGCCTCGGGGCTCAATCTGCCCGCGTACTCGCCCGAGCAGCACCTCCAGCTCCAGGGCAACCAGGTCAGCATCGGCCGCCGCCGGCACTCCACCGGCGAGTCGCCCGACATCGACCTGTCGGTGCCGCCGGAGGACCCGGGCGTCTCGCACCAGCACGCGGTGCTCGTGCAGCAGCCGGACGGCTCGTGGGCGGTGGTGGACCAGAACTCCACCAACGGCACCACGATCAACGGCTCCGCCGACCCGATCCAGCCCTATGTCCCGGTGCAGCTCCAGGACGGCGACCGGGTGCACGTCGGCGCCTGGACGACGATCACCGTCCGCCGGGGCTAGGGCGGACACGACCCAGGACCGGGCACGCCTTTCCCGGTCACGCGTCCGGCAGTGGCCAGGCGTACGGCCCCTCGGGGTCGTCCAGCCAGGCCCACTGCCGGCCGCCGCTCACCGTCACCCCGAAGCGCTCCCGCTCCGGCCGCCGTTCGCGCTGCCAGAGCGAGAGCGCTTCGCGCGTGTCCAGGGCCTCGCCGGCCAGGCCGGCCAGGAACTGGAAGCGTTCGTCCTCGAACACCCCCCGCGGCACCCCGGCCGTCCGCGTCCGCGGGGTGCGGGCGCTGCCGCCCCGCAGGGCCACGAAGTACGCGGAGGTGGCCAGGAAGCGCCCCTCGGCGTGGTCCGGGTCGCGGACGGCGAGCAGGATCAGGCCGGAGGACAGCGGGGCGAGGATCCGGGCGTCGGGCCGGGACTGGTCGAGCCAGGCGTACGGGATCGACGGCACCTCGCACGTGGCGACGATCCGGTCGTAGGGGGCGCGCTCGGCGCAGCCGCGGGCGCCGTCGCCGGTGATCACGGCGGGCCGGTACCCGGCGGCGGCGAGATGGACCCGGGCGGACTCGGTGATCTCCTCCTCGAGGTCGACGGTGGTGACGTGCGCGTCGCCGAGCCGGTGGCACAGCAGGGCCGCGTGGTAGCCGGTGCCCGCGCCGATCTCCAGGACGTCGTGGCCGTCGCGGACGTCCAGGGCTTCCAGCATGCGCGCCATGAGCGAGGGCTGGCTGGCGGAGGAGACCAGCTCGCCGTCCCTGACCCGGGTGGCGAGGGCGCCGTCCCGGTACGCCCCGAGGAGCCAGCGGGTGCGCCGCGCGGGATCCGGGTCGCCCGACCAGAGGCGTTCGTAGCCGCCGGCGCCGGGGACGTAGTAGTAGGGCACGAAGAGGTGGCGCGGGACCTGGGCGAAGGCGGTCCGCCAGGCCGGGTCGCGCAGGGCGCCGTACGCCTCGATCTCACGCACCAGCGCCCGCCGCGCCCGTGCGCCCTCCTCGGCGAACATGTCGCGCATGGGTCCAGGGTGCTGCGCGCGGCCCTTTCCGGCCAGGGGTCCCGGGACCTCCGGTCCCCGGTCGGGGCATCTGAGACGATGGAACGGTGAACGAGATTCCGCGCGGCACGCTTCAGGAGCAGACCTTCTACGAGCAGGTGGGTGGCGAGGAGACCTTCCGGCGCCTGGTCCGCCGCTTCTACGAGGGAGTCGCGGAGGACCCGCTGCTGCGGCCGATGTACCCGGAGGAGGACCTGGGCCCGGCCGAGGAGCGCCTGGTCCTCTTCCTCATGCAGTACTGGGGCGGCCCGCGCACCTACAGCGACCACCGCGGCCACCCCCGGCTGCGGATGCGGCACGCCCCGTTCACGGTGGACCGGGCGGCGCACGACGCGTGGCTGCGGCACATGCGGGACGCGGTGGACGGCCTGGGGCTCGCGCCGGAGCACGAGCAGCAGCTGTGGCACTACATGACCTACGCCGCCGCCTCGATGATCAACACGGCGGACTGACCCCCGCGCCCGGCGCCCCCGCTCCGGTCTGACCCGCCGCTCCCGGACGAACACATTCCGGTGACGCGGCCCCGCATAACGGTCACGATCGCATCAAGGTGCCGGTGAAAGCGGTTACCCGCCCCGATGCCCTCTGAAAGCATCCGATGAACGTTCGATAGTGAACGATCGCGTTGTTTTCAGGGGGGAAAACGGGTGACGGGCTTCGTACTCCTACGGATCAGGGCACATCGCCTGCTCCTCGCGGCCGCCCTGCTCGCCGTCCTCCTGACCACCGCAGTCCTCGCCACACTCGCCGCGTTCTCCGGCTCGATCGGCGACGCCGCCCTCCAGGGCACCCTGCGCGGCCGCTCCGCACCCGCCGCCGCCCTCGTGGTCCGCGGACAGATCCCGGCCGACCGGCGGGCGAGCGCCGACGCCGCCGTCCGCGAGGGCGCCGGCCGGACCTTCGACGGGCTGCCCACCGCCCTGCGCAAGCTGGAGCACTCCGGCCCGTACGCGTTGCCCCGCGCCCTCCAGCCGCCGGCCGCCCGGGCCGGCGACCCCGACCTCACCCACTTCGCCGCGCTCGACCGCTCGCGGCTCACCCTGGTCAGCGGCTCCTGGCCGAAGGCCGGCGGTCCGGGCGACCCCGTCGAGACCGCCCTCCCCGAAGAGGCCGCGAAGCGGCTCAAGGTGGCCCCCGGCACCGTTCTCGACCTCACCGACCGGCTCGGCGGCAAGCCCGTCCGGACGCGGATCACCGGCCTCTACCGGCCCCTCGACACCTCCGACCTGTACTGGCAGCTCGACCCGGCGGGCGGCCGCGGCGTGAAGACCGTCGTCTTCACCACGTACGGCCCGCTGCTCGCCGACCCCGCCCTCCTCGGCTCCGGCCGGGTCACCACCGGCGACACCGCCTGGCTGGCCACCGCCGACTACACCGGCGTCACCACCGACCGGATGGACGCCCTGCGCGAGGCCGCGGCCCAGGGTCCGAGGACGATCGTCACGGACACCGCCCGCTTCGGCACCACCGTCACCGCGACCACCTCGCTGCCGACCGTCCTGGACCAGACCGCCCGGGCCCTGCTCGTCTCCCGCTCCACCCTCTCCATCGTGGCCGTGCAGCTCGTCCTGCTCGCCGCCTACGCGCTGCTGCTCGTCGCCCGGCTGCTCAGCACCGAACGCTCCGGAGAGACCGAACTCCTGCGCGCCCGCGGCGCCTCACGCCGCCGCATCGCGGGACTCGCCACCGCCGAGGCCCTGCTCCTCGCCCTGCCCGCCGCCGTCGCCGCCCCGCTGCTCGCGGGGCCGCTCACCCGGCTCTTCGCCGACCGCTCCGCGCTCGACGCGCTCGGCCGGCTCGACGCCACGCCCCCGCCGGTGGTCTGGCTGGTCGCCGCCGCCGTCGCCCTGTGCTGCGCCGCCGCCGTCGTCGCCCCCGCCCTCGCCGCCGGGGACGGGGCCGCCGTCTCGCTGCGCAAGGGCCGCGCCGCCGCCCTGCCCGCGCCGGTACGGGCCGGGGCCGACGTCGCCCTCCTGATCGTCGCCGGCGTCGCCTACTGGCAGCTCGACCGGCAGACCGGCGAGGGCGGCGGCGCGCTGGCCGGCGACCGCTCCGGCGCCCTCGGGGTCGACCCGCTCCTGGTGGCGGCGCCCGCCCTCGCCCTGCTCGCCGGCACGGTCCTGACGCTGCGTCTGCTGCCGCCCGCCGCCAGGCTGGCCGAGCGGCGGGCGGCCGGCGGCCGCGGCCTTCCGGCGGCGCTCGCCGGCTGGCAGTTCAGCCGGCGCCCGCTGCGCGGGGCCGGTCCCGTCCTGCTGCTCGTGCTCGCGGTCGCCCTCGGCATGCTCGCCATCGGCCAGAGCGACTCGTGGAACCGCTCGCAGCGCGACCAGGCCGACTTCCGCACCGGCACCGGTGTCCGGGTGTTCGGCGCGGGCCCCGGCGAGGCGGCGCAGACCGAACGGCTCGCGGCCCTGCCCGGCGTCCGCGCGGCGGCGCCCGTGCACCGCTCCAGCACCGACATCGCCGGCGAGAACGCGACCGTCCTCGCCGTCGACACCCGGCACGCCGCCGACGGGCTGCTGTTCCGGCCGGACCTCGCCGACGGCTCCCCCGCCGCGCGCCTCGCCGCCGTCACGCCGAAGGCCGGGCCGCGCCCCGGGATCGCGCTGCCGACCGGCACCCGCGCCCTGCGGGTGGACCTGCGCGACACGGCGCCGGCCGGCGCGCCCGCCTCGCGGGTCACCGCCGTCCTGGAGGACGCCTACGGCGTCCCGTACCGCCGCCTCCTCGGCAGCCTGCCGGCCGACGGCCGCGTCCACCCGCTCACGCTGCGACTGCCCGAGCTCGGCGACGTCGGCGGCTTCGGCCTGACCGGTATCGAGGTGCGCGGGCAGAACGAGGCCGAGCGGGCCGGCCGGCACCTGCTCACCGTGGAGCGGCTCGTCGCGGTGCGCGGAGCCGGCGCCGAGCAGCCGCTCGACGCCCGTTCCGCGCTGCCCGCCTGGGCCGGGGCCTACACGGCGGAGAAGTCCGGCGGCGAGACCAACGACGCCCCGCTGAGCGGCACGCCCACCGGCGCCGCCCCGCTCACCGTCGGCTTCTTCGTCGCCGCGGACGAGGGCGGGTCCGGCACCGACGGCTACACGGTGGCGCTGTCCGCCCCGCGCCCCGCCCCGCCGAGGTCCGTCCCGGCGCTCGTCACCGACGCGTTCCTGGCCGCCACCAAGGCGAAGCGGGGCGACCGGGTCGACGTGACCTTCAGCGGCTCCACCCTGAACATCACGGTCGCCGCCGTCGTCCGCGAGCTGCCCACCACCGGGCCGGGCGCCCGCGCCGTGTCCGCGACCGCGCCCGCCACCACCCCCGACAGCGGCGGCGCCGTGCTCGTCGACCTGTCCACGGCCAACCGGGCGCTGTCCGCCACGCCGACGGCGACCCTGGCGCCCACCGAGTGGTGGCTGACCACCGCGCCCGGCAAGGCGTCCGAGGTCGCCGCGACGCTGCGGGCCCGCCCGGACGCCGACCCCGGCCTGGTCCTCGTCCGGGACGAGGCCGCCGCCGAACTGCTCGGCGACCCGCTCGGAGCCGGCCCCAACTCCGCCCTCATGGCCGTGGCGGCCGCCGCGGCCGCGCTCGCCGCGGTCGGCTTCGCGGTCGGCTCGGCCGGCTCCCTGCGCGAGCGGTCGCGGGAGTTCGGGGTGCTGCGGGCGCTCGGCGCGCCGCGCCGGCAGCTGGCCCGGCTGGTCGCCGCCGAGCAGGGGCTGCTCATCGGCATCGGGCTGGCCGTCGGCGTCGCGCTCGGCGCCGTCCTCACCCGGGCGGTCGTCCCGCTGATCGTGCTCACCGGCCAGGCGGAGCGGCCCGTGCCCGCCGTCCTGGTCGAACTCCCGGTCGGCCATGTGGCCCTGCTGCTCGTCGCGGTGGCCGCGCTGCCGCTGGTCGTCGTCGGCGCCATCGCGCTGCGCCGCACCGACCCGGCCGTCACCCTGCGCACCCAGGGGGAGAACTGATGCCGCCGGCCACCCGCGCCCCGCAGCCGCCGTCCACCCCCGCCCGCGGAAAGGCGAACGCCATGCCCCGCAAGCCCGCCCGCGCCGTGGCCCCCTGGGTCCGCACCCGGTTGCGGACCGCCCCGGGCACCGCCCTCGCCTACGGCCTGCTCGTGCTGGTGACGGCCTTCCTCGCCGCCGCGCTGCCGCGCGCGGTCGACACGTACGAGACCGAGGGCCTGTGGCACGCGGTCGACTCGGCCGAGCCGCGCCGCACCGCGCTGATGCTCACCTCCTCGGTGAAGAGCAGCCTGAGCCAGGAGGAGCGGGCGGGGGAATTCAGGCCGGAGAGGCTGCGCACGCTCCGGGACCGGCTGACGCCGCTGCTGCCCGCTCCACTGAAGGCCGACCCCGCGAACTCGGTGTACGGGGTGCACACGACGAAGCGGATTCCCGGCCTCGACCCGTGGCTGCCCGCCCCCGACGGCGAGCCGGCCGAGTTCGTCCTCGACACCCCCTCCGACCTGGCCGCGCACTCCACCCTGACGGCCGGCCGGGCCGCCCGAGCCGGGCGGGACGGCGCCATGGAGGCGGTCGTCACGGCGAAGACCGCCCAGGCGCTCCACCTCAAGGTCGGATCGGTCGTCCACGTCCCGGGCAGCGACGGCGAGCCGAAGCCCGTCACCATCACGGGCCTCGTCGAGCCGCGGGACACCGGCAGCGGCTACTGGGCGGTCGACCCGCTCCTGCACACCCCCCTCTTCACGGCCCGGGGCACCGCCGAGGTCAAGTGGTACTGGGTCGCCGGTCTGATCGTGGCGCCCGAGAGCGCGCCCGGACTGGTCGACACGCTCGGCGAGCCCGAGCAGTACTGGCGGTACGCGCCGACCGTCGGCCACCTCAGCGCGCAGGACACCGACCGGCTCACCGCCGCCCTCGACTCGGCGTCCGGCGGGCCCGACCTGGTGGCGCTGCGCGGGGTCCTCGGCACGACCGGCAACTTCACCACCGAGCTCGACGAGGTCGTCGCCGGCTACGTCGGCATGCGCGGCGCCATCGCCGCGGTGGTCGCCGTCGCCGCCTTCGGGGTCGGCGCGGTCGCGGCCGTCGTCCTCGCCATGACCGGTGGCCTGTTCACCGCCCGGCGGCACGCCGAGCTCGCCCTGCTGCGCTCCCGGGGCGCGTCCCTCACCGGCATCGGCGGGCGGCTGCTCGGCGAGACCGGCGCGGTCGCCGTCCCGGCCGCCGGGCTCGGGCTGCTGCTCGCCGTGGGGCTCACCGACTCCGGCGGCGCCCGGCTCTGGCCCGCCTGCGCGGGAGCCGGGGCCGTCGCCCTGCTCGCCACCCTCGTGCTGCCGCTGCGCGCGGTGTTCCTGCACCGCCGCCCCCAGCTGCACGGCGGCCGCGAGGACCTGATCACCGCCCGGCCGTCCCGGCGCCGCACGGTCGTCGAACTCACCTTCCTCGTCCTCGCGGTGGGCGCGGTCGTCGCGCTGCGCCGCCGCGGCACCGGCGACTCCGGCGACTACCTGGTCAGCGCGGCGCCGGTGCTGGTCGGCCTGATCGCCGCGCTCGTGCTCGTACGCCTGTATCCGCTGCCGCTGCGCTGGGCGGCCCGGCCCGCGCGCCGGCTGCGGGGCGCGGTCGGCTTCCTGTCGCTGGCCCGCGCCGGGCGCTCCTCGGCGACCGGCGCGCTGCCGCTGCTCGCCCTGCTCCTCGCGCTGACCACGGCCGCGTTCGGCGGCTCCGTGCTCGCCGGGGTCGCCGACGCCCGTGACCGGGCCGCCATCCTGGCGACCGGCGCGGACGCCCGGGTGACCAGCGACGTGGGATGGACGCCGCTGCCCCCCGCGGTCGCCGAGACGGTGCGGGACTTCCCCGGGGTGCGGGAGGTGTCGCCCGTGCAGATCGAGTACGGCCTGGAGCTGCCCTCGCACGCGGGCGTCACCGACAACGGCATGGGCGCCCCGCTGATCGGCGTCGAGCCCGCCTCGTACGCCCGGCTCGCGGCCCGGACCGGCTTCGGCCCGTTCCCCGCCGATCTGCTGAGGTCCACGGGCACGGGCGGGCCGGCGCACGTCGGGGACACCGACCGCGTGATCCCCGCGATCGCCTCGCCGCGGGTCGCCGAGCGCCTCGGCAGCCGGCCCCTCGAGATCACGGCGGCCGCCGGCCGCTTCCATGTGAAGGTGATCGCCGTGCGCGCCGTCACGCCCGCGCTGCCCGACAAGGACTTCCTCCTCGTCAACGGCGCCGACCTCACCAACCGGGCGCCCACCGCGCTGCTGGTCACCGGCAGGGGCGACGGGGCCCTCGACGGCACGGCGCTGCGCGCCGCGGTCCGGGCGAAGGACAGGAAGGGCCAGGTCGAGCTGACCGCCGAGCGGCGGGCCCGGTACGTGGACTCGCCCATGCAGAACGGCGCCGAGCGGCTCTATCTCGCCGCCGTCGCCGCGGGCGCCGGCTACGCCGTCCTCGCGGTGCTGATCTCCCTGCTCCAGGTCGCCCCCGAGCGCACCACGCTGCTCGCCCGGCTGCGCACCATGGGGCTGACCCGCGGGCAGGCGCGCCGGCTGCTGGTGTGGGAGGCGCTGCCGCAGGCGGTGCTCGCGGCGCTGGGCGGCGCGCTGGTGGGCTGGGCGACGATCCTGCTGCTGGCGCCCGGCGTGGACCTGGCGCGGCTCGCGCTGGCCGCCGCGCCGGACGAGGCGGTCGCGCTGGGCTCGGCGCTCCGGGCCGACCGCTGGTCGCTGGGACTGCCGGCCGCCGGGGTGGTGCTGCTCGCGGCGGCGGCGGCCGTGGTGCAGGCGTGGTGGGCATCCCGCAGGGGCTCGATCAAGGAACTCAGGGCAGGAGACGCACGATGACGACGACTTCGGTGAGCTCGGGGAACTCCGGCCCGACGACGCTGGAGGAGCTGGAGCGGCGGGCGGCGGACCGGCGCGACCGGCCCTCGTACGGGCACGACGCCCTGATCGCCTGCGACCGTCTCGTCCGGATCTTCACCACCGACGGGGTGGAGGTGCAGGCGCTCCAGGGCCTCGACCTGCTGGTGAAGGAGGGCGAGCTGATGGCCCTGGTCGGCGCCTCCGGCTCGGGGAAGTCGACCCTGATGAACATCCTGGCCGGGCTCGACGTGCCGACCGCCGGCGCGGCCAAGGTCGCGGGCTGCGACCTGCTCTCCATGGACGGCAAGGCGCGGCTGCGCTACCGCCGCGAGGTCGTCGGCTTCGTCTGGCAGCAGACCGCGCGGAACCTGCTGCCGTATCTGACGGCCGCGCAGAACGTGGCCCTGCCGATGCAGTTGAAGGGCCGTACGAAGCACAAGGCGCGGCGCGCGGAGGAGCTGCTGTCGATGCTCGGCATGGCCGAGATGGCCGACCGGCGGCCGCACCAGCTCTCCGGCGGCCAGCAGCAGCGGGTGGCGATCGCCGTCGCGCTGGCCAACAACCCGTCGGTGCTGCTCGCCGACGAGCCCACCGGCGAACTGGACTCGGCCACCGGCGAGCAGGTCTTCGCGGCCTTCCGCCGGGCCAACGAGGAGCTGGGCACGACGATCGTGATCGTCACCCACGACCAGGCGGTGGCCTCCGAGGTGCGCCGTACGGTCGCGATCCGCGACGGCCGCACCTCCTCCGAGGTGCTGCGCCGCACCGAGATCGACGCGGAGGGCCAGGAGTCGCTGGTGGCCCGGGAGTACGCGATGCTCGACCGCGCGGGCCGGCTCCAGCTGCCCGCGGAGTACACCGAGGCGCTGGGCATGCGGCACCGGGTGGCCCTGGAGCTGGAGCAGGACCACATCGGGGTCTGGCCGGACGACGCGGAGGCGGACGCCGGGCGCTGAGGGAACCGGTGTCCGGTGGCGGGCGTCTCCCTGCCGGGGGGGGTGACCCGTGGCGAAGACCCTGTCGTACGCCGGCGCCGTGCTCGTGCCCGCCGGTGCCGGTGTGCTGCTGCACCTGTGGGCGGGCTGGAGCATGCGCAGCCCCGTCCGCGTACCGACCGCGCTCGCACTCCTGGCGGGCCTCGCCCTGACCGGCCTCGCCCTGTTCGCGCACAACGCGCTCTTCCGGGAGGGCGGCAGCGTGGTCGCCGTGGTGCTGCTCGTGGCGGGCCTGGGGGCGGTCTGGGTGGAGGCCCGGGACTCGCGGATCCGCGCCGAGGTCGCCGAGTGCGTGATCACCGGCAAGGCCAGGGCGACGTTCCACCCGACCTTCGGCGAGGGCGCCCCGAGCGAGAAGTGGCTCTACCACCATCCGCTGGACTGCGACGGCGGCTATCCCTCGGAGTTCACGGCCGAGAGACGCGTCGGCGACGCGGGCCGGAAGGTCCGCATCGCCTACGACCCCGCCCACCGCATGGACCCGGTCCTGGCCGAGGACAACGTGTCCCACGGCTCCCTGGCGGTCCCCTCCGTCCTGCTCACCCTGTGCGCGGCGCTCTCGGCGCTCGCGATCGTCGGGGAGGGACGCGGGGAGAGCCCCCTGTGGTGAGCCGGGGCGCCCGGCGGGTGCGGGGGCCGCGTCCTCAGGCGCGCAGGTCCATGAGCCCGGCCGCGGTGGGCCGGAAGCCGCACTCCTCGTGGAAGCGGGTGAGACGCGGCTCGAAGTCCACGTGCAGCCAGTGCGCCCCGCGCTCCCGCGCGGCCGCGGCGGCGGTGCGGACGAGGGCGGTACCGAGGCCCGCGCGGCGCTCGTCCGGGTGGACCGTGGTGTCGAGCAGGAAGGCGTGCACGCCTCCGTCCCCGACCACGTTCACGTAGCCGACGAGCCGCCCGTCACGGCGCGCGGTGACGTGCAGCAGACGGCGGGCCAGGACGGGGGCGAAGTCGGTGCCTCGGTGCCCGGGCCAGGAGGCGTGGAAGAGGGCGTCCAGCTCGGGGCCGGTGAGCGGTCCCTCGACCACGGGGGTGATCACCGGGCGGTGCCCGGCGCCACGCTCAGGGACATCGGGGAGGTCCGCAGCGCTATCGAGCCGTACGGGGTGCGGAGCCGGAGCCACGGTCCGGAGGCGAAGAGGGCCACCGGCAGTTCCTCGGCGGGGAGCCGCGGCAGGAAGCCGAGGGACTGGGCCGCGTGCGCGGCGCGCAGCGGCAGCCCGGTGTCGGCCAGGGTGCGGGACCAGATCTCGCGGCCGATGCGGTCGCGCTCGGCCCGGGTGCGTCGCTCCTCGGGCAGGGCCTCGTCCCGCGCGCGGAACTCGGTCACGGCGGCGGCGACCGCGCCCCGTATCCCGTCGGCGGACGGCAGGCCGGCGACCGGCTCCCAGCCGCCCCGGGGCGGCAGGACACCGGCCCACGGCGGGCCGGTGACGGAGCCGGGGACGACCGCCTTGCCCGCCGATTCCTCGACGCCTTCGAGGAGTTCTCCGGCGGAGACGGTCACGTCCAGGTCCACCGGGTCCACGAGCCGTGCGGTGCGGATCGCGAGCACCTCGAAGGACGGCGGCCGCCCGAACACGGCGAGCGCGCCCCCGCCGGCCTGGAGGCGGACGGCGGCGGCGCGGTCGTAGTGGAGCAGCCGGCGCAGGAAGGCGGCGAGACCCGCCGCCTCCCGGGGGTCGGCGAAGTGCAGCGGCGCGATGGCGGTCATGCGGCGGACGTCATCCCGTCGTCCAGGTACTCCTTGAGGAACGCCCGCTCCTCGTCGGAGATCCGGCGCGGGCGCTGCTCCTTGAGGTCGAACGGTACGACGACCGTCCGGGCCCGCACGTACGTCACGTCCGGGTCCTTGATCTCGTACGCGATCGTGAGCGACGCCGCGCCCATCTTGGTGACCCACGACTCGATGGTCACCGGCTCGTGCCGGTGGACCAGCGGCCGCAGGTAGTCGATCTCGTGCCGGGCCACGACGGACCCTCCGGAGAACGACGGGCTCCCGTTCCCCGGCGCCAGCCGGAACATGAAGTCGATCCGCGCCTCCTCCAGATAGCGGAGGAAGACGACGTTGTTGACGTGCCCGAAGGCGTCCATGTCCGACCAGCGCAGGGGGCAGGAGTAGATGTGCCGTGCCATGAGAAGGATCAGCCTCGGGTGAGCTTCTTGTAGGTGGCGCGGTGCGGACGGGTGGCGTCCGGGCCCAGCCGCTCGACCTTGTTCTTCTCGTACGACTCGAAGTTGCCCTCGAACCAGAACCACTTGGAGTCGCCCTCGTACGCCAGGATGTGCGTGGCGACCCGGTCGAGGAACCAGCGGTCGTGGGAGACGACCACGGCGCAGCCGGGGAAGTCGAGGAGCGCGTTCTCGAGCGAGGACAGGGTCTCGACGTCGAGGTCGTTGGTCGGCTCGTCGAGGAGCAGCAGGTTGCCGCCCTGCTTGAGGGTGAGCGCCAGGTTGAGGCGGTTGCGCTCACCGCCGGAGAGCACGCCGGCCGGCTTCTGCTGGTCCGGGCCCTTGAAGCCGAACGCGGAGACGTAGGCGCGGGACGGCATCTCGACCTGGCCGACGTTGATGTAGTCCAGCTCGTCCGAGACGACCGCCCAGAGGGTCTTCTTCGGGTCGATGTTGGCGCGGCCCTGGTCCACGTACGAGATCTTGACCGTCTCACCGATCTTGATCTCGCCGGAGTCGGGGGTCTCCAGGCCCTGGATCATCTTGAACAGCGTGGTCTTGCCGGCGCCGTTCGGACCGATGATGCCGACGATGCCGTTACGCGGCAGCGTGAAGCTGAGGTCGTCGATGAGGACCTTGTCGCCGAAGGCCTTGTTCAGGTTGTTGATCTCGACGACGACGGAGCCCAGGCGCGGGCCCGGCGGGATCTGGATCTCCTCGAAGTCCAGCTTCCGCATCTTCTCGGCCTCGGCGGCCATCTCCTCGTAGCGGGCGAGACGCGCCTTGGACTTGGCCTGACGCCCCTTGGCGTTGGACCGCACCCACTCGAGCTCTTCCTTGAGGCGCTTCTGGCGCTTCTCGTCCTTCTTGCCCTCGACCTTGAGGCGCTCGGCCTTCTTCTGCAGGTAGGTCGAGTAGTTGCCCTCGTACGGGTGGGCGCGGCCGCGGTCGAGCTCCAGGATCCACTCGGCCACGTTGTCGAGGAAGTACCGGTCGTGGGTGATGGCCACGACGGTGCCCTTGTACTGGGCGAGGTGCTGCTCGAGCCAGTTCACCGACTCGGCGTCGAGGTGGTTGGTGGGCTCGTCGAGGAGCAGCAGGTCGGGCGCCTCCAGGAGGAGCTTGCAGAGCGCGACGCGGCGCTTCTCACCACCGGAGAGGTTGCCGACCGGCCAGTCGCCGGGCGGGCAGCCCAGGGCGTCCATGGCCTGCTCCAGCTGGGCGTCGAGGTCCCACGCGTTGGCGTGGTCCAGGTCGTCCTGGAGCTTGCCCATCTCCTCCATGAGCTCGTCGGTGTAGTTCGTCGCCATCTCCTCGGCGATCGCGTTGAACCGGTCGAGCTTGCCCTTGATCTCGGCGACGCCGTCCTCGACGTTCTCCAGGACCGTCTTGGACTCGTCGAGCTTCGGCTCCTGCATGAGGATGCCGACGGAGTAGCCGGGCGACAGGAAGGCGTCACCGTTGGAGGGCTGCTCCAGACCGGCCATGATCTTCAGCACGGTGGACTTACCGGCACCGTTCGGGCCGACCACACCGATCTTCGCACCGGGCAGGAAGCTCAGCGTCACGTCATCGAGGATGACCTTGTCGCCGTGCGCCTTGCGCGTCTTGCGCATGGTGTAGATGTACTCAGCCAAGAGAAACCGTCCGGCAAGGAGTGAGTGGGCAGATAGACCCATCTTGCCTGACCGAGCCCCGTCGGCGGAAACCCGTTCCGCCCCGGGCGCCTGATCTGGGGGCTTGGCGCGCGGTGCGGTGACCGTCCGGTCACCGTCGGTGGCCCGGACACGCGGGAGCGGCCCCGCCGCGCGCTGCGCGACGGGGCCGCTCCTGGGCCGTTCCCGGAGTGCTTGGTGGCTACTCCGTGCCGTTCAGGCCTGACCGCTCGGCGGTCACTGGCCGGCCGGCTTCTTCCGACGGAGGAAGAAGACCGCGCCGCCGCCGATCACGACGAGCGCGACGGCGATGCCGGCGATCATCGGGGTGGCGTTGGAGCTACCGGTCTCGGCGAGGTCGCCACCACCGGTGGTGCCGGAGGTGCTGCCGCCCGTGGCGGGGGTCTGCGACGGCGAGGGGGTGTCGGACGGCTTCGGGCCGGGGGTGGCCGTCTTGCAGTCGAGGACGCCCTCGATGACCTTCTCGAAGTTCGGGCCGGTGATCGTGAACTTGTACGCCTCGTCCTCGGCGACCGGGACGGTGAAGGTCTCGGACTTGCCGGGCGCGACGGTGTGCTTCTCGCCCTTGAGCTCGAAGGTCCAGTCCTCGTCGCCCTCGTTGGAGGCGGTGATGTCCACGCCGCCCTTGGCGCAGTTCTTCACGGCGGAGACGGCCGGAACGGCGCCCTTCTTGGCCCAGGTCGCGGAGGCCTTGGCGCTGACCGTGGAGGTGCTGGTGCCGGCCAGGATCAGGGTCTGGCTCTTGACCTTCTTGCTGACGAAGGCGCGACCGATCGGGACGGTGGTGTCGCCCTGGACGCTGACCTCGGCGCTGCCGTCCGGGGTGCCGGCCGGAACGTCGAAGTAGATCTTGCTCTCGCCCTTGGCGACGGAGCTGACGACCTTGCCGTCCTTGTCGACGATCTTCACGCCGGCGGGGGCGCCGGGGGTGAGGGAGACCGCGGCCGTGTCGGCGTTGGTGTCCACGGTGATCGGACCGAGGCGCTCACCGGCCTTGCCGGCGACGGAGGACGGGGAGAGGCTGAGGGAGGCCTTCGGCTCCTCCAGGTTCTCCGCCTTCTCCTCCAGGTACGAGGTCAGCTTGGCCGCGTCGGCGTCGAGCGGGGTGCCCTCGATCTTGTCCGAGAAGTGCCAGATGGCGGCCTGCGTGGCGGCCGCGGCGGTCTCCTTGGTGAGCTTCGCGGCGCCGGCCTTCTTGGCCAGGTCGTCGAGGTCGTTCACCTGCGGGTAGGAGTGCTGCAGGATCCAGCGGATCTTGCCGGCGTTCGGGTTGTTGTGGAGGGACGACTGGTTCCAGCCGACCTCCTCGTACTCCTGGCCCTTGAGGGCGTCGGTGTGGAAGTCGATGCAGTAGGTCTGGATGGACCCACCGGACTTCACGGCCATCTCGAAGAGACCGGCGTCGACGTGCCACCCCAGGCCTTCGATCTTGACCTTGGCGTGGATGGTCAGGTCACCGAGCGTGGCGGTGGCGCCACCGGTGCCCTTGTCACCCTGGTCGGCCATCGCCGGTCCCGCGACGGCTATCGCACCGGCGGCGACCAGACCCGTGATCGCGGTCGATGCGGCAAGGCGGGCAGCGCCGCGCCTCCGTACAGAAAACATGGATTTCCCCTCCGGGCAGGCTGCTCCGCGTCATCCATCGATACGCGTGGGGGGAGCACCTGCCAGCAGACTCACTGACCCACTGGAAGCAAGCGCCTCATGAGTACAGGGAATCCTAGGGACGCGAAACCCCCGCGTGTCCACTAGTGCAGTCCGATAACCATTCCGACTCGAAATCGTTATCAGCGGCGGTAGTTGCCCATGAAACCGCTGGTCACGGTATCGACAAATCCCCACAACGCTTCGTCAGGAGACGGTTACAAGGGTGGCGTTGGCCTCGCCGGACGCAGGTGGCGGGGTCTGCCAGGGGTCGGGCGCGCGCTCTTCCGGAGGCTGCTGTTCCGGATTCTGCCGCGCCGCCCGCCGGAACGCCGCCGTGCCCCGTGACAGGTCGTGGCCCACCGCGGTCGCGATCACGTCGACGAAGGTCTTGCGACGCCCGTCGAGCTCCTCCTCACGCACCTTCAGCCTGCCGTGTACCACCAGCGGTTCGCCCACCGACACCGACGCCGCCAGATTCACCCCCAGCGAGCGCCAGGCCGACACCGTGAAGAAGCTGGTGGGCCCGTCCGTCCACACCGCCCGCTCACGGTCCCAGCGCCGCACCGGCACGGCGAACCGGAACCGCGCCACCCCGCCCGTCACCGTCTCCCGGTACTCCACGTTCGTCGCCACGTTGCCGACCAGCGTCACCGTCGTCTCGCTCATGTCTCCGCCCGCCCCTCGTCGTCCTACGGTTTCCTTCGCTCTGTGCCCATGGTGGAACGAAGCGCGAAAACCCGCTGAGGCGTGTGGACAAGCGGACGACTGTGGACAACTCGGCCACCCGAAGGGGTCCTTCCGCCGTGGATGTGACGGGCGGTGGGAGGGGCTGACGGACGGCACGGGCGCCGGACGGAACGGACGCCGGACGGGGGCGGGCCGCCTCACCTCACCCGCGCCGCGCCCGACCTCGCCGGGCCGAGCCGCGTCCCGCCGAAGCGACCGCCGCCCGCGACCCGGCTCACCACCCGCGTCGCGCCCGAGGCCGTCACGTACTGCTCGCGCACCTCCCGGTAACGCATGAGCTCCGCCGCGATCGGGTCGAGCACCCGCGCCCGGCCGCAGGCCGCCGCCGCCTCGCGCAGTCTCCGCTCGGCGTCCTGGCCGTAGCGCCGGGCCGGCCCGCGTACGGCCGTCGCGCACGCCCACTCCACCAGCGGCCCCCCGACGATCCCGGCGACCATGATCAGGACGGGCGGCCAGAGCAGCGGCTCCACCACGCCCACGATCTGGCCCACCAGCCACAGCGCGCCGAAGATCTGCAGGAAGGTCATCACCACCTGGGCGAGCACCGCGGCCGGCCACCACGCCGGGCGGGGCGGCCGGGCCGCCGGGTCGCCCATCGTCACGGTCAGCTCGTCCAGCGCCTCGGGCAGCCCGTCGGCCCCGCGCAGCGCCGCCTCCCGTACCGCCTGCGCCCACGGCCCCGGCAGCCCGCGCGAGGCCTCGTCGGAGACGATCCGCACCGCCTGCTCGACCCGTTGACGCGCGGTCAGCTCCTCCTCGACCGGCGCGTTCAGGCGCGGGTCGGTGCTGCCGTGCGCGCGGACCCGCTCGTACCAGCGGTAGAGCCGCAGCCACGGCGTCCCGCAGGCACGGATGGCCCCGCGCCGCCAGACCCGCTCGGCGGCCTCCCCCGCCGCCTGCGCGCCGACCGCGACCGCGAGCCGGTCGGCGAAGTCCTCCCGGGCCCGCTCGCCGAGCCCCGGCCGGCCGTCCGCCACGTACACCGGCTTCAGCCGGGCCGCGGCCGCGTCCACGTCGGCGGACAGCCGCCGCTCGGGCGCCGTGCGTTCCTGCACGAACCGGCCCAGCAGCTCGCGCAGTTCCGGTACGCCCTCCCCCGTGAGCGCGGAGAGGGAGAGGACGGTGGCACCCGGTTCGCCGTGCTCGCCGAGCGCCACGCCGTCCTCGTCGAGGAGGCGCCGCAGGTCGTCGAGGACGAGGTCGGCGGCCTCTGTGCCGAGCCGGTCGATCTGGTTGAGCACGACGAAGGTGACCTCGGCGTGCCCGGCGAGCGGCTGCAGATAGCGCTCGTGGAGGGCGGCGTCCGCGTACTTCTCGGGGTCCACCACCCAGATCACCGCGTCGACCAGGCCGAGCAGCCGGTCCACCTGGTCGCGGTGGGCGGTGACCGCCGAGTCGTGATCGGGCAGGTCGACGAGCACGAGCCCCTGGAGGTCGGCGTCCGCCGCGCCGCCCGCGAGCGGCCGGCGCCGGAGCCGACCGGGGATCCCGAGCCGGTCGAGCAGCCCGGCGGCCCCCTCCGACCAGCTCAGCGCGAGCGGCGCGGCGGTCGTGGGGCGTCGCAGCCCGGTCTCGGACACCGGGACCCCGGCGAGGGCGTTGAAGAGCGTGGACTTTCCGCTGCCGGTGGCCCCGGCGATGGCGACGACGGTGTGCCGCGCCGACAGCCGTTGGCGTGCGGCCGCCTCGTCGAGCACCCGCCCGGCCTCGGCGAGCGCCTCCGCCTCGACCCGCGTACGGGACAGGCCGACGAGCTCGTGCAACGCGTCGAGTCGGGCCCGCAGGGCACCCCCGTAGGCCCCGCGGAGCGGCGGCAGCCCGCCTTCGTCGTCGTCCCCGCCCTGCTCCGGCACGCCGTCGGCCCCCTCGCCCTGCGGGGCGGCGCGCTCGGCGGCACGGCGAGCGATGAGCCCGTCGTCCCAGCGGGCGGGGGTGGGGGCGGGGGCAGAGGCTGGGGTGGGGGTGAGGGTGGGGGCAGCCGCGGGGGCCTGGGCGGCGGCAGGGGTCGGCGTGGGGGTCGCGACGCGGGCGAAGCCGAAGCCCGACGCCCCACCCGCACCCGCACCCGCACCCGCACCCGCACCCGCACCCACTACATCGGCAGTCCTCGCCGAACCGTCCGCGCCTTCCCCACTCCCCGTGCTCCCCGTGCTCCCCGTGCCCCCCGCACCCTCCCGCTCCACCCCATCCACCGCGTCCACTCCATCCACCCCAGCCACCCCAGCCACCCCATCCACCGCGCTCTCCGCTGCGTCCACTCGGTTCTCCACTGCGTCACTTCTCCTTCTGCAGGACGGAGAGCGCGGCGATCAGCTCGGCCTGCGGCTCGGGGGTCACGTCGAGGGCGTCGAGGGGCGCGAGACGCCGGTCGCGTTCGGTGTGCAGGGCGCCGTCGAGGCAGCTGCGCAGCAGCTCGCCGCCCTTGTCGCGGAGGAGCAGGGCGCCCTGGGCGCCGAGGAGTTCGGCCAGCCGGTCTCCGGCGGCGCGGGTGCGGCGACCGCCGAGGAGCACAGCGGCGAGGAGCGCGGTGAGCGTCTCGGTGTCGGGCCCGGCGGCGGCCGCCGCGCGCCCGGAACCGCGCCCCGCACCGCGCCAGGAGGTCTTCCCGGGGCGCCCGTGTCCCCTCCCGGAACCGCGGAAGGCGGCCGGGTGTTCCAGGCCGTGCACCTCCTCCTCGACCATCTCCTCCAGGACGCGCCGCCAGTGCCGTACGGACATGGCGATCCGCTCGGCGGCGTCCCGGCTCTCGTCCTTGCGGGGGTCCCGGAACGCGGCACCGCTCGGGGCGAGCGCGCCGGCGGCCGGTTCGCGGCGCCAGGCGTCCCGGACCCGCTCGTCGGCGGCGGCGACGGCGCACTGCACCAGGGCGGCGAGGGATTCGACGAGGGCGTCGAGGAGTTCCTCGGCGGAGCTGTCCCGGGGGTAGCCGCGCCAGCGGGTCCGGGCGTCGCCGGCGAGGACGGCGCCGCGCTTCACGAGCTCGCGGACCCGCTGCCCCTGCGCGTCGTAGGCCGCCTCGACGGCGCCGCCGAGCCGTACGGCCGCGGCGTACTGGGCGGCGACGGCGCCGGCGAGCTCCGGCATGCGGGTGTCGAGGGAGTCGAGCACGCCGGCGGCGGTACGGCCGACGGCCTGCTGGCGGGCGGCGGGGTCCTGGACGCAGTGGGCGAGCCAGCCGCGCAGCGGGGCGACGGCGTTGTCGGGCAGCAGCCCGCTGCCACCGCCGGTGGACTCGGGGAGCTCGGGGATGGTGAACCGGGGCAGGTCGCCGAAGCCGGCCTTGTCGAGCAGCGCCTCGTACTGCCGGGACACCTCGCCGATGACCTGGTGGGGGACGCGGTCGAGGACGGTGACGAGGGTGGCGTCGTACTCCTTGGCGGTACGCAGGAGGTGCCAGGGGACGGCGTCGGCGTAGCGGGAGGCGGTGGTGACCATGACCCAGATGTCGGCGGCGCAGATCAACTCGGCGGCGAGGAGGCGGTTCTCGACGACGAGCGAGTCGATGTCGGGCGCGTCGAGGAGGGCGAGCCCGCGGGGCAGGGTGGCGGCGGTCTCGACGCGCAGGGCGTTGTCCTCGGGGGGCTCCTCGGCCGGGTGGTCGTCGTCCTGCTGGGGCAGCCAGACGCGGGTCAGTTGGGGCAGGACGCGCATTCCGGCGAACCAGTGGTGGTCCTCGGGGTGGCACACCAGGACGGGCGTACGGGTGGTGGGCCTGAGCACCCCGGCCTCGCTGACGCGCCGCCCGACGAGCGAGTTGACCAGGGTGGACTTCCCCGCCCCCGTGGATCCGCCGACGACCGCGAGCAGCGGGGCGTCGGGATCTTTCAGGCGGGGCACCAAGTAGTCGTCGAGCTGGGCGAGCAGCTCGGACCGGGTCTGCCGGGCGCGGGGGGCGCCGGGGAGGGGGAGAGGAAGACGCACGGCGGCGACACGGTCGCGCAGGGCGGAGAGTGCGTCGATCAGCTGAGGCCGTTCGTCCATGGTCACCACATGCGAAGAATGCCCAATTTTGGAGCCTTTTTGAAGCGTATTGCGGCTGCGCGCGCCGACCGAACGGATGTAGCCGGGGGCCTCAGGCATAACGAGTGCACAACACCCGGCCCGAGTGGCGCGAAAAGCGCTGCACGAATCGCACCTGCCTGCGATTATCGGACCGCTTCACCGAACCTCCACATCGTGCCACGCAGGTGAAGCAACCGGGCCAAGGGGATCGGAGCCCTATCCTTGTCCCGACCACCACAGGCCCCCGTAGCTCAGCGGATAGAGCAGGTGCCTTCTAAGCACTTGGCCGCAGGTTCGAGTCCTGCCGGGGGCGCTCCACCCAGACCCTCCTTCGGGAGGGTCTTTTTGCTGGTCAGGCCGCGTTTTCGGTGCTCGACCGGGGCTGCCGGACAGCCCTCTGCGAGCCAGGACGGCCCCCCTGGGCGTCCAGGCCGTCACCGAGTGTCGGGGCAGTGCCGCCGGCTCGCCGCCGGAGAACGCGCGGGGAAGTTCACGGGCGACCCGCCCTGGCCGGATCCCCTAGCCCAGCCCCCTGCGCGAGGCGCTGCTTCAGGTCATCGAGCCACCCGCCGCGCCGGAGCGCGCGTGCCGCCGCCGGCGGAACGTGAGCTCACCGTCGCTCCAGGTCGCCGCGCGTTCCCCCGGTCGGCCCGCGAGCGCGGTCGAAAGACCGGGTCAAGGAACTCGGTCGAACTCACCCGCCCCGGCTAATAGGCCGGAGGGAAAACAGTCACCTTCGACCTCTCCGGCGTGCTGCCCCGCGCGACCGAGAGAAAGCGGAATGAAACCCTCAGACGGAAGGAAGGGACGAAGGACCGCAGAACGACCGCAGAACGACGCCAGAACGACAGATCACGGCGGAGGGAGAGCCATGGCGCGGTTCGGCGACGACCGCGGCAATCCCCTTTCCCGGGTTCAAAGCGGACCCCTCCCCGAAAGGCGCTGCAGCGGAAACGGTCAGCCCGCCGCCTCCCGCCCCTCGGGGCGCCGACCCCACGCCGTGACCATCCCGGCCGACAGGGCCGCGCACGCGTCCGAGTGCAGATAGAGGATCGCCGCGTCGACGGCCGCGTCGTCGACCAGGCCGGTCGCGAGCATCGCCGCCCTGCTCCGTTCCCATGTGTCCGCCCAGAAGCGGCTGATGGGGCTGCCCGGCACGAGCGGGGGCACATGGATCTCGGCGGCGACGGGCGCGAGCCCGGCCCCGCGCAGCAGGTCCGGGTACGACGGCACCCACGAGACGTCCGTGCCGATGGTGTCCCGCAGCCCCTGCCACATCGCCCGCATCACCTCGGTGTACGGCGTGCCGGGAGCCCGGTCGCTCGTCAGGTCGACCGCGTCGCTCAGCACCAGTACGCCGCCGGGCTCGACGAGTTCGGCCCATGCCCTGAGCACGCGCTCGCGCTCGGGCAGGTGCATCAGCACGAAGCGCGCGTGGACCAGCCGGAACCGGCCGGGGGCGAAGTCCGGCGCGGTGGCGTCGGCTTCCCGCACGTCCAGGCCCGGCACGGGCCGTTCGGAGAGGAACCGTACGTCGCGGTCCACCGCGAGCACGCTCTCCACCCCGGCCTCCTCCAGCAGCCGGCGGGCGACCGTGCCCGTACCGGCCCCCACGTCGAGACAGCGCCAGCCCGGACCGGCCCCGAGGTCGCGCAGCCGCGCCAGGGTGATGTCGTCGTACGCGAGCGCGCCGTAGTCGATGCGCTCGCCCTCGCCCGCCGCCTCGGGCCGGAAGACGTCCTCGCCGTAACGCCCGCCGCCCGGCGCGTCCCCGCGCGGAGCCCGGCTCACGGCGTCGTCCGCGGCGGGACGGAGACGGTGCCGCCAACGGGGTCCTCGGCCGAGCCGGCGGTCTCCTCGACGGAGCCGGCGGTGTTCTCCGAGGAGCCGGCGGTGTTCTCCGCGGAGCCGGCGGTGTCCTCCACGGCGTCGGCGGTGTCGTCGTACGGTTCCATGGCCGGACCTCTTCACGCGCTGGGCGGTGCCGGGCGGCGCTCTCCCGCGGACGCCGTCCTTTCGATCCTCCGCCGGCCGCTCCCGGCCCGCACCTTCGCCGGCACTCCGCCCGTACGGAACGACGGAACGGAATTACGCTTCCGGTAAATCCGGACCCCGCGCTTACCAGCGGTTTCACCATGCGAGATGCCCGGGAAAAGGTCGCGGCCGGGCCCAGGACCGGCCTGTATGCTCCGGCCATGTATCGCAGCATAAATGTGGGCATGTTGGGCGCCGGTAATGTCGGAGCGACTTTCGCCGAATTCCTCCTGAGCCGGGCTCCCGAGATCAGGGAAATCAACGGCCTCGATCTCCGCCTCACGCGCATCGCCGTACGTGACGCCGGAAGGAAACGCCCGGGTCTGCCGGCCGCGCTCCTCACCGAGGACGTGGCGGCGGTCACCGACGCCGAGGACATCGACGTGGTGGTCGAGGTGATGGGCGGCCTCGAGCCGGCCCGCGCCTACGTGCTCGCCGCACTCCGCGCCGGCAAGCCCGTCGTGACCGCCAACAAGGAGCTCATCGCCAAGCACGGCCCCGAGCTCTACGCGGCGGCCGACGCCACCGGCGTCGACCTGTTCTTCGAGACGGCCGCCGTGGCCTCCGTGCCGATCCTCCGCCTCCTCCGGGAGTCCTTCCTCGGCGAGGACATCACCAGCGTCCTCGGCATCGTCAACGGCACCTCGAACTACATGCTGACGCGCATGTCCGAGGAGGGCCTCCCGTACGCCGAGGTCCTGCGCCAGGCGCAGGAGGCGGGCTACGCCGAGCCCGACCCGACCAACGACGTCAGCGGCGCGGACGCCGCGTCGAAGCTGGCCATCCTCGCCTCGCTCGCCTTCAAGCGCGCGATCGCGGTCGACGACGTCGAGCGGGAGGGGATCGAGGGGCTGGACCGCGAGGACTTCGAGATCGCCGAGCGTTTCGGCTACGTCGTCAAGTCCGTCGCCAAGGCGGACGTGTTCGGGACGACGGGCACCGGAGAGCGCGAGATCGGCGTCCAGGTCTTCCCGGCCCTCGTGGACAGGAACCACCCCCTCGCCCACGTACGCGGCACCTTCAACGCGGTCTTCCTCCGCGGCAGCGCGGCCGGTGACCAGATGTTCTACGGGCACGGGGCCGGCCGGCTGCCCTCCGCGTCCGCGCTCCTCGGCGACCTGGTCACCGCGGCGGACCACGTGCGCCGCGGCACCCACCGCGCGGTGCCGCTCGGCAGCCCCGCGACGCTCCGGCCCACGGAACTGCTCAGCCACCCCCACTACCTCAAGCTGGACGTCACCGACGCGCCGGGCGTGCTGTCCGAGGTGACGGGCGTGCTGGGCCGCCACGGGGTGTCCATCCGCTCCATCACCCAGGAGGACCGCGCCTCGAAGGCCCGCGTCGTCTTCATCACGCACCGCGCCGAGGAAGGCGCGATGAAGAAGGCCGTCGAGGAACTGCGCGGCCTCGACAGCGTCCTGGGCATCGGCGGCATGCTCCGCATCGTGGAGGCCTGAGCAGGCGGATCCGGACCGCCCCGCGGGAGAGCGACTCCCGCTGGGTAGACACCTGATGTGAACACGACGCTCGGCGCTCCGCGCATCGAACGGCTCCTTCAGGACGGGGTCCGCGCCCGGGTCTATCCCGGTGCCGCCTGGGCCGTCGGCGACGCCCGCGGGCCCCTGGCGGGCGGGGCCGTCGGGTCCCTCGCGCCCGGACCGGCCGCCTGCGGCCCGGTCAGGGACGGCCTCGTGCGGGACGACTCGCTGTACGACCTCGCCAGCCTCACGAAGGTGATCGCCGTCTGGCCGGTCGTCGGCACGCTCGCCGAGTCCGGCGAGCTCGCGCTCGACGCCCCGCTCGGCGCCTTCTGGCCCGAGGTCGCCGGCCATCCGCTCGGCGACGTCACCGCCTTCCAACTCCTCACCCACACCGCCGGCCTGCCCTTGCGCGCCAATCTGCGCGCCCTGTACGGCACCGATCCGCAGGACGTACGGGACGGGGTGCTGCGCGAGGTGCTGCGCCGGCGGCCCGGGGAGGCCGTCGAGTACACCGACCGGGCGGCGCTGATCCTCGGCTATCTCGCCGAGCACCTCACCGGCCGGCCCCTCGCGCGGCTGGCCGCCGAGCGGGTCTGGGCTCCGCTCGGCATGACGGAGACCCGGTACGGTCCGCTGCCGGCGCCGCTGGCCGCGCGGGCCGCGCCGACCGAGTACGACGAGGAGACCGGCGCCCATCTCCAGGGCACCGTGCACGACTTCTCCACCCGGCTGCTCGGCGGCGCGTGCGGCATCGCCGGGACGTTCTCCACCACCGGAGACCTGGGGCGCTTCCTGCGTCAGGTGCTCGATCCGGTCCGGCCGCCGTTCGGCCCCGGGTGGGTCGCGGACTCGCTGCGGGTCCGTACGGGCGAACTCGCCCCGGCGCGCGGGCTCTTCTGGCACCTCGCGCCCGGCACCTCCGTACGGGACGACGTCTGGGTGCACTACGGCTTCACCGGCACCGGCATGTGGGTCAGCCCGTCCCGCGGCCGTTGGGCCGTGCTGCTCACCAACAAGCTCTACTTCACCCGCGACACGGGCCCGGTGACCGCGGTCCGCGACGCCTTCCGGACGGCCGTGTTCGGCGCGCGGTGACGGCGCGGGCCACGGTGACCGGATCGGGCCGGGCTCGTTGCACGCCGTAAACGATCACGTGTGTGGTCGGTGAGCGAACGGGCAGTGGAGGCACGACCGTGGGAGACGAGCGGGCGGTACTGGTCAGGGACCTGGTCCTGGGCGACCCGGAGGACGTACGACGGGCGGCGGACGAGCTGGGCGAGGGCGGTGCGGTGGTGCACGGCTTCGCCAACTTCTACGCGCTGACCGCGGGCGCCGCCCCGGAGGTCGTGGCACGGGTCAACCGGATGAAGGGCCGTCCGCCGGGGCAGGTCGGGTCCGTCACGACCGTGCCGTCCGGCGTCCACGCCCTCTTCGACTGGACCCGCCTGCCCGCCGAGCTGCCCCGGCGGCAGTTGTGGGCGCTGCTCGACGAGCTGTACGAGCTCGGGCCGTTCGGCTTCCGCGGCCCCGCCGCGGAGCGGTTGCCCGGCCATCTGACCGCCGTCCAGGACGGGGTGCGGACCGTACAGGTGGTCGCGCCGGGCCGGCACTGCCCGTCGAACGCCTTCCTGCGCGCCGCCCTCGACCGTACGGCGGCCGCGTTCCTGTTCATCACCTCGGCGAACCGCTCGCGTGAGCTGCCCCATTGGCGCGGCGAGGGCGTGGTGGCGGACTTCCGGGACGAGCCGCGGGTACGGATCCTGGCGCATGCCGACGACGCCGCGGCGCGGCTGCGGTACCCGTACCACGCGCCGGTGTCGACGAGCGTGGTCTCCTTCCACCGCTCGGCGGGGCGCGGCCGGGCGGGGCTGCCCGCGCTGACCCTGGAGCGGCAGGGCTCCCTGTCGGCCGAGCACATCCGGTCCGTCGCCGCGAACCACGGCTTCGCGCTGGCGCTCGCCCCGCAGGCGGGCCCGCGGTGCGGCGCCCGCATCTACCCCCAGGCCGGGGCCGACGGGCGACAGCCGGCGCGGGCCCGGTCGTGAGCCGGACGGCACGCGCCGGCCGTCCGGAGGACGCTTCCTAGGCGGGGCGGTAGGCGCGGACGAAGGCGGCCACCCCTCCCTCGAGGATGCGGTCGGTCTCGGCCTGCGGGAGCGGCAGCACGCCGTAGTGGGAGCGCTGGACGACGGTGGCCGTGGTGAGGGCCATGAAGTGGCCGCTCGCCAGGTCGGGGTCGCCGTGCAGGTCGAGCAGGCCGTGCTCGGCCAGCCCGGTGAAGGCGGCGGCGAGCGCGGCGGAGACCGGTCCCGGTCCGGCCTCCTGCCAGGCGGTGCGGACCTCGGCGGGGACGTGGTCGGCCTCGGCGGAGAGGTGCCGGACCAGGGCGAAGTGGTCGGGATACTCGGCGATCAGGTCGGTGAAGGCCCGCGCGAGCGCGACCAGGTCGCGTTCGAGCGCGTCGGGGTGGGGCGGCCGCGCGGGGTCCAGGAGGGCGTGCAGCCGGGCCAGTTGGGCGTCCTTCACCTCGTGGGAGGTCCAGGTGACGACCGTCTGGAAGAGCTGGGCCTTGCCGCCCGGGAAGTGGTTGTAGAGCGTGCGGGTCGACACGCCGGCCGCGGCGGCCAGGGCGTCGACGGAGGCGCGCGCGTAGCCCTCGCGGCCGAAGGTCCCGCAGGCCGCGCGGACCACCGTGAGCTGTTTCTCCAGCTTGCGGGGCGGGACCTCGCGCCGGGCCCGTTCCATCCAGGCGTCGTTGGTGCTGCTCATGACGGCACCTTACCGCCGCACCGCACCGCGGGTACAACGAGCGTTGCACTTTTTACAACGAGCGTTGTACCTTCAGGGAGGGCCGGACGCGCCGGGCGTCCGGACCACTCCTGGAGGGGGATCCGCCATGCCCGAGACCGCCACCGTCGCTTCCGAGACCACCACCGTCGTTTCCGAGACCGCCACCGCGCCCGCCGCGCTGCGCGTCGCCGTCCTCGTCGGCAGCGTCCGCGAGGGCCGTCAGGCCGGTGCCGTCACCGACTGGTTCCTCGCCGTCGCCGAGCGGCACGGCGGCCTGGAGCTCGACGTCGTCGACCTCGCCGAGGTCGACCTGCCGCTGGCCATGCCGGACTGGGGAGCCGGGCCGAGCCCCCGAGCGGCCGCGGCGCTCGCCGAGGTCTCGCCGCGGCTCGCCGCAGCCGACGCCTTCGTGGTCGTCACGCCCGAGTACAACCACAGCTTCCCGGCCGTCCTGAAGAACCTCATCGACTGGCACCGCCCCGAGTGGCAGGCCAAGCCGGTCGGCTTCGTCTCGTACGGCGGTCTCGGCGGCGGCCTGCGGGCCGTGGAGCAGCTCCGGCTGGTCTTCGCCGAGCTGCACGCCACCACCGTGCGCGACGCGGTGAGCCTGCACGGCCCCTGGTCCGGGCTCGGCGAGGACGGCGTGCCACGGGACGCGGTGATCGCCGAGACCGCCGCCAAGGGCATGCTCGGCCAGCTCGCCTGGTGGGGGCGGGCGCTGCGCACCGCCCGGGCCGACCTGCCCTACCAGGGCTGAGGGGGGCGCAGGCGATGACCACCGCACTGCTCCGCACGCCGCGCGGGAACGCCGGCCCCGCTCCCGCCGCACCGCTCGGCCGGATCCTCACCGTCGTCGTCCTCGGCTCCGTCATGGCGGTCCTGGACATGACGATCGTCAACGTCGCCCTGCGCAGCCTCTCCGAGGCCTTCCAGGCGCCGCTGGCGACCATCCAGTGGACCGCCACCGCCTACACCCTCGCGCTCGCCGCGGTCATCCCCACCACGGCCTGGACCATCGGCCGGTTCGGCGCGAAGCGCACGTACCTTGCCGCGCTCGTCCTGTTCACCCTCGGCTCGGTGCTCGCCGCGTTCGCCTGGGACGCGCCCAGCCTGATCGCCTTCCGCGCGGTGCAGGGCCTCGGCGGCGGACTGCTCATGCCGGTCGGCATGACGATGACGATGCGTGCCGCCGACCCGGCCCGGTTGGGGCGGGCGATGGCCGTGGGCGGACTGCCGATCCTGGTGGGCCCGGTGATCGGACCGACGCTCGGCGGCTGGCTCGTCGACGCCGCGTCGTGGCACTGGATCTTCCTGGTCAACCTCCCCCTGGGCGCGGTGGCGCTGACCCTCGCGGGGCGCCTCCTGCCCCCCGACGCGCCGCGCGCCGGCGCCCCGGCCCCGCGCCTGGACGTCCCCGGCCTGCTGATGCTCTCCCCCGGTCTCGCCCTGCTCCTGTACGGCCTGGCGCGCGGCGGCGAGGGCGGCGACTGGGCGAGCCTCGGGGCGCTGCTCCCCACCGCCGCGGGCGTGCTGCTCGTCGCGGCCTTCGTCCGGCGGGCCCTGTCGGCCCGTGAGCCGCTGCTCGACCTGCGCCTCCTGCGCGACCGCACCTTCGCGGCCGGGGCCGCCACCCTGGCGCTGTTCACCTGCGGATACTTCGGCTCGATGCTGCTCGGCCCGGTGTACTGGCAGGCGGTACGGGGGTGGAGCGCGAGCTCGGCCGGGCTGCTCGCCGCCCCGATCGGGCTGACCGTCGGCCTCACCATGCAGGTCGCCGCCCGCCGCATCGACACGGCGTCGCCCCGGCGGCTGATCCCGGTCGGCGTCGCCCTCGCGACGCTCGGGATGGTCCTGAGCGCGCTGCAGACCGGCACGGAGGGCGTGGCGCCCTGGCGGGTGGTCGGCGCGGCGATGGTGATGGGCGTCGGCGCGGGCATGGTCCTGATGCCGACGATGACCACCGCGAGCCGCGACCTGCCGAAGGACCGGATGGCGGCGGCCAGCACGGCGCTGAGCATCAACTCGCAGGTGGGCGCCTCGATCGGCACGGCCCTGTGCTCGGTGGTGCTCGGCGCGGCGGGCGCCGACCCGGCCGGCTTCCGCGTCACCTACGCGGTGGCGGCGGCCCTGATGGGCCTGGCCGTGCTGCCCGCCCTGCTGCTGCCGCGCCGCCCCTCCCGCGGCACCCGCTGATCCGCCGCCAGTCAGTCTTGTTTTCCAACTGTCTCCCCCTCTAGTGTGTCCAGAAATCAAACTGACCCATCAGAGGGGGCGTGGCGTTTCCATGGAAGCCCGAAAGCTTCCGGCCCGGCTGGCCGGCCATCCGTCCGTGCGGGCCGTGCTCGCGGCGCGCGACACGGAGCAGCGGGCCGAACCACCGGTGGTCCTCGACGCCGACCGGCTGCGGGAGTTGTGCCTGCGGGCCGGGGCGGACGACGCCGCGGCGGTGAGCCTGGACCATCCCGACCTGGCCGGGGAACGCGAACACGTCGAGGAGGCGCTGCCCGGGGCGCGGACGCTCGTCTCGCTCGTCGTCCGCATGAACCGCGACGACGTGCGCTCGGCGGCCCGCAGCGTCGCCAACCACGAGTTCCACCGGGCCGGGGAGCTCGTGAACGACGCGGCCCGTACGGTCGTACGGGAGCTCCAGGACGCCGGATACCGCGCGGTGAACCCCTCCGCGACCTTCCCCATGGAGATGGACCGGTTCCCCGGCCGGGTCTGGGTCGTCGCCCACAAGACGGTCGCGGTGGCGGCCGGCCTGGGTGTGATGGGGCTGCACCGCAACGTCATCCACCCGAGGTTCGGCAGCTTCGTCCTGCTCGCCACCGTCCTCCTGGACGCCGAGGTCTCCTCGTACGGCGAGCCGCTCGACTACAACCCCTGCGTGGACTGCAAGTTGTGCGTGGCCGCCTGCCCGGTCGGCGCCCTCACCAAGGACGGCGGCTTCGACTTCCTGGCCTGCGCGACCCACAACTACCGCGAGTTCATGGCCGGTTTCACCGACTACGTGCAGACGGTCGCCGACAGCGCGGACGCCGCCGACTTCCGCTCGCGGGTCACCGACGCGGAGAACGCCTCGATGTGGCAGAGCCTGGCCTTCAAGCCGAACTACAAGGCCGCCTACTGCCTGGCCGTCTGCCCCGCCGGGGAGGACGTCCTCGGGCCGTACCTCGACGACCGCCGGAACTTCATGGACACCGTCCTGCGCCCGCTCCAGGACAAGGCCGAGACCCTGTACGTGCTGCCCGGCTCCCCCGCCAAGGAGTACGCGGAACGCCGCTTCCCGCACAAGGAGGTCAAGGAGGTCAGCGGCGGCTGGCGTAAACCGTCCTCCCCGAAGGACATGCCATAGGCCCTGTCGTCGCACTCCCGCCTGCCCCGGGCAACGACGGGGAGTGCGACGACAGGACCTAGCCGGCGAGCGTGACGCCGAGCCACACGGCGCCGAGCCCGGCCGCGGTGCTGCCCAGGACGTTGGCGACCGCGTACCCGCGCGCGCCCGTCCCGTACAGCTTCAGCGTCTCGTACGAGAAGGTCGAGTACGTGGTGAGCGCGCCGCACAGGCCCGTGCCCAGGAGCAGCCCGGCGCGGGCGGAGGCGACGCCGGTCAGCAGGCCGAGGACGAGCGACCCGACGGCGTTCACCACGAACGTGCCCCAGGGGAAGACCGAGTCGTGCCGGGCCTGGACGGCGCGGTCCGTGAGATAGCGCAGCGGGGCGCCGACGGCGGCGCCCACGACGACGAGCAGCCAGTTCACCCGCGCGGCTCCCCCGGCCCGTACCGTACGACCTCGCAGGCGTCGAGCAGCACCAGACCGCCCTGCGCCGTGAGCTCCTCCAGCTCCGGCAGGAAGGCCCGCACCCGTTCCTCCGTGTCCACGATCACGACCGCCACCGGCAGGTCCTCGCCGAGCGAGAGCAGCCGGGTGGTGTGGACGAGGGAGGAGGCGCCGAAGCCCTCGACGCCGCGGAAGACGGACGCGCCGGCGAGACCGGCGGCGTGCGCGCGGTGCACGATCTCCGTGTACACCGGCCGGTGGTGCCGGCTGTCCCGCTCGCCTACCAGCACCGTCAGGCGCACCGCCCGTCCGGTGAGCCGGCTCATCGGGCCCTCCTCTCCGGAACGGCCCGCACGACGGCCCGGGTCGCCCCGACGGCCGCCCAGACCGCGGCCAGCGCGGTCACCGCGGTCGCCGACAGATATGCCATGCCCCGTGCGACCTCTCCGTCGGCGAGCAGCCGCTGGGTGTCGAGCGCGTAGGTGGAGAACGTGGTGAAGCCGCCGCAGACGCCGGTGCCCAGGAAGGGGCGCAGGAGCGGGTGGGGCGGGGTGACGGTCTCCGTCGCGAGGACCATGAACGCGCCGAGGACGGCGCAGCCCACCGCGTTGACGGTGAGGATCGTCCAGGGGAACGCGCCGGCCGGGGTGGGCCAGGCCAGGGTCGCGGCGTACCGGGCGGTGGCGCCGAGCGCGCCCCCGAGGGCGATCACCCCGACGACCGGTAGCTGCGCGCGGAACCCCATGGCACCAGGGTAGGCGCACGGGCCCGTGCGGACGGGCACGGGCTCGTGAGCGAGGCGCACAGGCACGGCCCCCGGCCTGGGGCATTAACCGGGGCCCGGCCCGTGCTGCCTCGAAACGATGGTCCGGGCCGGACGGCGAGCGGGTCAAAGCCGGTCCGGCGAGTCTGTCAGATCCCCCCTGGGGTATCGGGGGGTTGTGGTCCGGCCACCATCGGGCGGCCGATACGGGTGCCGGCTACACCTCGTCCCCCCGGCGCGAAGCCGCGAACGTGGAGGTAGCAGCGGGAGGGAGCTGCGCAACCCGTAGGGCAGGAGTGTCGTGAGTACATCCGTCGCAACCAGGTTCAGGACCGTCGCCGCGCACCGTGACGCTGCCGGCGAGGACGTGTACGGCGAACTCTGCGCCGCGCTCTTCTCCGGTTTCCCGCGTCGCGACCAGCGTCTGAAGGCCGAGCAGTACCTGCACGGCCTGCTGACCGCGCAGGGTCGCAAGTCCATCCGCAACATCGCCGCGCAGATCGGCGGCCCCGCCGCCGAGCAGAGCCTGCACCACTTCATCTCCAGCTCCACGTGGGACTGGCGGCCGATGCGGGCCGAGCTGGCGCGCTTCCTGCAGCAGAACAGCAGCCCGCAGGCCTGGGTGGTGCGGCCGATGCCGATACCGAAGGCCGGACAGCACTCGGTCGGCGTCGACCGGCGCTTCGACCCCGAGCGGGGCCAGGTCTTCCGCGGCCAGCAGGCCTTCGGCGTGTGGTTCGCCTCCGAGGACGTCAGCGTCCCCGTCAACTGGCGCCTCTTCCTCCCCGATCCGTGGGTCAAGGACCGCACCCGGCGGGACCGCGCGGAGGTGCCCGAGGGAGCGGCCGAGGAGACCCTGGAGGAGTGCGCGGTCAACGCGGCGCTCGACGCGGCCCGCTGGCCGGAGGTCGCCCGCAAGCCGCTGCTGCTCGACATCCGCGGCGGCGCCGGACGGGCGGCCCTGCACCGGCTCGCCCTCGCCGGCGTCCCGGTGGTCGCCCAGATCGACACGCACTGCCGGCTGACCGTCGCGGACCGCTCGCTGCCGGGCTTCGGCGCCGGACCGCTCAGCGCGCTGCAGATCCTGGAGTCCCTGAAGGGCCTGCGCCGCCCGGTGAGCTGGGTGGACTCGGCGGCCGGGATCCGGACCTCGCGCACCTCGCTCGCCACCGCGGTCCGGGTCACCCTGCCCGTACCGGCGGGCGAGCGGCAGCGGCCGCTGCTCCTGCTCGGCGAGTGGGACGACCCGCGGCGCTCCCCCGCCCGGCTGTGGATCACCGACCTGACCGGCTCGGCCGTCGGCCCGCTGCTGCGGCTGACCAAGCTGTCGCGGCGGGTGGAGCGGGACTTCCGCGCGGTCGGCGAGGGCGCGGGCCTGCGGGACTTCGTGGGGCGCTCGTTCCGCGGCTGGCACCGGCACATCACGCTGGCCTCCGCCGCCCACGCGGCGACCGTGCTGGCCACCGACCGGGACACCTCGTACGGCTCCGTCCACGGCCGCTCGGCGGGCTGATCCCAGGCTGGGGCCCGGAAGTTGGGGCTTCCGGGCCCCGTAGGCACACGACGGCGGCCCGGACGTCTCCTACGGGGCGTCCTTGAGCGGTGCGGGCGCCGCGGGCGGGCGGCCCTCACCGAGGTCGGCGCGCCGGCGGGCGAGGACGTCCCGGGTGCGCTGGAGCCGGAGGGCCAGCTGCACCTCCAGGACCTGGCCGGGCTTCTGCCATTCGGCGCCGAGCAGTTCGCCGATGCGCTCGAGGCGCCGCGAGACGGTGTTGGGGTGCACGTGCAGCGCCTCGGCCGCGTTGGTCGGGCTGGCACCGGAGGCGAAGTACGCCTCCAGAGTGCGGGTGAGGTCGGTGAACCGCTCGGCGTCGTAGTCCAGTACGGGCCCGATGGCCGACTCGATGAAGCCGTCGACGTCGTGGTCGTCGGAGAGCAGCAGCCCCAGGAAGCCCAGGTCGTCCACGGAGGCCGCCGCTCCCGCGCCGCCCAGCGCGCTCATCGCGTCCAGGCAGCGCATGGCCTCCTGGTAGAGCCGGCCCACGCTGTCCGGGCTCCAGCCCGGACCGGCGGCGCCCACCGACACCGGGTGCCCGAGCAGCGGCGCGAGTTCGCCCGAGACGGCCTTCGCGGCCGCCGAGGCGTCCAGTCCGGGCAGCAGCAGCACGATGCAGCCGCCCTGGACGGTCTTCAGACCCGCCATCCGGTACGCGTACGAGGACGCCCACACCACCGCACGGCCCTGCTCCCCGCCCTCGGGCCGGGCGACCACCAGGACGTGCGGCTTGCGCAGGTCGATGCCGAGCCGGCGGGCGCGCTGCGCGATCTGCTGCGGGGCGTGCTGGGGATCGGCGAGCAGGTCGTCGAGGAGCTCGTCACGGACGGGGCCCTCGGCGACGGCCGTGGAGCGCTGCATGAGGAGCAGGAAGGCCACGGACTGGGCGGCGAGTTCGAGCAGCCGCTCGTCGTCGCCGGTGAGCGGTGTGGCGGCGCGCACCACGAGCACCCCCAGGTCCTCCGAGCCGGCGAGGACGGGCGCGACCCACGTCCGGTCGGACTCGGGGTCCTCGTCGGGAAGGGCCGGGTCCGCGGTGCCGCCGGTGAGCACCGGACGGCGGCCGGCGTGGGCGTCGAGCGAGGCCTTGGCCACCGCTTCCTCGTCGAGGCCGGCGATCTCCCCGGTGGACGCCAGCGTGCGGCCGCCCGGGTCTCGGATGAGGACGCAGGCGTCGAGGGCGTCCCCGGCGGCCTTGGCGACGTTGCCGAGGTCGCCGCCGGCCAGGATCAGGTTCATGATCCGGCTGTGCGCCTCGCCGATGTACCGCATGCGGGTGAGCCGGGTGCGGGCCCGGGAGCTGTCCCGCTCGAGCTCGGTGACCTCGGCCCGGGTCTGGTCGAGCAGCCTGGCCTTCTCCGTGGCGACGGCGGCCAGGTCGGCGAACGCGGAGACGAGCCCCAGCTCACCGGCCGTGAAGCGGCGGGCGCTGCGGTCGGCGCCGTAGAGCAGTCCGAGGCAGGTGTCGCCCGCGCGCAGCGGCACGACGAGGAAGGCGCGCAGGCCCTCGCCGCGTACGATCTCGTCGACCGCGGGCAGCCGGGCGAAGCGCTCGTCCGCGAGATAGTCCTCGGTCCAGACGGGCCCGCCGAGCGTGTGGACGAGCCCGCCCAGTCCGTCCTCGTCGAGGACGCCGGGCCAGCCGGCCGCGTCGGGCGCGGTGAGGTCGCCGTCGCCGGCCTGCAGGGTCCGCAGCCCGTGCGCGTCGCGCAGGGTCACGAAGGCCAGGTCGAGGTCGAGGAGGCGCTTGACGCGCCGGACGACGACCCGCAGCAGGCCGTCCAGGTCGTACGGGTGGGTCAGGTCACGGGCGGTGTCGGCGAGGGCGTCGAGGCCGGCGTCGCGCTGCTCGCGGCGGGCGAGCGCGTGACCGATGCCGGTCGCGAGGAGAACGGCCCTCTCCAGCGCGGCCCTTCGCTCCTCGGACAGGTCGTCCGCCCGGGCCTCGTCGAGGAGTTCGGCGAACCGCTCCTGCGGTGCCTGCTGGGCGAGCAGCTCCAGCACGGCGAGCGCGTCGGCGCCCCCGCCCCCGTCCGCGCCGTGCTTGGACATGCCTCAACTCCCGCTGCTGAGCAGAACCGGGTGCCGCAGTGGAAACCCGTACCGCTGGCCGAACCTAGATCGGTCGTGGACGACGGTCAACGGTGAGATCGACCACTTCATTCCCGTTCGCTCCTCTTCCGCCCCATCCGTGCCCGCGCGGGTGCCCTGGCCACCCGCGCGCCCTTCCCCCGCAAGGACACCGCTCCGCGGGGAGCGCCGGGCGGGCGACCGTGGGCCGGTCGGGCCCGATGGAGTGTCAGGAGCCGTTGGGGACGGGCCGACCGGGCGCTCCCGGAGTGCCGGCCCCGGGGTGTCCGGTCCGGCCGGCGGACCGCCGGAGGGGCCGCCGGATCAGACCGGCGCACCGGCCACGGCGGGGATGCCGACGCCCACGCCGACGCCCGCGTCGGCGCTCCTCCGCACGCCCGCGCCCCTCCCCGCGTCCGCGCCCGCCCCCAGGCGGGCCCAGGAGCTCTGCGTCTGGGCCGGCACCCGCGGCCGGGCGGCGTCCCGGACCGTCAGGAGCGAACGGTGGAGCCGGCGCAGGCGCGCCGAGGGCTCCCGGCCGCCGTCCCGCTGGAGCCCCGCGCACAGCCGGCGGTACGCCTCCAGGGCGTCGTCGGTGCGACCGGAGCGCAGCAGGGCGACCATGAACTGGGCGTGCAGCGACTCGTTGACGGGGTGCCGGGCGGCGAGCACGGCGAGTTCGGGGACCATCTCGGCGTGCCGGCCGAGGCCCAGCTGGGCTTCCACCCACTGGTCGAGCACGCTGAGCCGGGAGGCCTCCAGGCGCTCGATGTCGGCGCGCAGCCGGGGCCCGGCGTCGACGCCCGCGTACGGCTCGCCGCGCCAGAGCGCCAGGGCCTCGCCGAGCCGGAGGGCGGCGTGCGCGAGGTCGCCCGCCTCCATGGCGCGGTATCCGGCGCCGGCCGCGCGCTCGAACTGCCAGACGTCGTGGGAGCCGCCGCCGGTGTCGAGCCGGTAGCCGCCGGACTGGGCGGCGAGCACGGTCTCGGCCGTGCGGCCCGTCTTGCGGCCGCCGGGCAGCGCCGCGGCGATCAGCGACCTGAGCCCGTGGATGTGGGAGTGCAGTTCGGCGCGCGCCCCGCGCGGGGCGCCGGACGGCCAGACCTCCTCCATGAGGACGGAGACCGGGACGATCTGGTCGGCACCGGCGGCGAGCAGGGCGAGCAGTCGTCGCGGCGCGGCAGCGGTCGGGGTGATCGACACCCCGTTCTCGCGTACCGAAAGTCCCCCCAGGATCCGGACGTCCACCTTGCCCCCTCAGTGTCTGTGCACGGGATGACCCTGGACGATTAGAAAAGAGACCGCGGTGCATGTCAATAAGAAACCGGGCGGTACGGAAACTCTGGACCCTGGGGACGGTATTTTCGTCCCTTTTTAGCCGGTGTGTTCCTGTCAACGCTGCGTTAAGTCGGGGGGAAACGTACCCGCGAATCCAGTAACTGGACCCACGGGTATGCTTTGGGGAACGTTTTCGGGCACCCGCGCGGGTCGCTTCCGGCCAGGCGCCCCAACAAACCGCCATGGCGGTTTTGTTTCCTGCCCTGACCTTGCCCATGATGCCGCGCGAAGTGAGCCACCAGAAGGGCGCCTCGGGTGAAGAGTTGTGGCCGAGAGTGGACGGGCCGGCGGCCAGGAGGTGGCGCCGCGACGCTCCGACGTGGGCGGTCGCGGCCGGGAACGGGGCTAGGAGAGGGCGCCGTCGGCGAGGCCGAGGGCGCGGGCGCCGCGCCCGGGCTCCAGATCGAGCATCGTCAGGACGGACGGGACCACGATGCTCGGCAGTAAGTGGTGGTACAGCGACGACGCCCAGCGCTCCATCGAGGTGCGGTCGCCCTCCAGGGCGTGCGCCATCAGGTTGAGCCCCGCGTAGGCGCCCACGACCAGCGGGGCCACCTCCGCCGGATCGGCGTGCGGCAGCAGCTCCCCGCGCTCCTTGGCCTCGTTGAGCAGGCCGAGCAGGATCTCGGTCCACTCCCGGTAGGGGCCGCTGCGGTTGAGGTCGTGCCCGCCCTGGTCGAGGGTGAGCCGCACGCTGCCGCTGAGCACCCGGTCCCGGGTCAGCCGGTGCGCGAAGACCATGCCGACGTCCACGAACTCCTGCACCTTCGACAGTTGCGGCGGCGCCGTGGGCACGACCGACACCTGGGCGTCGATCACCGCGTGCGCGAGGTCTTCCTTGGAGTCGAAGTGGAAGTAGAGCGCGCCCTTGGTGACTTGGGCGAGCGCCAGGATGTCGGAGAGCTTGGCGGCCTCGTAGCCCCGCTCGTCGAAGACGGCGGCCGCCGCCTCCAGGATGGCCTTGCGAGTGCGGATCGCCCGATCCTGCTTCGCCATGGGAGTCCCGTCCCTCTCCTTTGCCCGAACCGGCATCCCGGTGGCCCGAGAAAACAAACCTAGGGGTACCTTATTTTCCGGCGACTGGAAGATACCCGAAGGCCCCTCCGCCGTGAACCGGAGCATCGCGCCAGACCCGCACGCACAGCCTCTCACCTGGGGTTTCGCGGACAGCGCCGACTGCGAGAACGTCAGGTCGGGGCATCCGGCCCCGACCTGACGCCGCGTCGGCGCCGCCGCATGTCACTCAGGGCGACGGAAAAACCGACCCCGTGGTCGAGTCGGCCGGTTCAGCCGGTGACGACGGCGGAGGCGGTCAGCAGCCCGAAGGACGCCAGGATCAGCAGGGTGCGGACGGCGTGGAAGGCGTTCCAGCGCTGCTCGAACGCCGCCCGTACGGAGGCGGCCGGCTCGGCGGTCCGCTCCGAGGCGGCCAGCGCGGTGTTGAGCGGGACGTTGCCGCCGACGGTGACCAGGTGATTGGCCGCCGCGCACACGAGCCCGGCGACCACCAGCCACTTCTGGGTGTCGGTCCGCCCGTCGACCGGCACGAACAGGGCGGCCGCCGGGAAGACGACGACCCCGAGGAACACCACCAGGAACACCGGCCTCGGCACGTACTCGTTGATCCGCCGCATGGTGTGGACGAACTCCTCGTCCGACAGCCGGGCGAGCGCCGGCATCACACCGGTGCGGAAGATCAGCATGAATCCGGCGTAGAGACCGGTGGACACGACGGCGAGGGCGAGCAGCAGAGCGGCCATGAGCGTCATCATGCCGATCAACCGGCGTACGGGTCGCCGGAACCGCCCAGTCCGTCGGCCTGCCGGATCGCCTCGGCCAGCTCGCGCACCGAGGCGGAATGCGCCCGCTCGGCCAGCGATCCCGCCCGGGCGGCGAGGCCGGACAGGGCCGGGGCGCCCGGCAGCGTGCCGCCGCGCAGCCGGTCGGCGAAGTAGGCGGCGATCGCCGTCAGTTGCAGGCTGTCGTGGCCGTCGCCCCAGATCGGCGCGGTCAGCGCGGCGGTCTCCACCGCGCCGGAGCGCTCGTGCGGGGCGCGGGTGGCGGGGTCGAGCCAGCGCACGGTCGCGGTGGCGACCCTCCCCTGGGCCCCGGGCTTCAGCCGCACCGCGTACAGCGCCGTCACCGTGTGCCCGGCCCCGACCTCACCGCCGTCGACCCGGTCGTCCCGGAAGTCCTCGTTCGCGACCCGGCGGTTCTCGTAGCCGACGAGCCGGAAGCTCTCCACGGTCCTCGGGTCGAAGGCGACCTGCGCCTTGGCGTCGCGGGCACGCAGCTCGACGTGCCCGGGCAGCTGGTCGACGAAGACCTTGCGGGCCTGCTCGGGCGTGCCGACGTAGGTCGTGTGCCCGTCGCCCTTGTCGGCGAGCTTCTCCATGAAGGCGTCGCCGTACTCGCTGCCGACGCCGACGCCGAACAGGGTGATCCCGTACGCGCGGCGCTCCTGGTCGATCCGTTCCAGGATGCCCGCCGCGTCGGTGTCGCCGGTGTTGGCGAGCGCGTCGGAGAGCAGCACGACCCGGTTGGTGGCGCCCTTGCGGTGGCCCTCGACGGCGACGTCGTAACCGGTGCGGACACCCGCCTCGACATTGGTGGAGGAGCTGACCTCCAGGCCGTCGACGACCTCGTGGATCCGCTCGCGGTGGCCGCCGACCCGGGTCATGGGCAGCCGGGTCTCGGCGTCGTCGCTGAAGGTGACGAGGGCGATCGAGTCGTCGTCGCGGAGCCGGTCGGCGAGCAGCCCGAGGGACTCCTTGACGAGGTCGAGCCGGCCGGGCTCGCCCATGGATCCGGAGACGTCCACCACGAAGGTGAGGCGGGCGGGCGGGCGTTCGCCGTCGCTCGGCCGGGTCGCGAGACCGACCCGCAGGAGCGACCAGCCGGCGGCGTCCGAGCGCGCGCCGTCGAGGGTGACGCTGAAGCCGTTGTCCTTCGGCCGGGGATAGTCGGGCTTGAAGCTGTTGACGAACTCCTCGGGCCGCACGCCCGCCGGATCGGGCAGCCGCCCCTCGGCGAGGGAGCGGCGGGCGTAGCCGTACGAGGCCGTGTCCACGTCGAGCGCGAACGTCGACAGGCGCTCGGGCGCCTCGGGCGCGCCGGGCGGGGCCGACGCGTCGGGCGCCGGTGCGCCCCGGTCCCTCGCCGAACCGTCGGCCCTGGCGAGTCCGTTCCCGTCGGAACCACCCGCACAGCCGGTCAACAACAGCGCACCGCCGATCAGTCCGGCGAGCGCGAGGCGGAAAGCCCTCGGTGCCATGTCCATCTCCCCCCATCTCGAAGCCACTTGTGAATGTGACGTCCGAGCAGGCCGCGAGGAGCAGACGAAGGAGTTGCGGAAGGATCTCAATGCGGCAACGGCGCCGGGGGCACACCGCCGTGGCAGGGACTCGCCAGCTTTGTCAACAGGGGTTGTCACCGTACGCAGTCACGTGCGTACATGGAGTGGCACACCGATCGGGCGGGGGTGGTCAGCGGTGGCAGAGACTGCGGGCTCCGTGATGCTCGCCCGTTCGGCGATGGGCCGCGCCGGCCCGGAGCTCCAACGCCCTCCGGGGCGCCCGGTCCGCGGCACGCGCCGGGTCAGCGCCGCGCTCGCGGGCCTGGCCGCCTCGGCCCGGCACGAGCTGCTGACCTTCGACGACCCGGCCGCCTCCGTCTCGCGTGCGATTCCCGAGCCGTTCCTGGAGCTTGCAGGAGCGTGCATGCGAGCGGCGGCGGAGCGGGCCGGCGAGGTCCGCCGTATCGTCCCGCGCCACGCCCTCCCCCAGCTCACGGGCGTGACCCGGATCCCCGGCCGGGCCAGGGTCGCCGACTCGATCCCCTTCAAGATGATCCTGGTCGACCGCACGGTCGCGGCCGTCCCGCTCGACCTGGAGCTCCTCTACAACGGCCTCCTCCTCATCCGCGACCCCGTCGTCGTCCAGGCCCTGGCCCGCGCCCACCACGCCTCCTGGGCCGCGAGCCAGGAACTCGCGGGCCTCACTCCCCCCACCCGCGAACTCCCCCCACAGCTCCGCCCGGTCCTCGACGCCCTCCTGGAAGGCCTCACGGACGAGACGGCCGCGGCCCGCCTGGGCATGTCCCCCCGCACGTACAGCCGCCGCGTCGGCGAACTGATGACGGCCCTGGGTACGACGAGCCGCTTCCGCGCGGGGGCGGAAGCGGCTCGAAGGGGGTGGCTGTGAGGGGGTGGGTGTGAGCGGCGGGCTCCGGACGCCTCCCCCTAGGACACGATGTCCTTCCGCGCGAAGCCCCGGAACGCCAGCGCACACAGGACCACCGCGTACGTCAGCGAGATCGACGCGCCCTTGACCATGCCGGCCCACTCCAGTTGGGGCTGGAGGGCGTCCGCCCAGGCGAACTGCCAGTGGGCCGGGAGGAAGGCGCGCCAGTCGCCGAGGGCGGTGACGGCGTCGAGGACGTTGCCGACGATGGTGAGGCCGACGGCGCCTCCGACGGCGCCCAGGGGTGCGTCGGTGCGGGTGGAGAGCCAGAAGGCGAGGCCCGCCGTGACGAGTTGGGAAACAAAGACGAAGGCGACCGCCACGGCGAGGCGGAGCAGGGCGTCGCCGGCCGGAAGCGCGCCGCCGGTGGGGAGCTTCAGGGGTCCCCAGCCGTAGGCCACCGTGCCGGCCGCCAGGGCGACCAGCGGGAGCAGGAGCATCGCCGCGGCGCTGAAGGCCAGGGCCACCGCGAGCTTGGACCACAGGAGGCGGGCGCGCGGGACCGGGGCGGCGAGGAGGTAGCGGAGGGAGGACCAGCCCGCTTCCGAGGCGACCGTGTCGCCGCAGAAGAGGGCGACCGGGATCACCAGGAGGAAGCCCGCGGAGACGAAGAGGCAGGTCGCCGCGAAGTTGGCGCCCGAGGCGGTGGCCGTGTCCATGAGGGTGATCCGGTCGTTGCCGGCGCCGTCCGGGCCGCCGCCGATGGCGAAGGCGGCGATCAGGACGAAGGGCAGGGCGGCCAGGACCAGGCCCATGACGAGGGTGCGGCGGCGCTTCAGCTGGCGTACGGCCTCGACGCGCAGCGGCAGGGTGCGGCCGGGGGTGTAGCCAGGGGCATGGCCGAGGGCGGCTGCGGCGGTCATGCGGTCTCTCCTCCGATCAGGGTGAGGAACGCGTCCTCCAGGCGCCGGTGCGGGCCGACCCCGGTCACCGGTACGTCCAGGCGGACGAGTTCGCCGAGCAGGGCGGTCGCGGTCCGGTCGTTCAGGCGGACCAGCAGTCCGGCGTCCACGCGTACCGCGTCGAGCTTCTCCACCACCTCGTCCGGCACCTCGCCGTCCAGGGTGACGAGGAGCGTGTCGTCGGAACCGGTGATCTCCTCGACCGGGCCCGCCTGGACCAGGCCGCCGCGGTCCATCACCACCAGGTGGGTGCAGGACTGTTCGACCTCGGCGAGGAGGTGGCTGGAGACGATCACGGTGCGGCCACCGGCCGCGTAACGGATCATCACCTCGCGCATCTCGCGGATCTGCGGCGGGTCGAGGCCGTTGGTCGGCTCGTCCAGGATCAGCAGGTCCGGCAGGCCGAGCATGGCCTGGGCGATGGCGAGCCGCTGCCGCATGCCCTGCGAGTAGGTGCGGACGGCGCGTTCCAGGGCGCCGCCCAGGTTGGCGATGCGCAGCGCCTCGTCGAGGTGGGCGTCCTCGGCGGGGCGGCCGGTGGCCCGCCAGTACAGCTCCAGGTTCTCCCGGCCCGACAGGTGCGGCAGGAAGCCCGCGCCCTCGACGAAGGCGCCGACGCGGGAGAGCACCGGGGCGCCGGGCCGGATCGCGTGCCCGAACACCCGGATCTCGCCCGCGTCGGGGGTGATCAGGCCCATGAGCATCCGCAGGGTGGTCGTCTTGCCGGCCCCGTTCGGGCCGAGCAGGCCGAGCACCTGGCCCTGTTCGACGCGGAAGGACAGGTCGCGCACGCTGTACCGGTCGCCGCCCGCGTACTTCTTCGTCAGGCCGGTGATCCGGAGCGGGACGTCGGCGAGGTCCGGATCCGGTGCCGGGGCCGTCGTGCGGCGCCTGGCGGTGAGCAGGAGCGCGGCGGCGACGGCCAGGCCGAGCGCCGGCAGGCCCCAGACCCACCACGGCAGGCCCGCGGCCTCGGTCGTCACCGCCGGTGCGGTCGGCACCGTCAGCGGGCTCGCGACGGCGACCGTGTACGTGGCGGGGGCGGCCGGGGAGGCGTAGCCGAGGTCGGTGGCGGCGAGGACGAGCCGCAGCCGGTGTCCGGCGGCCACCTCGTGGTCGACGGCCGGGAGGACGAGGTCCACGGTGCGGCCCCGGGCGGCGCCGTCGACCCGTACCGGTGTGACGAGCTGGGCGGGCAGCACCTGTTGCCGGCCGTCCGGCCCCACGTCGTACACCTTGGCGAAGAGGACCGCCGAGCCGTCGGGGGCGGTGGAGGTCACCCGGACCGTGACGGTCGGGGCGCCCGTGACACGGATCGGCCGGGTCCGCGGCCGGGCGTCGAAGGCGGCGAACTGGCCCGGGAAGTCGAGGGAGAGGCCCACGCCGAGCGAGGACAGCTGGGAGAGCCCGCCGCCGAGGCCGGGGACGGCGGAGAGCGCGGGCGGGGCGGCGCCCGCCGGGTTGGCGAAGGAGCGCGGCGGGCCCGAGAGGGCGACGGACACCGATCCGGCGCCGAGACCGGGATAGCGGGCGGCGGTGGCGCCGCGCAGGGTGGCCCGGCCATCGGTGGAGTCGACGCCTCCGGTACGGCTGACGCGGAAGGCGGGACCGGTGTCCACGGACTCGTCCCGCTTCAGGTACCGGTCGAACCAGGCGGTGATCCGGGCCTGGACCCGTGCGGTCTCGCGGTCGCCGCCGTCATGGCCGCCCGCGGTCCAGTCGACGGCGACGGGGGCGCCGTTGGCGGCGAGGGTCCGCGCCATGGCGTCGGACTGGGCGAGCGTGAAGAGGGAGTCGGCCTGCCCCTGGACGATCAGCGCGGGCACCTTGATACGGGCGCCGACGACGGAGGGGCTGCGGGCCTCCAGGAGGGCGCGGGCGGCGGCGTCGGGCTTCCCGGAGACGGCGACGCGCTGGTAGAGGGCGCAGACCTCGGGGCTGAAGCGCCCGCAGGGGTCCGTGCCGACGGGGCCGCCGCTGGAGAAGAAGATGCCGGCCCAGAGCTTCTTGAACACGCCGTTGGGGAACAGGGCGTCGGCGAGGTTCCAGTAGGTGATGCCGGGGGCGATCGCGTCGATCCGGGGGTCGTGGCCCGCGGCGAGCAGCGAGACCGCGCCGCCGTAGGAGGCGCCCGTGACGCCGACGCGCGGGTCGCCGGGCCGGTCGAGCAGCACCTCGGGGCGGGCTGCGAGCCAGTCGACGAGTCCGCGGACGTCCTTGACCTCGCGCTGCGGGTCGTTGAGGCCGATCTGACCGGTGGAGGCGCCGAAGCCGCGGGCGGACCAGGTGAGCACGGCGTAACCGTCGCGGGCGAGCTGTTCGGCCTGGGCGCGGACGTCGTCCTTGGACCCGCCGAAGCCGTGGCCCAGGAGGACGGCGGGGCGGCGGCCCTCGGCGCCGGCGGTGAAGTACGAGGTGTCGATGCGGACGCCGTCGAGGTCGAGCGTCCGGTCGGCGCGCGTCACGGGCGCGGACCGGTCGGAGGCGACGGCGGTCCAGGTGACGCCGCCGCCCGCGAGGACGGCGAGGACGGCGGCGACCGCGGCCCACCGCGGCAGACCGGGGCGCGGGAGGCCCTTCCGGGGAAGTCGCAGCTGCATGGGATCGAGCCTAGGGGCCGGAGCGGGCGCGGCTCGGCTGCCCAGGGGCGGAGAGGCACGGCCTCCTCCGGTCGTACGCAGTACGGTCCCGTACACCAGACGCGGTACGCGCGGGCGGGAGGTTCGGGGCACCGACCGCGCCCGGCCGGCGGCCGTCGACGGCCTGCGGCCGGTCTTTCGAGGCCGTGGCGGGACAGCGGGTGTTCCGCGTCACCGGCTGACCGGGATCGGTCCCCAAGGACCCGCGGGCACCAGTTTCCCGAGCAGCCCGTTCGCCACCGGGTACGGGCGCTCCTCCGGAAGCAGCGCCGTCGCCTCGGCCGTTCGTCCGGTGCGCACCAGGCCGTGGACCTCGTGGAAGAGCGGGGTCACGTCGCGGATGCCGACCGTCCACTCGTCCGCGTACCGACGGGACGCCTCGCCCGCGAGGCCGAGCTGGAGGGAGCGGTACGGCAGCGGCCGCAGGTGCGGGTCGCGCTCGGGGTCCCACTGGACGCGGGCCGGCGAGCTCTTCAACTCCTGCCGCCAGGCGGCCCGGTCGGGGTGGAAGCCGCGGACGTAGTGGGACAGGCAGGCGTGGCGCAGCGCCCAGTCGAAGCCCTCGCGGGCGATCTCGACGGCGAGGACGGTCTCCTGGCCCTCCTTCAGGCCCCAGCCGCAGCGGTAGGCCATCCACAGGAACGAGGGCTTGATCCAGGTCATCCGGTCCCGCTTCCACGCGGCGGGGAAGCGCCCGTCGCGGGCCGCGGGGAGGCCGATCGACGGGGTGTAGGCCTGGTAGACGGTGACCGTCGTGTCGGTGTGGACGGCGCGGATCTGGTACTTCGGGGGGACGGGAACGGACATGGCCCCCAGGGTGCGCCGGTGCGCGCCCTGGGGGCCAGTGGATTTCCGGGGGCCGGCGGTGCGGCCGTGCCGGTGATCAGTGGTTGCGCGGGAAGCCCAGGTCCACGCCCGTCGGGGCCTCGGACGGGTCCGGCCAGCGGGTGGTGACGACCTTGCCGCGGGTGTAGAAGTGGACGCCGTCGTTGCCGTAGATGTGGTGGTCGCCGAAGAGCGAGTCCTTCCAGCCGCCGAAGGAGTGGTAGCCCACGGGCACCGGGATCGGGACGTTCACGCCGACCATGCCGGCCTGGATCTCCAGCTGGAAGCGGCGGGCGGCGCCGCCGTCGCGGGTGAAGATCGCCGTGCCGTTGCCGAAGGGCGAGGCGTTGATGAGGGCCACGCCCTCCTCGTAGGTGTCGGCGCGCAGCACGCACAGGACCGGGCCGAAGATCTCGTCCTGGTAGGCCTTGGCCGTGGTCGGGACGTGGTCCAGGAGGGACAGGCCGATCCAGTGGCCGTCCTCGAAGCCGTCGACCGTGTAGCCGGTGCCGTCGAGGACGACCTCGCAGCCCTCGTCCGCCGCGCCGTGCACGTACGAGGCGACCTTGTCGCGGTGGACGGCCGTGATGAGCGGGCCCATCTCGGAGGTGGGGTCGTTGCCGGGGCCGATCTTGATCTTCTCGGCGCGCTCGCGGATCTTCTGGACCAGCTCGTCGCCGATGGAGCCGACGGCCACGACCGCGGAGATCGCCATGCAGCGCTCGCCGGCCGAGCCGTACGCCGCCGAGACCGCCGCGTCGGCGGCCGCGTCGAGGTCGGCGTCGGGCAGCACGAGCATGTGGTTCTTGGCGCCGCCCAGCGCCTGGACGCGCTTGCCGTTGGCGGCGGCGGTGGTGTGGATGTGGCGGGCGATCGGGGTCGAGCCGACGAAGGAGACCGCGGAGACGTCCGGGTGCTCCAGGAGCCGGTCCACGGCCACCTTGTCGCCGTGCAGGACGTTGAAGACACCGTCCGGCAGGCCCGCCTCGGCGAGCAGCTCGGCGATCTTCAGGGACGGCGACGGGTCCTTCTCGCTCGGCTTGAGGACGAAGGTGTTGCCGCAGGCGATGGCCAGCGGGAACATCCACATCGGCACCATCGCCGGGAAGTTGAACGGGGTGATGCCGGCCACCACGCCCACGGGCTGGCGGATCGCGGCCACGTCCACCCGGTTCGACACCTGCGTGGAGAGCTCGCCCTTGAGCTGGGTGGTGATGCCGCAGGCCAGGTCGACGATCTCCAGGCCGCGGGCGACCTCGCCGAGGGCGTCCGAGTGCACCTTGCCGTGCTCGGCGACGATCAGCTCGGCGATGGCGTCGCGGTTGGCGTCGAGCAGCGCGCGGAAGCGGAACAGAATGGTGGTGCGCTGGGCCAGCGAGGAGGTGCCCCAGGTCTCGAAGGCGGCCTTGGCGGAGGCGACCGCCGCGTCGACCTCCTCGACGGAGGCGAGCGCCACCCGCGTGGTGACGGCGCCGGTGGCCGGGTCGGTGACCGGGCCCCAGTTGCCCGACGTGCCCTCGACGGTCTTGCCACCGATCCAGTGGTTGACGGTCTTCGTCATTACGTACTCCTTCAGAGATGGCGGCGTCGGGCGGTGACGTGCCGGTCGTACTCCTCGCGGGCCTTGACCGCCGACGGGCGGGTCGACGTCTCGGCCACGGGCACATCCCACCACGCCTGGGCGGGGGGCGCGCCCGACACACTGTCTGCCGTTTCGGTCTCGACGTAGACACATGTGGGAACCGTCGCCCCGCGCGCGTCCGCGAGGGCTTCCCGCAGGTCACGTACGGTGTGGGCGCGCAGCACCCGCATCCCGAGGGAGGCCGCGTTGGCCGCCAGGTCGACGGGGAGCGGCGGTCCGGTGAAGCCGCCGTCGTCGGCCCGGAAGCGGTAGGCGGTGCCGAAGCGCTCGGCGCCGACGGCTTCGGAGAGGCCGCCGATCGAGGCGTACCCGTGGTTCTGCAGGATCACCACCTTCACGGGCAGTCCCTCCTGCACGGCGGTGACGATCTCGGTGGGATTCATCAGATACGTCCCGTCGCCGACGAGGGCCCAGACGGGGCGCCCGGGTGCGGCGGCGAGGGCGACGCCGATGGCCGCGGGGATCTCGTAGCCCATGCACGAGTACCCGTATTCGACGTGGTACTGGTCGGCGGACCGGGTCCGCCACAGCTTGTGGAGGTCGCCGGGGAGCGAGCCGGCGGCGTTGATCAGGATGTCGTCCCCGGTGACCAGGGTGTCGAGTACGCCGAGCACCTGGGCCTGGGTGGGACGGTCACCCGTCTCGGGGGCGGCGTAGGCGGCGCTGACGCGGGCCTCCCAGCGCAGCTTCTCCTCGGCGTACTCGTGCGCGTAGTGCGCGGTGACGTGGTGCTGCTCCAGGAGCGTGTGGAGCTGTTCCAGGCCCTCGCGGGCGTCCGCGACCAGCGGCAGCGCCGCCATTCGGTGGCTGTCGACGGCCGCGACGTTGAGGTTGACGAACCGCACGCCGGGGTGGCGGAAGAGCGTCGAGGACGCGGTGGTGAAGTCGCTCCAGCGGGTGCCGACCCCGATCACCACGTCGGCGGTGCGGGCCAGGTGATCGGCGACGGCGGTGCCGGTGTGGCCGATGCCGCCCACGTCCTGGGGGTGGTCCGCGGGCAGCGCACCCTTGCCGGCCTGGGTGGAGGCGACCGGGATGCCGGTGCGCGCGGCGAGGTCGGAGAGGGCCTCCTCGGCCCCGCTGTACTTGACGCCCCCGCCGGCGACGATCAGCGGCCGGGCGGCCCGGCCGACGGCCGCCGCCGCCGCGGCCAGTTCGTCCTCGTCCGGCGCCGGGCGCCGCACCCGCCAGGTCCGCTCGGCGAAGAACTCCTCGGGCCAGTCGTACGCCTCGGCCTGCACGTCCTGCGGGAGGGCGAGGGTGACGGCGCCGGTCTCCGCGGGGTCGGCGAGGACCCGCATCGCTTCGAGGGCGGCCGGGATCAGGGCCTCGGGGCGGACGATCCGGTCGAAGTACCGGGAGACCGGGCGCAGGCAGTCGTTGACGGAGACGTCGCCGGCGTACGGGACCTGGAGCTGCTGGAGGACGGGGTCGGCGGGGCGGGTGGCGAAGGTGTCGCCGGGCAGCAGCAGGACGGGCAGCCGGTTGATCGTGGCGAGGGCGGCGCCGGTGACGAGGTTGGTGGCGCCGGGGCCGATGGAGGTGGTGACGGCGTGTGCCTGGAGCCGGCGGGACTGGCGGGCGTAGCCGACGGCCGCGTGCACCATGGCCTGTTCGTTGCGGCCCTGGTGGTACGGCATGAGCCCGGGGTGTTCGACGAGCGCCTGGCCGATCCCGGCGACGTTGCCGTGGCCGAAGATGCCCCAGGTGGCGCTGATCAGCCGCCGCCGTACGCCGTCGCGTTCCGTGTACTGGGCGGCGAGGAACCGCACCAGGGCCTGGGCGACGGTGGAGCGCGTCACTGGTATCCCTCCGTGTGGTCGGGGTGGAAGCTGATCCGCCACGCGCGCTCGGGTCCGGGGCCCGCCATGACGTTCAGGTAGTACAGGGGGTGCTCGGGCTGGGCGATGGACGGGCCGTGCCAGCCGTCCGGCACGAGGACGGCGTCTCCGGTGCGGACCTCGGCGAGCAGCTCGGCGCCGCCGGGGCGGGACGGGGTGATCCGCTGGTAGCCGAGGCCGGGCGGGCCGCCCGGCGGGGAGAACACCTCGTAGTAGTAGATCTCCTCCAGGACGGACTCGGTGCCGGGGAGGTGCTCGTCGTGCTTGTGCGGGGGGTAGGAGGACCAGTTGCCGCCGGGGGTGACGACCTCGACGGCGATCAGCCGGTCGCAGTCGAAGCTGCCCGCCGCGGCGAAGTTGCGCACCTCGCGGGCGCGGTTGCCGCTGCCCCGGGTCTCGACGGGAACCTCCGGCGCGGGGCCGTAGCGGGCGGGGAGTCGTCGCTCGCACTTCGCTCCTGCCAAAGCGAAGCGGCCTCCCGCACCGGAGGCGATCTGGGCCTGGGCGTCCCTGGGCACATAGGCGAAGTCCGAGACCCCGTCGAACACGCTCGCGCGGCCCACGAGTTCGAGGATTTCCCCCTCGACGCGCACCGTACCGCCCCCGGACAGCGGAAGCACCACCCATTCGCTGTTCCCCGCCCCGAACGTGTGGGTCCCGCCGGGCGGAAGGTCGAGGACGCGCAGCGCGCTGTGCGTCCAGCCGGCCCGTTCGGGGTCGATGTCGACGGCGTACGGGCCGCGGGCGGCCGCGCCGGCCGGGAGGTGCAGATCGAGCGTGGAGTCCATGCGCTTGTCCCTACCCGTTGTCCGGCGGGCTCACCGGGATCGAGCCGCTGCCGGCGTCGAGCGCGCGGGCGATCTCCTCGTCGTAGGGCATCGCGGGCGAGCAGGCGAGGCGGCCGGCGACGATCGCGCCCGCCGCGTTGGCGTAGCGCAGGACGCGCTCCAGGTCCCAGCCGGCGAGCAGCCCGTGGGCGAGCGCGCCGCCGAACGCGTCGCCCGCGCCGAGGCCGTTGACCACCTCCACCGGCAGCGGCGGCACCTCGGCCGCGGTGCCGTCGGCGGACAGGGCGAGGACGCCCTTGGGGCCCTGTTTGACGACGGCGAGCCGCACGCCCGCGGCGAGCAGGGCGCGGGCGGCGGCGTGCGGCTCGCGCTCGCCGGTCGCGACCTCGCACTCGTCGACGTTGCCGACGGCGACCGTGGCGTGCCGCAGGGCCTCCCGGTAGAGCGGGCGGGCCTCGTCGGCGGTGCCGTCCCACAGGGCGGGGCGCCAGTCGAGGTCGAGGACGGTGAGCGCGCCGGGACCGGCCGCGGCGGCCCGCTCGCGCAGCGCGCCGAGGGTCGCGGTGCGGCTGGGCTCGGCGCTCAGGCCGGTGCCGGTCACCCAGAGGGCACGGGCGGCCCGGAGCGCGGGCAGGTCGAGTTCGTGCGGATGGATCTCCAGGTCGGGTGCCTTGGGGCGGCGGTAGAAGTGGATCGGGAAGTGGTCGGGCGGGAAGATCTCGCAGAAGGTGATCGGAGTGGGATGGTCCGTCACCTCGGTGACCCAGCGGTCGTCCACACCGAACGCCCGCAGCTCCCGGTGCAGGTACTCCCCGAACGGGTCGGCGCCGGTCCGGCTGACGAGTGCGACGCTCCGCCCGAGGCGCGCGGCGGCGACGGCGACATTGGCCGGGGAGCCGCCGAGGAACTTCCCGAAGGTCTCGACCCGGGCGAGCTCCACACCGCTCTGCAGCGGATAGAGGTCCACGCCGAGGCGGCCCATCGTGATCAGGTCGTACGGCCGCTCGTACGGCTCCGCCGTCATGCCACGTCACCTCTCGCCACGGCCCCGCCGGGCCCACGCACCCCACCCAGGTCTATCCACGGCCCCGGGCGCTGTCAACGACATGTCCTGACATTCGGACCTGCGTCCGGACGACGTCTTGACGCCCCTCCGAGACCGCCGCCAAGGTGGCATGCATGACGAACCCGACGAACCGGGCGCCGCTGTCCCGGATCCGCATCGGTTCCGCCCCCGACTCCTGGGGCGTCTGGTTTCCCGACGATCCCCGGCAGGTGCCGTGGCAGCGGTTTCTCGACGAGGTGTCGGGGGCCGGTTACACGTGGATCGAGCTCGGTCCGTACGGCTATCTGCCGACCGATCCGGCGGTGCTCGCCGAGGAGACCGCCCGCCGGGGTCTGCGGGTCTCCGCCGCGACCGTGTTCACCGGGCTGCACCGCGGGCCCGAGGAGTGGGAGCGGACCTGGGCGCACGTGGCCGAGAACGCGGCGCTGGCGCAGGCGATGGGCGCGGAGCACCTGGTGGTCATCCCCTCCTTCTGGCGCGACGACCGCACGGGCGAGGTCCTGGAGGACCGCACCCTCACACCGGAGCAGTGGCGGTCGCTGACCGGCCTGACCGAGCGACTCGGCCGGGAGGTCCGCGAGCGCTACGGGCTGCGGATCGTGGTCCATCCGCACGCCGACACGCACATCGACAGCGAGGAGAACGTCACCCGTTTCCTCGACGCCACCGATCCGGACCTGGTCGCGCTCTGCCTGGACACCGGGCACTACGCCTACTGCGGCGGCGACAGCGTCAAGCTGATCGAGACCTACGGCGAGCGGATCGGCTACCTCCACCTGAAGCAGGTCGACCCGGCCGTGCTCGCCCGGGTGGTCGCCGACGAGGTGCCCTTCGGCCCGGCGGTGGCCCAGGGCGTGATGTGCGAGCCGCCGACCGGGGTGCCGGCGCTCGAACCGGTCCTGGCCGCCGCGCAGGCCCTGGGCGTGGAGCTCTTCGCCATCGTCGAGCAGGACATGTACCCCTGCGAGCCGGACCGGCCCTACCCGATCGCGGTGCGCACCCGGGACTTCCTCCGCTCCTGTGGCGTCTGATGACTTCGCGTCACTTACGTCACAACCGTCGCCCCTTCGTCACGCATATCTCCATTACGCGGGACTTCCGTCACAGGCCTTCGACAAGCGCTCCCCTCCCGTCAGGAGGCGCCGTTCACCGGGCACAGGCTCAGTGATCGCGAGTGATCACCAGTGACGCCCGGCAGCTCCCCCGACGGCAACCCCCGCCGCCGCTGCCGGGCACGCAGGAGAGGTGCCACGCATGACGGACAGAAGGCTCTGGTCGTACAAGGACATCGCCGCGCACATCAAGGTGCAGCCGGACACGGTCCGCTCCTACCGGAAGCACGGACTGCTGCCGGCGCCCGACCATGTCGAGTCGGGGAAGCCCTACTGGTACCCGGACACCATCCATTCCTGGGTCGCGAGCCGTCCCGGGAACCGGAGCCGCCGGAGCTGAGCCCTCCCGCCGGCCTCCGAGGGCCCCGCGCCGCGCATTCCGCGGAGCGGGGCCCTCGGCCGTGGCGCGCCGAAGGGCGCTAGCCGACCTTCTCCCGTACGGGCTCCGCCCGCGGCCCCGACTCCGACGCCCCGGACTCCCGCCCCGGCGCCGGCCCCGACTCGGACAGCCCGGACGCCGGCGCCGGCTCCGACTCCGGCGGCCCGGATATGCGCCCCGTGTCCTCTCCGCCCTCGCTGATGCCGAAGCGGTCGTGGAGGCGGCGCAGCGGTCCCGGGGCCCACCAGGTGAGGCGCCCGGTCAGCTTCATCACGGACGGCACGAGCAGGCTGCGCACCACCATCGCGTCCATGAGGACGGCGAGGGCGACGCCGAGGCCCAGCATCTTGGTGTTGGTGACCCGGGAGGTGCCTATCGCCACCATGACGACGGCCAGGATGACGGCGGCCGCGGTGATCAGGCCGCCGGTGCGGCGCAGTCCGAAGCGGACGGCGTGCTCGTGGTCGCCGGTGGCGTCGTACTCCTCCTTGATCCGGGAGAGCAGGAACACCCCGTAGTCCATGGAGAGGCCGAAGGCGACGCAGAACATCAGGACGGGCAGCGTGGTCTCGATGTCCCCCGTGGGGGTGAAGCCGAGGAGTCCGGAGAGGTGCCCCTCCTGGAAGACCCAGACGACGGCGCCGAACATCGCGGTGAGGCTGAGGGCGTTGAGCACGACGGCCTGGAGCGGGATGAGGACGCTGCCGGTGAGCAGGAAGACCAGCACCAGCGTGACCACGGCGATGATGCCGGCCGCCCAGGGCAGCCGCTCGCCTATGGCCTCCTTGGAGTCGACCAGGACGGCCGCGGCTCCGGTGACGGAGGTGTCGAACGGCGCCTGCTCGGCGCGCAGTTCGCCGACCACGCGCTGGGCGCCGGCACCGACGCCCTCACCCTCGGGGACGACGGTGTAGGAGGCGTGGGTGCGCTCGCCCGTCCCGGAGGTCACCGGACCGTCGACCCGGGTGATCCCGTCGAGCTTCTCGATCCGCTCCCGGTAGTCGGCGTACTGCTCGGGCGTGGCCGGGCCCTCGGCGAGCACGGTGAGCGCGGCGCCGGGATTGCCCGGGAAGCCGTCGCGCAGCTGGTCCTGGACGACCCGGGACTCGGCGGTCGCCGGGAGCTGGCGGTCGTCGGCGGTGCCGAACTTCACGCCCAGGAAGGGCAGTCCGAGCAGGACGAGCCCGGTGGCGGTGGCGACGGCGAACAGCGGCGCCCGGCGCATGACGAGGGCGGCGGCCCGCCCCCAGCCGGCCCCCGCGGCCGCTTCGGCCCCCGTCGGCGCCTCGGCCCCCGCCGGCCCGCTCGCCCCGTCGGCCGCCCCGGCCTCGCTCCGGCCGGCGCCGCGCGCCCGCCCCTCGCGGCGCAGCAGCCTGCGCAGGTCGAGGGCGTTGACCCGGTCCCCGAGCAGCACGAGCGCGGCCGGCAGCAGGATCAGGGCCGCCGCGGCGGCGAGCAGGACGACGGCGATGCCGGCGTAGGCGAAGGAGCGCAGGAAGTACTGCGGGAAGACGAGCATCGCGGCGAGCGACACGGCGACGGTGAGGGCGGAGAAGAGCACGGTCCGCCCCGCGGTGCGCAGGGTGGTGGCGACGGCCGTCCTCGCGTCGGCGCCGGTGGCCAGCTCCTCGCGGAAGCGCCGGACCACGAACAGGGCGTAGTCGATGGCGAGTCCGAGGCCGAGGGCGGTGGTGAGGTTCTGCGCGAAGACGGAGACGTCGGTGAACTCGGTGATGCCCCGCAGCACGGCGTTGGTGCCGAGGATGGCGACGACGCCGATGCCGAGCGGCAGCAGGGCGGCGACGGCGCTGCCGAAGACCATGACGAGCAGCACGAGGGTGATGGGCAGGGCGATCACCTCGGCCCGGAGCAGGTCCTCCTGGATGATCGTCTGCATCTCGTGGCGGACCGCGAGGGGACCGCCGACGGACACCTCCACGGGCCCGTGGGTGCCGCGGAACTCGGGGGCGATGCGCTGGAGGATCTCGCCCGCGGCCTTCTCCTCGCCGTCGATCCGGGCCGCGATCAGGGCCTCGTGCCCGTCCTTGGACCGCAGCGCGGGCGAGCCGGTCGCCCAGTACGAGCCGAGGCCGTCGACGCCCGGCTGCGCGTCGAGCCGCTCGGCGAGCCGCCGGGCCTCGGCGACGACGGCCGGGGAGTCGACCGGGGCGTCGCCCGCGTCGACGAGCAGCAGGAGGTTGGGCTGGGAGGCGGGGAACTCCCGCTCCAGGACCTCGGTCGCGTACGTCGACTCGGCGTCCGGGTCCTCCCAGCCGCCGCTGCCCATGCGGTCGGCGACGCCGCCGCCGGCGAGGACCGCCAGGGCGGTGAGCACGAGGGCGACCAGGAGGGTGAGGCGCGGCCGTGCCGTCACGAACCGCGTCCAGCCCCCGGGCCCACCCCCCGTGGGCAGGGCTTTCTTGACTTCGGCCATGACGCGGTGTCCCCTTCACCATGACCCGTGCGCTCGCTTCCCGGCAGGCCGCATGGGTCGTCCGTTGCCCATAGACTGGCAAACACGAGTGATCACTCGCGTTTCTCAAGAATGCGAGCGACCTCTCGCGTTTGTCAATCGCGTTCAGAGAGCTGGGGACAGCCATGTCCGAGGAACCGAAGCCGCGCCGCCGCCAGGCCCGCGGCGAGCGCCGTATCGCGCAGCTGCTTCAGGCCGCCGCGAACGTCTTCTGCGCCAACGGCTACACGGCGACCAGCACCAACGCGATCGCCCGCGAGGCGAGCGTCTCCCCCGGCACGCTCTACCAGTACTTCCCGAACAAGGAGGCCATCGCCGTCGAGCTGGGCGACCGGCTGCTCGCCCAGATGCGCGAGTACCACGGCCAGGCCTTCACACCCGCGAATTTCGCCCTGCCGCTCCCCCAGCTGCTCGACGCCGTCCTCGACCCGCTGATCGACTTCAACTGCCAGAACCCGGTCTTCCTCGCCCTCATGCACGGCTCGGAGATCCCCGGCCGCATCGCGGAGGAGCACGACGCCCTGCACGCCTCCCTGCTCGCCCGGGTCGGCGACCTGCTCGGCCACTACCTGCCCGGCAGCGAGGCCGCCGAGCGCACCCGGATCGCCGATATGGTGTTCGCTATCGTGAAGGCAGGACTCGCCCTGATCCTGGCCGCGCCCGAGGGGGCCGAGCGGGACGCGGTGATCGCCGAGACCAAGACGGTGCTGCTGCGCTACCTCGACCCGATCATCGGCGAGGCGCTCACCACGATTCCGAGCCCGTGACCTGCCCGGAGGCCGCCCCTTCCCGGCCGGGCGCCGCCGCGGCGCCCTCCGCACCCTCCGCCGCGCCCGCCCCGCCGCGCGCCCGCAGCCTCAGCGCGAGCAGCGGGAAGGCGAGCACGGACACCATCCCGGCCCCCACCAGCGCCGCCGCCTCGCCCGCCGTCAGCATCTTGTCGTCGACGCCCATGGTCGTGATGGCGACGACCAGCGGCAGCGCCGTGGAGCCGTAGAGGACGAGCGCACCCCGGTCGCGCCGGCCCAGGTCGCGCGGCGCGAGGAACCACACCGGGCCGCCCCGTACCACCAGGAACAGGACCAGGAAGAGCGGCAGGAGCAGCAGCGTGCGGCCGCCGGCGAGCAGCGAGTCGAGGTCGAACTCGATGCCGGTGACGACGAAGAAGACCGGGACGAGGAAGCCGAAGCCGACGCCCTCGACCTTCTCCAGGATCTGCTGTCCGGACTCCGGGACGGCCCCGGCCAGCACCAGGCGCGTGATCAGACCGGCCGCGAACGCGCCCAGCAGCACGTCGAGCCCGAGCGCCTGCGAGGCGCCCAGCATCACGGCGAGCAGCAGGAAGACGAAGCGGACCGCGAACTGGGCGCTGGTGTGCAGGGTCCGGGCGACGACCCGGGAGAACCACGGGCGGCGGGGGCGCAGCGCCCAGACGACGGCGCCCGCGGTGAGCGCCGCGAAGACGGCGAGCAGGACGGTCGACTCGGCCGGCTTGCGGCCGCTCAGGAGCAGCGCCATGGCGATGACGGGCCCGAACTCCCCGACGGCACCGAAGGCCATGACCACCGAGCCGAAGCGGCCGCGCAGGTCGCCGCCGTCGCGGAGCACCGGCAGGACGGTGCCGAGGGCGGTGCTGGTGAGCGCGACACCGATGAAGACGCCCTTGTCGTAGCCGCCGCCGAGCAGCACACCGATGCCGAGGCCGAGCGCGAGGGCGCACACCCAGGCCCACACCGAGCGGGTGAGGGTGTCGCCGCGGACCTTGCCGAACTCGATCTCGTACCCGGCGAGGAAGATCAGCATGGTGAGGCCCAGCTGGGAGAGTCCGTCGACGAGCGCGTCGGGCTTCGCCCAGCCCAGGACGTCGGGGCCGATGACGATGCCGAGCAGGATCTCGAAGATGACGAGCGGTACGGGGAGCCAGCGGCCCGCTCCGTACGCGAGCAGCGGCGCCAGGACGGCGATCGCCATGATCAGGATCAGCGTGGTCCCCGAATGCGACATGTCGGGTATCTACCATAAGAAGCGGCCCAGCGGTCAGATGACCGCGCCCACCCGCGGCGCGCACCGGACACGCATGCAATTCATACCCCCTAGGGGTATAGTCTGTGCTACTACGGCGTACGGCCCCGCAGACCAGGGGACCCCGCACCGCACCACCCCTCGAAGAGGAGACACGTCATGACCGCCGAGACGCAGACCGAACTCACCACCGTCTACCAGGTCAAGGGAATGACCTGCGGCCACTGTGAGGGCGCGGTCTCCGCCGAGATCTCCGAGATCGCCGGCGTCTCCTCCGCGACGGCCGTGGCCGCCACCGGCCTCGTGACCGTGGTCTCGTCGGCCCCGCTCGACGAGGAGGCCGTCCGCGCCGCCGTCGACGAGGCCGGCTACGAGCTGGTGGGCCTCGCCTGAGACACCGCGCCGGGGGAACGCCCGAGGGACCGTTCCCGCAGCACCGCCGCAGGGCCGTACGGTGACCGTATGGCCCTGCTCCCGTTTGGAACCCTCCGATGACCTCCACGATCACCGAGCTGACGATCGGCGGGATGACCTGCGCCTCCTGCGCGGCCCGCGTCGAGAAGAAGCTCAACCGCATGGACGGGGTGACGGCCACCGTCAACTACGCCACGGAGAAGGCGCACGTCGAACACCCCGCGGAGGTCACGGTCGACGCGCTGATCGCCACCGTCGTCAGGACCGGCTACACCGCCGAGGAACCCCCGCCGCCGGAGCCCGAGCCCGCGCCGGAGACCACCGGGGAGACCGAAAGGGACCGGGACCCCGAGCTCGGCGCGCTCCGGCAGCGGCTCACCGTCTCCGCCGTGCTCGCCGTGCCCGTCGTCCTCCTCGCCATGGTCCCGTCGCTGCAGTTCGACAACTGGCAGTGGCTCTCGCTGACGCTCGCCGCTCCCGTGGCCGTCTGGGGCGGGCTGCCCTTCCACCGGGCCGCCTGGACCAACCTGCGGCACGGCAACGCCACCATGGACACCCTCGTCTCGGTCGGCACCCTCGCCGCCTTCGGCTGGTCGCTGTGGGCGCTCTTCCTCGGCGACGCCGGCATGCCCGGGATGCGGCACGACTTCAGCCTGGCCGTCAGCCGCGACCACGCCGCCTCCACCATCTACCTGGAGGTCGCCGCCGGAGTCGTCACCTTCATCCTGCTCGGCCGCTACCTGGAGGCCCGCGCCAAGCGGAAGGCCGGCGCCGCCCTGCACGCGCTGCTGCGGCTGGGCGCCAAGGACGTGGCCGTGCTGCGCGGGGAGGGCGAGGTGCGGATCCCGGTGGCCGCGCTGCGGGTCGGCGACCGCTTCGTCGTACGCCCCGGGGAGAAGATCGCCACCGACGGCACCGTCACGGAGGGCGCCTCCGCCGTCGACGCCTCCATGCTCACCGGCGAGTCCGTCCCCGTCGACGTGCTCCCCGGTGACCCCGTCACCGGCGGCTGCGTCAACACCTCCGGCCGGCTCGTCGTCGAGGCCACCCGGGTCGGCGCCGACACCCAGCTGGCCCGCATGGCCCAGCTCGTCGAGGACGCCCAGAACGGCAAGGCCGAGGTCCAGCGGCTCGCCGACCGGATCTCCGCCGTCTTCGTGCCCGTCGTGCTCCTCGTCGCCCTCGGCACCCTCGTCGGCCGGCTCCTGCTGACCGGCGACACCACCGCCGCCTTCACGGCCGCCGTGGCCGTCCTGATCATCGCCTGCCCCTGCGCCCTCGGGCTCGCGACCCCGACGGCCCTCATGGTCGGCACCGGCCGCGGCGCCCAGCTCGGCATCCTCATCAAGGGTCCCGAGGTGCTGGAGTCCACCCGTCGCGTCGACACCGTCGTCCTCGACAAGACCGGCACGGTCACCACCGGCCGCATGGAGCTGACCGGGGTGCGCGTGTACGGCGGCGCCTACGGCACGAGCCGCGCCGACGAGGCCGAGCTGCTGCGGCTCGCGGGCGCCCTGGAGCACTCCTCCGAGCACCCGGTGGCCCGCGCGATCGCGGCCGGCGCCGCCGCGCGGGTGGGCGAGCTGCCCGTACCGAAGACCTTCGAGAACGTCCCCGGCCTCGGCGTGCGCGGCTCCGTCGAAGGGCACCTGGTGCTGGTCGGCCGCGCCGCCCTGCTGGCCGCCGAGGAGATCGAGGTGCCCGGCGGAACGGGCCCCGGGGTCGTGCACGTCGCCTGGGACGGACGGGCCCGCGGCACCCTCACGGTCGCCGACGCGGTCAAGGAGACCAGCGCCGAGGCGGTCGCCCGGCTCCGCGGCCTGGGCCTGCGCCCGGTGCTGCTCACCGGCGACGGCCGGGCCGTGGCCGAGCGGGTGGCGGCCGAGGTGGGCATCGACGAGGTGATCGCCGAGGTGCTCCCGCAGGACAAGGTGGCCGTGATCCGGCGGCTCCAGGCCGAGGGACGCACGGTGGCGATGGTCGGCGACGGGGTGAACGACGCGGCCGCCCTCGCGACGGCCGATCTGGGTCTGGCGATGGGCACCGGCACGGACGCGGCGATCGAGGCGAGCGACCTGACCCTGGTCAGCGGCGACCTGCGGGTCGCGGCGGACGCCATCCGGCTCTCCCGGCGCACCCTGGCCACGATCAAGGGCAATCTGGGCTGGGCCTTCGGCTACAACGTGGCCGCGCTGCCGCTGGCCGCGGCGGGGCTGCTCAACCCGATGATCGCCGGCGCCGCGATGGCCTTTTCGTCCGTGTTCGTGGTGACCAACAGCCTGCGGCTGCGCCGATTCGGCCGAGTGATCACCTGAATTCACCTACACGTGACGCACAGGACCTTCACAAAGAGACCTAGATCACAGATATTTGGGGGTAACCATCTGGGCTGTTCGCGAGTCTAAGTGGGCGATGCCGAGAACGTCTTGGGGGACGTTCATGGGATGTCTTGGGGGACGTCCCAGGCAAGCGCGGCCGGGGCACGTGCACCGGGGAGCTTTGAGCGGCCCTCCCGTACGTACCCCGGCAGACCGCGCGAGCAGACGCCCGGCCCGGATCCCGTGGGGGGAATCCGCACCGGGGATATGGGAAGCGCCCCGTCCGCCGACCCGTGGGGGGATCGGCGGCGGGGCGCTTTCGTCGGCCTGGGGGCCGGCGGCCTGCGGTCAGCGGGCCTCGACCGGGACGAAGTCGCGCTCGACGACGCCCGTGTAGATCTGGCGCGGGCGGCCGATGCGGGAACCCGGCTCCTTGATCATCTCGTGCCACTGGGCGATCCAGCCCGGCAGGCGGCCGAGGGCGAAGAGCACGGTGAACATCTCGGTCGGGAAGCCCATCGCGCGGTAGATGAGGCCCGTGTAGAAGTCCACGTTCGGGTAGAGGTTGCGCGAGACGAAGTAGTCGTCCGAGAGCGCGTGCTCCTCCAGCTTGAGCGCGATGTCGAGCAGCTCGTCGGACTTGCCGAGGGCCGACAGGACGTCGTGCGCCGCCGCCTTGATGATCTTGGCGCGCGGGTCGAAGGACTTGTACACCCGGTGGCCGAAGCCCATCAGGCGGACGCCGTCCTCCTTGTTCTTCACCTTGTTGATGAAGGAGTCGACGTCGCCGCCGTTGGCCTGGATGCCCTCGAGCATCTCCAGGACGGACTGGTTGGCGCCACCGTGCAGCGGGCCCCACAGGGCCGAGATGCCGGCGGAGATCGAGGCGAACATGTTCGCCTGCGAGGAGCCGACCAGGCGGACGGTGGAGGTCGAACAGTTCTGCTCGTGGTCCGCGTGCAGGATCAGCAGCTTGTCGAGCGCCGAGACCACGACCGGGTCGAGGTCGTAGTCCTGGGCCGGCACCGAGAAGGTCATGCGCAGGAAGTTCTCGACGTACCCGAGGTCGTTACGCGGGTAGACAAAGGGGTGGCCGACCGACTTCTTGTACGCGTAGGCCGCGATGGTCGGCAGCTTGGCGAGCAGCCGGATCGTCGAGAGGTGGCGCTGCTTCTCGTCGAACGGGTTGTGGCTGTCCTGGTAGAAGGTGGACAGCGCGGAGACCACGGAGGACAGCATCGCCATCGGGTGCGCGTCCCGCGGGAAGCCGCGGAAGAAGTTCTTGACGTCCTCGTGGACCAGCGTGTGCTGGGTGATGTCGTTCTGGAACGCCGTGAGCTCGTCCGCCGTCGGCAGCTCGCCGTTGATCAGCAGGTACGCCACCTCGAGGAAGGTGGACTGCTCGGCCAGCTGCTCGATCGGGTAGCCGCGGTACCGCAGGATGCCCTTCTCGCCGTCCAGGTAGGTGATGGCGGATTTGTAGGCGGCGGTGTTGCCGTATCCGCTGTCCAGGGTGACCAGACCGGTCTGGGCTCGGAGCTTCCCGATGTCGAAGCCCTTGTCGCCGACGGTGCTCTCGACCACCGGGTAGGTGTATTCACCGTCCGCGTACCGCAGTACTACAGAGTTGTCGCTCACGTCATCCCTCACCGACGTAGTGCCTCTTCTTCGAGGTGCCCTGACTGTCTCTACCATCCCCCATTTGGCTCAGGAGAGTGCACTCGGGGTCGACCATTGGGCCAATCGGCGGCACTCAGTGCCGCCAACCTGCTCATCCTGCCCCCTTCGCCCCGGTTCCGGAAGTCCTCCGTGATCTTTCACACGAGAGTGCCCCCTGTGAGGCGATGGGCGAGTGCGGTAAAGCGGCGCCCGGCCGAAACCGTACGCACCGCCTGGGCGATCGCCTTGCGGGAGCCGACCAGGACGACGAGCTTCCGGGCCCGGGTGACGGCCGTGTAGAGCAGGTTCCGCTGGAGCATCATCCAGGCGCTGGTGGTGACCGGGATCACCACCGCCGGGTACTCGCTGCCCTGGGATCGGTGGATGGTCACAGCGTAGGCATGGGCCAGCTCGTCCAGCTCGTCGAACCCGTACGGCACCTCCTCGTCCTCGTCCGTCCGCACGACGAGCCGCTGCTCGACGGGGTCGAGGGAGGTCACCACACCGACGGTGCCGTTGAAGACGCCGTTGGCGCCCTTCTCGTAGTTGTTGCGGATCTGCGTGACCTTGTCGCCGACCCGGAAGACCCGGCCGCCGAAGCGTTTCTCGGGCAGATCGGGCCGGGCCGGGGTGACGGCCTGCTGGAGCAGCCCGTTGAGCGCGCCGGCCCCGGCGGGGCCCCGGTGCATGGGGGCGAGCACCTGGACGTCCCGGCGCGGGTCGAGGCCGAACTTGGCGGGAATCCGGCGGGCCGCGACCTCCACGGCCACCCGGGCGGCGTCCTCCGTCTCCTCCTCGGCGAAGAGGAAGAAGTCCGGCAGGCCGGTGGTCACGGGCGGCAGGCCCTCGTTGATCCGGTGCGCGTTGGTGACCACGCCGGACTGCTGGGCCTGCCGGAAGATCCGGGTGAGCCGGACGGCGGGCACCGGGCTGCCCGGGGCGAGCAGATCGCCGAGGACCTCGCCGGCGCCGACCGAGGGCAGCTGGTCGACGTCCCCCACCAGGAGCAGGTGCGCCCCGGGTGCCACGGCCTTGACCAGCTTGTTCGCGAGCAGCAGGTCCAGCATGGAGGCCTCGTCGACCACGACCAGGTCGGCGTCGAGCGGCCGGTCCCGGTCGTAGGCGGCGTCGCCGCCCGGCTTCAGCTCCAGGAGCCGGTGCACGGTGGAGGCCTCGGCCCCGGTCAGCTCGGCCAGCCGCTTGGCGGCGCGCCCGGTGGGGGCGGCGAGCACCACCTTGGCCCGCTTGGCCCGGGCCAGCTCCACGATCGAGCGGACCGTGAACGACTTGCCGCAGCCCGGGCCGCCGGTCAGCACGGCGACCTTGCGGGTCAGGGCGAGCCGCACGGCCGCCTCCTGCTCGGGGGCGAGCGAGGCCCCGGTACGCTCCGCGAGCCAGGCCAGGGCCCGGTCCCAGGCGACGTCCCGGAAGGCCGGCATCCGGTCCTCCTCGGCGGTCAGGAGCCGCCGGACCTGCCCGGCGAGGGACAGCTCGGCCCGGTGGAACGGGATCAGGTACACGCCCATGACGGGCAGCCCCTCAGGGCCGGGCACCTTCTCCCGTACGACGCCCTCGGGGTCCTCGGCGAGGTCGCCGAGGCACTCGATGACCAGGCCGGTGTCGACCTGGAGCAGCTTCACGGCGTCGGAGATGAGCCGCTCCTCGGGCAGGAAGCAGTGTCCCTGGTCGGCGGACTGCGACAGCGCGTACTGCAGCCCGGCCCGGACCCGGTCGGGGCTGTCGTGCGGTATGCCGACGGCCTGGGCGAGGCGGTCGGCGGTGAGGAAGCCGATGCCCCAGACGTCGGCGGCGAGCCGGTAGGGCTGGTTCTTCACCACGGAGATCGAGGCGTCGCCGTACTTCTTGTAGATGCGCACGGCGATCGAGGTGGAGACGCCGACGCCCTGCAGGAAGACCATCACCTCCTTGATGGCCTTCTGCTCCTCCCAGGCGGCGGCGATGTTCCCGGTGCGCTTGGGGCCCAGGCCCGGGACCTCGATCAGGCGCCCGGGCGACTCCTCCAGGATCCGCAGGGTGTCCAGGCCGAAGTGGGTGGTGATGCGGTCGGCGAAGACGGGCCCGATGCCCTTGATCAGACCCGAGCCGAGATAGCGGCGGATGCCCTGGATGGTGGCCGGCAGGACGGTCGTGTAGTTCTCCACCGTGAACTGGCGCCCGTACTGCGGGTGGGAGCCCCAACGCCCCTCCATCCGCAGGGACTCCCCCGGCTGGGCGCCGAGCAGCGACCCGACGACCGTGAGCAGGTCGCCGGAGCCACGGCCGGTGTCGACCCGGGCGACCGTGTACCCGGTCTCCTCGTTGGCGTAGGTGATCCGCTCCAGGACACCGGTGACCTCACTGACACCCTGGCGACTGCCTTGCTGCGACTCAACTCCCCTACCGGGCATGCCCCACCTGGCTTCCTACGTCTCCGATGCCTGGAGGCTATCGCCCGGCACCGACAGCCCCGGACGGCTTGCCCCGACCGGTCCGCAGTGGCGAGGGGGCTCGGGGCACGGGCGCCGATTCCGGGCCCGCCCTACAATGTGGGAGAGGTGGGAAACTCTGCCACATTGCCCACATGGAGGGTGATCATGGGTGTCACGAATGTGGACGTCGACGACGACGTACTCGCCGAGGCCGCGAAGCTGCTCGGTACGACCACCAAGAAGGACACGATCAACACGGCGCTGGAGGAGGTCATAAGGCGTCATCGACGCCGGGCGGCCTTCCAGCGCCTGGCGGAGCGTGGCGCGCGCGGGGAGCTGGAGCCCGTGCGCCGGGACTGGGAAGCCCGTAAGGCCGCACAACGCGGCGAGGGCGGCGCGTGATCACCTATCTCATCGACACCAGCGCCTACGTCCACCTGGGCACCGATCCGGCGGCGCAGCGACGCTGGGACGCCGAGATCGAGACCGGCGCCATCGGCATGTGCGAGGCGACACGGACGGAGATCCTTTTCAGCGCCGTCAACGCGCACGACCGCGAGGAGATCGACGAGGACCTCTCCGCCCTGTTCACGGCCGTGCGCGTTCCGAAGGACGCGTGGCGATGGGTGGAAACCGCCCAGTACAAGCTGACCCGGAAGGGGCAGCACCGCGCCGCGGGCGTCGTCGATCTCCTTCTCTGCGCCACGGCCGTCCATCACGGCCTGGTCATCCTGCACAGGGACAACGACTTCGCCACCGTCGCTCGCGTCCTCAAGGAGGTCGGGCACCAGGACGTGCGGCGCCTGAGTCCCTGAGCCCACCCGGCCGCGGGCGGCCTTCCGCCCCGGGCGGCCCCCGCGTACGCGACGCGACGTCACACCGCCAGGAACGCCTCCAGGGTCTCCTCCAGGACCTCCGCCCCGTCCCGTGCCCACAGGTCCTCGTTGAAGAGCTCCACCTCCACCGGGCCGACGTAGCCCGCCTTCTCCACGAGGGCGGCCCAGGCCGGCAGGTCGACCGCGCCGGTGCCCAGCCGGCCGCGGCCGTTGAGGACCCCGGCCGGAAGCGGCGTGGTCCAGTCGGCGAGCTGGAAGGAGTGGAGGCGGCCGGTCGCGCCGGCCCGGGCGACGGCGGCCGGGGCCCGGTCGTCCCACCACAGGTGGTAGGTGTCGACGACCACGCCGACCTGCTCGGCCGGGAAGCGCTCGGCGATGTCCAGGGCCTGGTCCAGGGTGGAGACGGCGCAGCGGTCGGCGGCGTACATGGGGTGGAGGGGCTCGATCGCGAGCCGGATGCCCCGCTCCCCGGCGTACGGGGCGAGCGTGCCGATCGCGTCGGCGATGCGGGCGCGGGCCGCGGGCAGGTCGCGGCTGCCCGGCGGGAGGCCGCCGGAGACGAGCACGAGGGTGTCGGTGCCGAGGGTCACGCACTCGTCGATCGCGGCCCGGTTGGCCTCCTCCCAGCCGTCGGTCGTGAAGAAGCCGCCGCGGCACAGGGTGGTGACGGTGAGGCCCGCGTCGCGGACGAGTGCGGCCGCGGCCTCCACCCCGTACTCCTGGACGGGCTCGCGCCACAGGCCGACGCCGGGGATGCCCAGGCGGACACAGTGGGCGACGAGCTCCGGGAGGGGGAGCTGCTTGACGGTCATCTGGTTGACGCTGAAGCGGTCCAGGTTCATCGGGGCACCCCGTACACGTCGAGCAGGGACCGCATCCGGGACTCCGCCGACGCCGGGTCCGGGAACAGGCCGAGGCCGTCGGCGAGTTCGTAGGCGCGGGCGAGGTGCGGGAGGGAGCGGGCGGACTGGAGGCCGCCGACCATCGTGAAGTGCTCCTGGTGGCCGGCCAGCCAGGCGAGGAACACCACGCCCGTCTTGTAGAAGCGGGTCGGGGCCTGGAAGAGGTGGCGGGAGAGCGCGACGGTCGGGTCGAGGAGCGCGCGGAAGCCGGCCGTGTCGCCCGTGTCGAGGATCCGGACGGCCTCGGCCGCGAGCGGGCCGAGCGGGTCGAAGACGCCGAGCAGGGCGTGGCTGAAGCCCCTCTCGTCGCCCGCGATCAGCTCGGGGTAGTGGAAGTCGTCGCCCGTGTAGCAGCGGACCCCGTCGGGGAGGCGCCGGCGCAGCTCGACCTCGCGCCCGGCGTCCAGGAGCGAGACCTTGATGCCGTCCACCTTGTCGGGGTGGGCCGCGATCACCTCCAGGAAGGTGTCCGTCGCCGCGTCGAGGTCCGCCGAGCCCCAGTAGCCCTCCAGGGCCGGGTCGAACATCGGGCCGAGCCAGTGCAGGACGACCGGCTCCGCGGCCTGGCGGAGCACCCGGCCGTAGACGTCCGCGTAGTCCTCGGGGCCCCGGGCGGCGGCCGCGAGGGCGCGGGAGGCCATCACGATCGCCTGGGCGCCCGCCTCCTCCACGACGGCGAGCTGCTCCTCGTACGCGCGGCGGACCTCCGGGAGGCCGGCCGGGCCGGTGAGCTGGTCGGTGCCGACCCCGCAGGCGATCCGGCCGCCGACGGCGCGTGCCTCCGCCGCGCTGCGGCGGATCAGCTCGGCCGCCCCGGACCAGTCGAGCCCCATGCCGCGCTGGGCGGTGTCCATCGCCTCGGCCACGCCGAGTCCGTGGGACCACAGGTGGCGGCGGAAGGCGAGGGTGGCGTCCCAGTCGACGGCGGCGGGGGCGTCGGGGTGGGTGTCGGCGTACGGGTCGGCGACGACGTGCGCGGCGGAGAAGACCGTACGGGAGGTCGGCGGGGCGCCGGCCGCGAGGGCGAGGGGTTCGGTGCGCGGCTCGTAGGCCCGCAGCTCCCCGCCCGGCCCGGGCAGCCGGATCACAGGGTCACCTCCGGGACCTCCAGGCGGCGGCCCTCAGCGGCGGAGCGCAGGCCGAGTTCGGCGAGCTGGACGCCGCGGGCGCCCGCGAGCAGGTCCCAGTGGTACGGCTCGCCGAGGGCGACGTGGCGCAGGAAGAGCTCCCACTGGGCCTTGAAGCCGTTGTCGAACTCGGCGTTGTCGGGGACCTCCTGCCACTGCTCGCGGAAGGCCTCGGTGGCCGGGATGTCGGGGTTCCACACCGGCTTCGGGGTGGCGGAGCGGTGCTGGACGCGGCAGCTGCGCAGACCGGCGACGGCGGAGCCGTGGGTGCCGTCGACCTGGAACTCCACCAGTTCGTCGCGGTGCACGCGGACCGCCCAGGAGGAGTTGATCTGGGCGACGGCGCCGCCCGCCAGCTGGAAGATCCCGTACGCGGCGTCGTCGGCGGTCGCCTCGTACGGCTTGCCCGCCTCGTCCCAGCGGCGCGGGACGTGGGTGGCGACGTGGGCGGTGACGGAGGTGACCCGGCCGAAGAGCTCGTGGAGCACGTACTCCCAGTGCGGGAACATGTCGACGACGATGCCGCCGCCGTCCTCGGCACGGTAGTTCCAGCTGGGGCGCTGGGCCTCCTGCCAGTCGCCCTCGAAGACCCAGTAGCCGAACTCGCCGCGCACGGACAGGATCTCGCCGAAGAAGCCGCCGTCGATCAGCCGCTTCAGCTTGCGCAGGCCGGGGAGGAAGAGCTTGTCCTGGACGACGCCGTGGCGGACGCCCTTCTGCCGGGCCAGGCGGGCGAGTTCGAGGGCGCCGGCGAGGTCGGCGGCGGTCGGCTTCTCGGTGTAGACGTGCTTGCCCGCCGCGATCGCCTTGGTGATCGCCTCGACGCGGGCGGAGGTGACCTGGGCGTCGAAGTAGACGTCGACGGTGTCGTCGGCGAGGACGGCGTCGAGGTCGGTGGACCACTCGGTCAGCCCGTGGCGCTCGGCGAGGGCGCGCAGGGCGGGCTCGCGGCGGCCGACGAGGACCGGCTCGGGCCACAGGGTCTCGCCGTCGCCGAGGTCGAGTCCGCCCTGCTCGCGCAGGGCGAGGATCGAGCGGACGAGGTGCTGGCGGTAGCCCATGCGTCCGGTGACGCCGTTCATGGCGATGCGGACCGTTCTGCGTGTCACGAAGGTGTTTCCTCTCCCGGCGGGCGGTACGTCACGCGGACGGAAAGCACGATGGAAAGCGCTTTCTATCGCGCATGACGCTAGCCTGCCGACATCACCGCCGACAAGGCCCCTGGAGGTACGCACGCGATGACCGTCACCCTGGCGGACGTGGCCGCCCGCGCCCGGGTCTCCCCCGCGACCGTCTCCCGCGTCCTCAACGGCAACTACCCGGTCGCCGCCGCCACCCGCGAGCGGGTCATGCGCGCGGTCGACGAGCTGGACTACGTCCCCAACGGCCCCGCGAGCTCACTCGCGGCCGCCACCTCCGACCTGGTCGGCATCCTCGTCAACGACATCGCCGACCCCTTCTTCGGGATCATGGCCGGGGCCGCGCAGGGCGCCATCGGCGAGAGCGGGGCGGGCCGGGCCGGCGGCGAGAAGCTGGCCGTGGTCTGCAACACGGGCGGCTCGCCCGAGCGCGAACTCACCTATCTGACCCTGCTCCAGCGCCAGCGGGCCGCCGCCGTGATCCTCACCGGCGGCTCCCTGGAGGACCCCGGACACCTCGCGGCCGTGACGGCCAAGCTGACGAAGCTCACCGACGCCGGCACCCGGGTGGTGCTGTGCGGGCGGCCCCCGCTGCCCGGCCTCACCGCCGCCACCCTCGCCTTCGACAACCGGTCGGGGGCGCGCCGCCTCACCGAGCACCTGCTGACCCTCGGCCACCGGCGGATCGGTTACGTGGCGGGGCCGGCCGACCGCACCACGACCCGGCACCGCCTGGAGGGCCACCGCGAGGCCCTGCGCGCGGCCGGGGCGGCCGAAGGGCCCACCGTCCACGGCCCGTACGACCGCGCGTCCGGCTACGACGCCACGGCCGAACTCCTGCGCCGCGAACCGGACCTGACGGCCGTCGTCGCCGCGAACGACACGGTCGCGCTCGGCGTCTGCGCGGCCCTGCGCGACCGGGGCCTCGGCATCCCCGGCGACGTGTCGGTGGCGGGCTTCGACGACCTCCCGTTCTCGGTCGACGTGGTGCCCGCCCTGACCACCGTCCGACTGCCGCTGCACGAGGCCGGCGCCCGCGCCGGACGGCTCGCCCTCGGCGCCGAGGACACCCCGCCGGGCGGCCTGGCGACGATCCCGGCGGAGGTCGTGGTGCGGGGCTCCACGGGGCGGCCACGCGGGTGACGGGCTGTCAGGAGCCGCCGCGGGCCGTGGCATAGGGGTGATCATCCGGTTGCCCTCTGCGACTGGCACGTCGGGCGGCGCGCCCGAAGGCTTCACCTCAGAGGTCCCCCGAACCCAGAGGTGATCATGAGTCGAAGCCCCCGGCCGCCGGCCGGGTTCCCGTCCGTACGCGCACGCTCGGCCCGCGAGCGCTCCGTGCGCAGGCGCCCCCTCCGCGCACGCGTCGCCGCCCTGGGGGTGGCGGCGCTGCTGGCGGGCGGCCTCGCCCCGGCCGCCGCCGGGCACACCGCGTGGGCCGCGGAAGGACGCCCGACCGAGCCCGCGACCGCGCTCGCCTGGGGCACCAACCACGAGGGCCGGCTCGGCGACGGCGCCACCGTCGACTTCGCCGCCACGCCCGTCCGCGTCTGCGGCAGCGCGCCGTGCCTGTCATCCCTCGACGACGTCGTCTCCGTCGACGGCGGCGTCTTCCACAGCGTGGCACTGCGCGCGGACGGCACCGTCTGGACGTGGGGAGACAACTTCTTCGGCACGCTGGGCGACGGCACCACCACCACGAGCATGACCCCCGTGCAGGTGTGCGCGGTCGGCGCGACCGCGCCCTGCGACAGCTTCCTCACGGGCGTGGTGGCCATCTCCGCCGGACATGACTTCACTCTGGCCCTTCGAGCGAACGGAACCGTCGTCGCCTGGGGCGAGAACATCTACGGCCAGCTCGGGACCGGCATCACCAGCGCGTACGCCACCGTGCCCGTCGTCGTCGGCAACGGGAACACGAACCAGGTCACCGCCATCTCGGCCGGTGGTGCCCACGCCCTCGCGCTGCGGACCGGCGGCACCGTCCAGAGCTGGGGCCGGAACGACTCCGGACAGCTCGGGAACGGGAAGACCACCGACAGCAGCACCCCCGTGACGGTCTGCGCCGTCGGGCAGACCGCGCCCTGCGACGACTACCTCTTCGATGCGACCGCCGTCTCCGCGGGCGAAGCGCACAGCCTGGCCCTGGCGGCCGACGGCACCGTCCACAGCTGGGGGGACAACTCCAGCGGTCAGCTCGGCAACGGCACCACCGCCAACAGCAGCGCACCGGTCCAGGTCGGCGGACTCACCGGGGTCAGGTCCCTCGGCGCCGGCTACCGCCACAGCGTGGCGGCGCGGACCGACGGCACCGTCCGCGGCTGGGGCCGGAACGACTCCGGACAGCTCGGGAACGGCACCACCACCGACAGCTCGCTCCCGGTGCAGGTCTGCGCCCCGGGAGCGACCGCCCCCTGCTCCTCGTTCCTGACCGGAATCGCCTCCGTGTCCGCCGGCTACACCCACAACGTGGCGCTGCGCACGGACGGGGGCGTCCGCAGCTGGGGGTCCAACTACGCCGGCCAGCTCGGGGACGGGACCACGGCCCAGCGGACCGTGCCCGTCAAGGTGTGCGCCGTCGGCCAGGCCGCGCCCTGCACCCAGTTCCTGGACGGTGTGCGGAGCATCAGTGCGGGCGGTGCCCACAACCTGGTCACCTCCCGGCCGAGCGCCGATCTCACCGTCGCGCTGCGCGCCGCGCCCAACCCCGTCGCGGCGAATGGCAGTCTGGTCTACACGGTGACGGTCCGGAACAACGGCCCGTCGGCCGCCGAGAACGTCGTCTTCGACGACACCCTCCCCGCCGAGGGCGAGTTCGTCGGCGCGAGCTCGACCCAGGGCAGCTGCGTCGTTCCCCCGGCCGGCTCGACGGACACGGTGACCTGCAAGCTGGGCACGCTCGGCGCGAACACGAGCCGGACCGCCACGATCGTCGTCACGGTCCGGGCCAACGCCGGCACCACGGTCACCGACACGGCGCGGGTCACCAGCACCACGGCCGACCCGAACCCGGTGAACAACGCGGTGACCGTCCGCTCCCGGGTGGGCTGACGCCGTGGGCCGCGGAGGGCGTGGGCCGTCAGTAGTAGCGGCGCATGATCTCCGTGGCCCAGGCGGGCTGCTCGGTCGGGCCCTGGGGGCCGAACTCGGCGAGGTACGGCTTGAGGTCGAGCACCGGGGTGCCGTCGACCGCGTCGAGGCCCTGGACGTGGACGTCGAGGCCGTCGACGCGGAGGAGGCGGCAGCGGGAGACGCCGAGGCGGTTGGGGCGGTTCTTGCCGCGCTGGGCGAAGATGCCGACCAGGGGCCAGTCGGTGTTGCCGCGCGGGTGGCGGGCGCCGGTCTCGATCTTCTCCTCCGGCACCCGGTCGAAGTGGTAGACGACCTCCAGGTGCGAGAAGGCGTCGAGGCCGGCGAGGGCGTCCGGGCCGAAGCGCCCGGCGTCGAGCCGGATCACGGCGGTGACCTCGCCCCACTCGTCGTCCCGCACGTCGGCGCGGCCGCCGACCACCCGGCCGACGGGCCGGGACACGATCACGTCGTGCCGCTGCTCCTCCATGGGCGTGCTCCCGCTTCCCGCTTCAGTCGTGTACGTGCTGCCGCTTACCGGTCGGGGCGCGGGCGGGCCCTCGCCTACCTGTTCAGGCATGGGCGTGCTCCCGCCTCCCGCTTCAGGGCCGGCCCGTAACGGCCGGGCCCGTAGGGGCCAGGCCCGTCGCGGCGAGGACCGCGTCCACCGTCTGCTCGACCGTCTGCTCCGCGTTGTCGATCCAGACGCCCTCGCCGGACAGCTCCTCGCGCATCGCCTCGTCGAGGAAGGCCCAGTTGGTGGTGAGGCGCTTGTGGCGGGCGTTGTTGCGCTCCCAGGCCTTCTGGGGGCCGGGGGCCAGGACGACCACGTGGAGCGGGACCGCCTTCGCCTGCGAGCGGTAGAAGTCGAGGTGGGAGCGGCGGACCACCACGTCGTCGACGACCGGCAGGAAGCCGGCCGTGGCGAAACTGTCCGCCAGCAGGCAGGCGTTGCGGGCGCGGAGCAGGATCTGCCGGTCGGCCTCCGGGTCGCCCTCGGGCGAGGGCCAGTGGCACCCCTCGACGATGAGCTCCTGGAGCCGGTCGACCTCGATGTGCGCGGAGCGGGCGAACCTGGCCGCGAGGGCCGCCGCGACGGTGCTCTTGCCGCTGCCCGGGATGCCGACGAGGAGGACGGTGCCGGGGGCGGGATCGGAGAGGTCGAGCGTGACGTTCTCGAAGGTCATGCGGAGCGCCCCTTCAGCAGCGTACGGTCACTTGGCCGTGACACAGTAGCCGGGCGTCCCCGGCGAGTCGATCATGTATTCGGCGCGCAGGAGGTAGTCGGACGGGCCGCAGTGCTGCTCGTCGGCGACCCGGTACTCGGCGAGTGGCGAGCCGCAGTCCACCTTCAGCAGCTTCTGCTCCGGCCACTCCTCCGTGTTGTGGACGCAGTCGCCGACGGAGAGCCCGACCGTCCCTCCGTCACCTTCGTCCTCCACGAGCAGTCCGAGCAGGACCAGCGCCGGGATCGCGAGGAGGACGAGCGCGACCGGAGTGAGGATCAGCATCGCGGGCGCCCGCCGCAGCACCCGCCGCCCCGGGTCCAGGGGCGGTCGCCGGGCACCGTACGGCTCGGGCATCCGGCGGAAGACCGAGCGGGCCCCGAGGTTGCCGAGCACGACGAACGGCGTGACGAAGAAGGAGAGAAGGCCCCACCAGCCGGTCACGAGGGTCTCGGAGGTCATCTGCCGGTAGACGGCGAGGCCGCAGGTCCGGCAGAAGACGCCGCGCCGGGTGACCGTACGCATGACGACGACCATGCCCTGGTGCGCGCGGACCGTCGCCGCCGCCGCGGGCTGCGCCCCGCACACCTCGCAACCGTGGGGCGCGGAGGCGCCGTACGGCGGTTGGGGCTGCGCGTACGACTGCGCCGCCTGCGGATAGGGGTGGGGCTGCTGCTGCTGCGGATGCAGGTGGGGCTGCTGCGGCTGGGGGTGCTGCTGCGGGTACGGGTGAGGCTGCTGCTGCGGATACGACTGCGGCTGCGGCTGCTGGTACGGCTGCGGCTGCGGCTGCTCGTACGGGTGTGGCTGCTGATGGCTCATGGTGTGGTGGCTCCCCCGGGGGACGTCGGCACCAGAACCCTAGCCTCCGCCTCCCGAACGGCCTTCCTCTGTACGGACGTCAGCGCCACTCCACCGACCAGCAGGGCCGCCGCGCACCAGCGCAGCGGGCTGATGCCCTCGCCCAGGAAGAGGGCGGCCGAGGACATCCCGAAGACCGGGACGAGGAGCGAGAACGGGGCCACCGAGGAGGCCGGGTGACGGCGCAACAGCCAGCCCCAGGCGCCGAAGCCGAAGACGGTGGTGATCCAGGCGACGTAGACGATGACGCCGGCGCCGGTCCAGTCGAGCGCGCGGAGGGCGTCGAGGTCCCGCCGGGGGCCTTCGAGCAGCAGGGACAGGGCGAGCAGCGGCAGGACGGGCACGGTGCTGACCCAGACCATGAAGTTGAGCGGATCCGGCGGCGCGGCCTTGCGGGTGAGGACGTTGGAGACGCCCCAGCAGACGGCGGCGGCGATCACCAGGACGAAGCCCGTCATCGAGCCCGAGGCGCCCTCGTCGAGGGCGGCGAGACCGATGCCGGCGAGGGCGACGCCCATGCCGAGCAGCTTGATCCGGTCGGGGCGCTCGCCGAGGGCGAGGAAGGCGAAGAGGGCGGTGAAGACGGCCTGGACCTGCAGGACCAGGGAGGACAGGCCGGCCGGGGCGCCGAGGCTCATGCCGGTGAAGAGGAGGCCGAACTTGGCCACGCCGAGCGCGAGGCCGACGCCCACGATCCACTTCCAGGCGACCTTGGGACGGCCGACGAGGAAGACGGCCGGCAGGGCGGCGACGAGGAAGCGGAGGGCGGAGAAGAGCAGCGGCGGGAAGTGGTCGAGGCCGATCTCGATGACGACGAAGTTCACTCCCCAGAGGGCGGCGACCAGGGCGGCGAGGGCGATGTGGGCGGGGCGCATACCGACGAGGATCACCCGGGCGGAACGTGTAGCACCAGCACGGATTCCTTCATGGTTGGATGAAGCATCGCTACATCCACGGTGCACTCGGAGGCTCACGTGCTGGATCTCGGACGCCTGCGGGCGCTGCACGCCGTCGCCGTGCACGGCACGGTCGGGGCCGCCGCCACCGCCCTCGGCTACACCCCCTCGGCCGTCTCCCAGCAGATCGCCAAGCTGGAGCGGGAGACCCGCACGACCCTGCTCGAACGCAGCGGCCGGGGCGTCCGGCTCACCGACGAGGCCCGGCAGCTCGCCGACACCGCCCAGCGGCTGATGTCGATCGTCGAGGAGGCGGAGGTCCGGCTGGAGGAGCGGCGCGGGCTGCCGGCGGGCCGGCTGCGGATCGGCTGTTTCCCGAGCGCGGCGCGCGGGCTGATGCCCCGGGTGCTCGCGGAGCTGGCGCGCCGTCATGCGGCCCTCGACGCCCGCCTGACCGAGGTGGATCCGCACCTGTCCGTGGACCTGGTGGCGCGCGGCGTGCTCGACCTGGCCGTGGCGCACGACTGGGACATCGCCCCGCTGCCCGTACCGCCGGGGGTGGAACAGGCGGTGATCGGCGACGACCTGTGCGACATCCTCGTGCCCCGGGGGCATCCGCTGGCGGCGCGGGACGGGGTGCGCCGGGAGGAGCTGAGCCAGGAGCGGTGGATCACCCAGCCGCCGGGGACGGTGTGCCACGACTGGCTGATGCGGACGCTGCGCGCGACCGGCTACGAGCCGCTGATCGCCCATCAGGCCGAGGAGAACCACACGCAGGTGGCGCTGGTGGCGGCCGGGCTCGGGATCGCGCTCGTCCCGCGGCTCGGGCGCGGGACCCTGCCGCCGGAGGTGGTGCCGCTGCGGCTCGACCCGATCCCCACGCGGCGGTTGCGGGCGCTGTGGCGCACCGGAGCGGCCCGCCGGCCGGCGATCACCGAGACGGTCCGCACCCTCCAGGAGCTCTGGCCGGAGGTCGCGTCGGCGGCGTAGGCGCCACAAGCACCGGCGTTTCTTGCGCGGGTCCTTGACCTGGCAGTTACTTTCCGGCTATCCGTGGCTCCTTGGAAGTTTCCTTCACCTCTTCCTCCACCACGCACGGCCGGAAGGAGCATCAGTTGCACCACCGCGCCCCCTCCCCCACCCCCTCCTCCCCTTCGTCCTCCCCCGCCCCTTCGCCCGCCCCGTCCCGGCGGACCCTCCTCACCGTGACCGCCGCCGCGGCGGCCGCCGCCGTCACGGGCGTGACGGCCCCGGTCGCCCACGCCGACGACCGGAAGCTCCAGGACCTCCTCTCCCGCATGTCCCTGGAGGAGAAGGTCGGCCAGCTGTTCGTCATGCGGGTCTACGGCCACTCCGCCACCGCCCCCGACCAGGCCGACGTCGACGCCAACCTCAAGGAGATCGGCGTCCGCACCGCCGCCGAGCTGGTCGAGCGCTACCACGTCGGCGGCGTCATCTACTTCGCGTGGGCGCACAACACCCGCGACCCGCACCAGATCGCCGATCTCTCCAACGGCATCCAGCGGGCCGGTCTCGCCCAGCCGACTCCCGTCCCGCTGCTGATCTCCACCGACCAGGAGCACGGCATCGTCTGCCGGGTCGGCGAACCCGCCACCCTCCTGCCCGGCGCGATGGCGCTCGGCGCGGCCGGCTCGCACGCCCACGCCCGTAAGGCGGCGCAGATCGCGGGCTCCGAGCTCGCGGCCGTCGGCATCCGGCAGAACTACGCCCCGGTCGCCGACGTCAACGTCAACCCGGCCAACCCGGTGATCGGCGTCCGCTCCTTCGGCGCCGACCCGAACGCCGTCGCCGACCTGGTCGCGGCCCAGGTCAAGGGCTATCAGCGGGCCGGCGTGGCCGCGACCTCCAAGCACTTCCCCGGGCACGGCGACACCGCCGTCGACAGCCACTACGGGCTGCCGACCATCACCCACACCCGTGCGCAGTGGGCCGAGCTCGACGCGCCGCCGTTCCGCGCCGCGATCGCCGCCGGCATCGACTCGATCATGACAGCGCACATCGTGGTGCCCGCGCTCGACCCGAGCGAGGACCCGGCGACGCTGTCCCGGCCGATCCTCACCGGCATCCTGCGCGAGGAGCTCGGCTACGACGGCGTCGTCGTCACCGACTCGCTCGGCATGGAGGGCGTCCGCACCAAGTACGGCGACGAGCGCGTCCCCGTCCTCGCGCTCAAGGCGGGCGTGGACCAGCTGCTCAACCCGCCGAACCTGTCGGTGGCCTGGAACGCGGTGCTCGCGGCCGTCAGGAGCGGGGAGCTCACCGAGGCCCGGCTCGACGAATCGATCCTGCGGATCCTGCGGCTCAAGGCCAGGCTGGGCCTGTTCAAGGACCCGTACGTCACCCACGCCGGCGTCGACCGCACGGTCGGCACCGCGGCGCACCTCGCCCACGCCGACCGGATCGCCGAGGCGACCACGACGCTCCTGGTCAACGAGGGCGGCTTCCTGCCGGTGAGCCGGCGCAGCCACCCCAGGGTGCTCGTCGTCGGCGCCGATCCCGCCTCGCCGTCCGGCACCACGGGCCCGCCGACCACCACCCTGGCCGGCGCGCTCACCGAACTCGGCTTCACGGCGCGGGCCCTGTCGACCGGGATCACCCCGACCGCCGCCAGGATCGAGGAGGCGGTGGCCGCCGCGGCCGGGCAGGACCTGGTCGTCGTCGGCACCTACAACCTGTCGGCGACCAGCCCGCAGCGGACCCTCGTCGCCCGGCTGGTCGCGACGGGCGTGCCGGTCGTCACGATCGCCATCCGCAACCCGTACGACGTCGCCCGGATCAGCGGACAGCGGGCCACGCTCGCCTCCTACTCCTGGACGGACGTCGAACTGCGCGCCGCGGTCCGGGTGCTCGCGGGCCGGGCCGACCCGCGCGGCCGGCTGCCCGTCCCGATACAGGACGCGGACGACCCGGCGAAGGTGCTGTACCCGGTGGGCCACGGCCTGTCGTACGCGTGACGGCGGTGAGCCGGCACCCCGTACGGCGGGGTGCCGGCTCACGGCGTACGACGGGGATCCGAGGGCTACGGGCGCAGGCCGTGCTCCCGGGTGGCGTCCTCGTCGACCGGCCTGTCGAGGCGGGCGTCGAAGCGCGCCAGCGGCTGGGCGGCCTGCGCGGCGGGGGCGTCGACCCCGGCCCAGGCGAGGATGCGGGCGGTGGCGTTGGCCTTCTCGGCCTCGACGAGACCGGCCACGTTGGCACCGTGGTTGGCGCCCGGCGCGACGTACACGTAGCTGTCGCGGGCCCCCTTGCCGAGGCGGAACTGCTCGGAGCCCCACGGGTCGTTGCCGCCGTAGACGAAGAGCATGTGGTTCGCGTTGTGGCGGACCCACGTGTCGACGTCCCGCATGACCCACGGCTTGAACTTCATCGGGATCTCACGCGGCACGAAGGAACTGGCCGGCTGGTAGCCGTAGCGGCTCAGGCCCGCCAGGTGGGGCTGCGTGATGGTGGGCGAGCCGAGCTCGGTCGCCGCCTGGTAGTAGTACGGCGTGTAGTACTCCAGGCCCTGGTCGGTGTACGCGGACCAGCCGGAGTAGGCGTCGATCGTCTCGTAGACGGTGTCGTCGCTCGCGGTGGCGGCGTCCGGGATCTGGTCGCAGACGGCCTGGCCGTAGTACTGCCAGAAGCCCCACACGAAGTCGAGGACGACGGCCTCGTACGCCTTGTCGAGCGAGCCGACCGTGTTGAAGGTGGCGCCCTCGGACTTCGCCCAGGCCTCGTACTTCTTCTCCAGCGGCTCGCGCCGGACCAGCGCCTCGCGCTGCATGTTGTTCAGCCGGTCGCGGCAGTCCTTGGTGCCGACCGTCTCGAAGAACCGGTCGTAGGCCGAGTCCTCCTGGTTGACCACGTCGTTGGGCGCCACGTAGGCGACGACGCCGTCCATGTCCTTCGGGTAGAAGCGCTCGTAGTAGGTGGCCGTCATGCCGCCCTTGGAGGCGCCGGTGGACAGCCACTTCTTGCCGTAGATCGACTTCAGCGCGGTGTAGATGCGGTGCTGGTCGCTCGCGGCCTGCCAGATGTCCAGCTTCGACCAGTCGGCCGGCTGCGGGCGGGACGGCGAGAAGAAGCGGTACTCCATGGAGACCTGGTTGCCGTCCACGATCCGGGTCGGCTCGGTCCGGCTCGGGGTGGTGCTCAGCCCGTATCCGCTCGTGCGGAAGACGGTGGGGCGGTCCGTGTCCTTGTGGAGGATCGCGATCCGCTGCTGGAACGTACCGGCCCACGGCCGGCGGTGGTCGATCGGCTGTTCGTAGTTCAGGACGAAGAAGCGGTAGCCGGCGTACGGCTTCTCCTCGATCAGGCTCATCCCGGGGATCGCCAGGATGCGGTCCTTGATGTCCGTGCTCTGCGAGTCGACGACGGACGTGCTGCCGGTCTCCGTGTCCGCGGCGGTAGCCACGCCGGTCGAGCCCACGGTGCCTATGAGCACCGAGAGCGACAGCACCCATCTCAGCGACTTGCGCATTCACCCTCCCCTTGGTTCACAACGGTGTCGTGAACCTAGCGGGGTCAACGTGCGGGCCGCCAGACCTGGTTGGGACTTACCTCTGCATCAGCACAGGATCCAGCCGGTGGTCGTGCCACGTCCCGAGACGGCCGCCGAGGCCCGTACGCACCGGTTGAGGGCGTGCACGGTCACCGGCCCGGCCTGCCGCGAGAACCGCCCGGAACTGACCGCGGCCCGGCCGCCACGCGGCTGCAGCGATACCGACATCGGCCGCGGCGCGCCGGGCCCCTTCGCCACCACGAGCGCGCAGACGTAGTGCCGGGTCCGGAAGAGCCGCAGCTCCCCGGTGACGAAACCGACGGTGCGGGTGGGCCGCCCGGTGCACACGGAGGCGGCGTCGGCACTCCCGGAGACGGGCCCGGCCAGCACGAGCGCCCCGACGGCGAGGACCAGTCCGAGCAGACACACGAGCGGCCGCCGAACCACTCCCACCCCAACCCCACCGAACACGCGCCCGCCCCCCTGCTTCCGGTCGTATGTGCATACGACGCAGCCGACCGCGATTCGGTTGCCGGCGGCCGGGTCGGAGCGCGCTCAGCCGGCGAAATACGTCGCGACGAGGGTGAGGAACAGGAGGTCGGCGCCCAGGAGGACGGCGAGGCCGGCCTTGCGGGCGGGGGCGGGCGGGGCGCCGTCCGGGGTGGACTGCGTCCAGATCAGGGCGCCGACCGCCACGGCGAGGGTGCAGAGGTAGAGCGGGCCGGGAACGTCGCGGCACGTGCCGTGCATGACGCAGGCCGTGCCGCTCTCGGAGGCGAGGGCGAGGATCACGACCAGGACGGTCGCCGGGATCAGCAGCAGCCCGGCCCACAGGGCACGGACACGGAACCGGCGTGCCTCGTTCGGGGCGGCGGACGGGGCGGACGGGAGCCGCGGGTGGTCGCTCATGGGAGCGATTCAATCCCGGGCCGCCGCCCGCCGGCATCGGCGCTCGTACTCATGCGTGCCGTGTACCGGACCCTCAGACCGCCTCGTCCGCCCCGTGAGCCGGGCCCGTGAGACCGCCACGTGTACGCCGGGCGCCGGGCCCGTCAGACCGCCTCGACGCTCGCCGGTTCGGCCTCGCCGATGAAGGTGCGCCACAGGGCCGCGTAGCGCCCGTCGCGGGCGAGGAGTTCGTCGTGGCTGCCGTCCTCCGCGACCCGGCCGTGGTCCATCACGATCACCCGGTCCGCGCGGGCGGCCGTGGTGAGGCGGTGGGCCACCACCAGGGTGGTGCGGCGGCCGGCGAGGCGGTCGGTGGCCGCGTTGACCTGGGCCTCGGTCGCCAGGTCGAGGGCGGCGGTGGCCTCGTCGAGCAGCAGCACGTCGGGGTCGACCAGTTCGGCGCGGGCCAGGGCGATGAGCTGGCGCTGCCCCGCCGAGAGGTTGCGGCCGCGCTCGGCGACCTCGTGGAGGTAGCCGCCGTCGAGGGTGGCGATCATGTCGTGGGCGCCGACCGCGCGGGCCGCGGCCTCCACCTCGGCGTCGGTGGCGTCCGGGCGCCCGTACGCGATGGCGTCGCGGACCGTGCCGGGGAAGAGGTACGCCTCTTGCGGGACGACGCCGAGCCGGTGGCGGTACGCGGTGAGGTCGAGCTCGCGCAGATCGATGCCGTCGGCGGTGACCCGGCCGTCCGTCGGGTCGTAGAACCGGGCGACCAGCTTGACCAGGGTCGACTTGCCCGCACCGGTCTCGCCGACGAAGGCGACGGTCTGACCGGCGGGGATGCGCAGGTCGACGCCGGTCAGCGCGGCCGCCTCCGGATCGCCGGCATCGCTCCCGTAGGCGAAGGACACGTTCTCGAAGGCGATCTCGCCACGCAGGCGCGCGACCTCGCGCGGGGCGGCCGCGGCGGCGGTGGAGGTGGGCTCCTGGAGGAGCTCCTGCATCCGCTTCAGCGAGACCGCGGCCTGCTGGTAGCCGTCGAAGACCTGGGACAGCTGCTGCACGGGCGCGAAGAACAGGTCGATGTAGAGCAGGTAGGCGACGAGCGCGCCGGTGGTGAGCGTGCCGTCCTCGATGCGGTGCGCGCCGACGATCAGGACGGCCGCGGCGGCCACCGAGGACAGCAGCGTGACGAAGGGGAAGTAGACCGAGATCAGCCACTGGCCCCGGACGCGGGCCTCGCGGTACTCCTCGCTGCGGGCCGTGAAGCGCTCGGCACCGGACCGCTCGCGCCGGAAGGCCTGCACGATCCGCAGGCCCGCCACCGACTCCTGCAGATCGGCGTTGACCACGCTGATCCGCTCACGGGCCAGCTCGTACGCCTTCACGCTGGAGCGGCGGAAGAAGTACGTGGCGACGGCGAGCACCGGCAGGGTCGCGAACACCACCAGGGCGAGCTGGAGGTCGAGCACGAGCAGCGCGCCCATGATGCCGAAGAAGGTGACGACGGAGACGAAGGCCGTGACGAGACCGGTCTGCAGGAAGGTCGACAGGGCGTCGACGTCCGTGGTCATCCGGGTCATGATCCGGCCGGTCAGCTCGCGCTCGTAGTAGTCCAGGCCGAGCCGCTGGAGCTGGGCGAAGATCTTCAGGCGCAGCGCGTAGAGGATCCGCTCGCCGGTGCGGCCGGTCATCCGGGTCTCGGCGGTCTGCGCCACCCACTGGACGAGCACGGTCACCAGGGCGAGGGCGGAGGCGGCCCAGACGGCGCCGATGGCGAGCCGGTTGACGCCCTCGTCGATGCCGTGCCGGATCAGGATCGGCAGCAGCAGGCCCGCGCCCGCGTCCACGGCGACCAGCCCCAGGCTGACGAGCAGGGGCAGGCCGAAGCCGCGCAGCAGACGGCGCAGCCCGTACGACTCCTCGGGCGAGACGGCCCGGGTCTCGTCGACGTCCGGGGTGTCGGCGGCGGGCGGCAGGGCCTGGACGGCGGCGAGCAGCTCCGGGGTGGCCCCGGGCGCCTTCGGCTCTCCCTCCTCGGCCTCCTCTCGCTCCCACAGCGTGGGGGTGATCCCCCGCTCCGCGTCGAACTCGGCGTCCAGCTCGGCCCGCAGCGTGCGGTCCTCCGGCACCTCGACGGGGGGGAGGTGGCCGGGTGAGACGGCGCCCAGCTCGTCGGGGTCGGTGAGCAGGCGCCGGTAGAGCGCGGAGCGCCGCTCCAGCTCCTCGTGGGTGCCGATGTCGGCGAGCCGGCCGCCGTCGAGGACGGCGATCCGGTCGGCGAGGCCCAGGGTGGAGCGGCGGTGCGCGATGAGCAGCGTGGTGCGGCCGGCCATCACGGACTTCAGGGCCTCGTGGATCTCGTGCTCGACCTTGGCGTCGACGGCGGAGGTGGCGTCGTCGAGGAGCAGCAGCCGGGGGTCGGTGAGGATCGCGCGGGCCAGCGCGATGCGCTGGCGCTGGCCGCCGGAGAGGGTGAGGCCGTGCTCGCCGACCTTGGTGTCGTAGCCGTCCGGGAGCTCGGCGATGAAGCGGTCGGCCTGGGCGGCGCGGGCGGCCGTCTCTATCTGCTCCTGGGTGGCCTCCGGCAGGCCGTACGCGATGTTGGCGCGGACCGTGTCGGAGAAGAGGAGGGAGTCCTCGGGGACGAGCCCGATCGCGGCGCGCAGCGAGTCGAGGGTGAGCTCGCGGACGTCGTGGCCGCCGACGAGGACGGCGCCGTGGGTCACGTCGTAGAGGCGGGGCAGCAGCAGCGAGACGGTGGACTTGCCGGAGCCGGAGGAACCGACGACGGCGACGGTCTCGCCGGGCCGGATCTCCAGCGAGAAGCCCCGGAGGACGGGGCTGCCGTCCTCGTACGCGAAGGACACGTCGTCGAACTCGACCGTCGCGGGCGCGTCGGCGGGGAGCTCCTTCGTGCCGTCCCGCAGGGTCGGTTCGGTGTCGATGAGCTCCAGGACCCGCTCGACGCCGGCGCGGGCCTGCTGGCCGACGGTGAGGACCATGGCGAGCATGCGGACCGGGCCGACGAGGGAGGCGAGGTAGGCGGAGAAGGCGACGAAGGTGCCGAGGGTGATCTGGTGCCGGTACGCGAGCCAGCCGCCGAGGGCGAGGACGGCGACCTGGCCGAGGGCGGGCACGGCCTGGAGGGCCGGGGTGTACCTCGCGTTGAGCCGGATGGTGCGCAGGCGGCCAGCGAAGAGCTTCCGCCCGGCCTCGCGGATCTTGCCGGTCTCCTGCTCCTCCTGCCCGAAGCCCTTCACCACCCGCACGCCGGTCACGGCCCCGTCGACGACGCCGGCGACGGCGGCGGCCTGCTGCTGTGCGTACCAGGTGGCGGGGTGCAGACGGGTGCGGCTGCGGCGGGCGATCCACCAGAGGGCGGGCGCGACGGCGAGCGCGACCAGGGTGAGCGGCAGGGACAGGGCGGCCATCACGCCGAGCGAGATGAAGAAGAGCAGGAAGTTCCCGAGGGTCATCGGGAGCATGAAGAGCAGCCCCTGGATGAGCTGCAGGTCGCTGGTGGCCCGCCCGACGACCTGCCCGGTGGACAGCTCGTCCTGCCGGCGCCCGTCGAGCCGGGTGATGGTGCCGAACATCTCGGTGCGCAGATCGTGCTGCACGTCGAGGGCGAGCCGTCCGCCGTAGAAGCGGCGGACGTAGGTGAGGGCGTAGACGACGACGGCGGAGCCGATGAGCAGCCCGGTCCACAGAGCCAGGGACCCGGTTTTCGAGCCGATCACGTCGTCGATGATCACCTTGGTGATCAGCGGGACGAGCGCCATCACGGCCATGCCGCCCAGCGAGGAGCCGAGGGCGAGGGCCACGTTCGCCTTGTAGCGCCAGGCGTATCCCCACAGCCTGCGCGCCCAGCCCGGCTGTCGCGCCTCCGTCTGTTCCTGCCCCACCGCCGCCACGTGGCGCCTCCCGTCCGTCCTGCTCTACCGGAAGGCGCAACGCGGCCGACGTGCGATTTCATCCCGCCGCAACAATTCGGCGGCGAAGACCGGTCGGAGGTCGGACCCGACCGGGTCGGAGGTCCTAGGCCCGCGGCGGCCGGCGAGAGGACCCTCAGGGGCTGGCGGGGCCGGTCTCCGGACCGGACTCCGCACCGGTCTCCGGACCGGACTCGGGGCCGGTCAGAGGTGGGTCGGTTCGAACATCCTCAGCAGGGCCGGGAGGACGACCACCGACGGGCCCGGGGTCCTGAGGGCCCTGGAGAGGTCCTCGGTGAGGGCGTCCGGGGTGGTGAGGACGGCCGGGACGCCGAAGGACTCCGCGAGCGCGACGAAGTCCGGCCGGGACAGGTCGGTCGCCGTGGCCTCGCCGAAGGCGTCCGTCATGTACTCGCGCAGGATGCCGTAGCCGCCGTCGTCGACGATCAGCCAGGTGACGTCGAGGCCGTACTGCTTCGCCGTCGCCAGCTCCGCGATCGAGTACATCGCGCCGCCGTCGCCGGACACCGCGAGGACCGGATGGGTCGGGTCGGCCGCGGCCGCCCCCAGGGCGGCGGGGAAGCCGTAGCCGAGGCCACCGGCGCCCTGCGCGGAGTGCATGGTGTTGGGGCGGCGGGCGTCGAAGGCCGACCAGGCCCAGTACGCCAGGATCGTCATGTCCCAGAAGCTGGGCGCCCGGTCCGGCAGCGCCGCGCGCACGGCGGCGACGACCCGCTGCTCCAGGCCGAGGTCCTGGGCGGCCAGCCGCTCGCGGACCTTGTCCAGGACGGCCCGCACCCGCTCCGGGGCGCCGGCGTCCCGGCGTACGTCCACCGTCTCCAGGATCGCCTGCAACGCCAGCCGGGCGTCCGCGTGGATGCCGAGGGCCGGGTGGTTCGACTCCAGCTTGCCGGCGTCGGCCTCGATCTGGATCATCCGGCCGCGCGGGGCGAAGGTGTGGTAGTTCGAGGACAGCTCGCCGAGGCCCGAGCCGACCACGAGGAGGACGTCCGCGTCCTCCAGGAAGTCGGTGGTGTGCCGGTCCTCCAGCCAGGACTGCAGGGACAGCGCGTGCTCCCACGGGAAGGCGCCCTTGCCGCCGAAGGTCGTGACGACGGGCGCGTCGATCCGCTCGGCGAGCGCGAGCAGCTTGCCGGAGGCGTCCGAGCGGACGACCCCGCCGCCCGCGATGATCGCCGGGCGCTCGGCGTTCGCCAGCAGGTGCGCGGCCACCGCGGTCAGCTCGGGGCGGGGCACGACCTCGTCGGGGGTCGCGTCCATGGCCGTGACCACGGGGAGCGTCGTCCCGGCGAGCAGCACGTCCTGCGGGATCTCCACCCACACGGGCCCGTGCGGGGCGGTGAGCGCCGACTTCCAGGCTGCGGCGATCGCGGAGGGGATCTGCGAGTGCGTGCGGACGGTGTGGACCGACTTCACGACGTCCCGGAACGAGGCCTGCTGGTCGCGCAGCTCGTGCAGGTAGCCGTGCCGGCCGCCGCCGAGCCCGGCCGTCGGGACCTGGCTGCCGATCGCGAGGACCGGCGCGGAGGCGGCGGCCGCCTCCTGGAGCGCCGCGAGGGACATGAGCGCGCCGGGGCCGGTGGAGAGCAGCAGCGGGGCGGCCTCGCCGGTGATCCGGCCGTACGCGTCGGCGGCGAAGCCGGCGTTGTTCTCGACGCGGAGTCCGACGTAGCGCAGGTCCGAGCGGCGCAGGGCGTCGAACATGCCGAGGGCGTGCTGGCCGGGGAGGCCGAAGACGGTGGTCGCGCCGAGGCCGGAGAGGGTCTCGACGACGAGGTCGCCGCCGGTTCGCCCGGGGGGCGGGGTGAGGGCGGCGGCGATCTGCGCGGCGGTGGGCCGCAGCACGAGGTCATGGTCGTGGGTCATGGGTCCCTCGGGGCGTGACGTGGTCGGTCGGGCGCGGCCCGGTGACGGCGGGCAGGTCCAGCCTGCCCCAGGTCCGGTCCCGCCCGGGGCGGTGGGTCCGCGACCCCGGCCCTCTTCCCTGGGTCTCCCCCGACCGGGAGGGCCCCCTGCCGGGCCGCGTACGGCGGGCGGCCCTGCATTGGCGGGCGGCCCTGCATGGCGGGCGGACCCATACGGCGGGCGGACCCGTACGACCGGCGGACCTGCGTGGCGGGCGGCCCCGCACGGCGGGCGGGGCGGACCGCACGGCGGGCGGGGCGGACCGGACGGCGGGCGGGGCGGACCGCACGGCGGGCGGGAAGGAGCCGACCTGACACCGGGCGGGAAGCAGCCCAGCCGGACACCGGGCGGGAAGCAGCCCGTCCGGACGCCAGGCGGAAAGAACCGGCCCGACGCCAGGCGCGAAGGAACCCCGGCCGGACGGGTGTCACCGGTCCCGCCCGGCCGCCGGCCGCGTGGGGCGCGGAAGCAGCGGGCGGGGCCGGCGACGCGGGTCAGCCGGCGTCGCGCGCCGCCGCGATCTGGCGGGACATGATCGTCGTCAGCTCGTAGGCCGTGTGGGAGGCGGCCACGGCCGTGATCTCGGCGTGGTCGTAGGCGGGGGCGACCTCGACGACGTCGGCGCCGACGAGGTTGCAGGAGGCGAGGCCGCGGAGGATCTCCAGGAGCTCGCGGGAGGTCATGCCGCCCGCCTCGGGGGTGCCGGTGCCCGGGGCGTGGGCCGGGTCGAGGCAGTCGATGTCGATGGAGATGTACAGCGGGCGGTCGCCGATGCGCTGGCGGAGCTGGTCGGCGACCTCGTCGGCGCCGCGGCGGTAGATGTCCGCAGAGGTGACGATGCCGAAGCCCATCTTCTCGTCGTCCGTCAGGTCCTGCTTGCCGTAGAGCGGGCCGCGGGTGCCGACGTGCGACAGGGCGGAGGTGTCGAGGATGCCCTCCTCGACGGCGCGGCGGAACGGGGTGCCGTGGGTGTACTCGGCGCCGAAGTAGGTGTCCCAGGTGTCGAGGTGGGCGTCGAAGTGGAGCAGGGCGACGGGGCCGTGCTTCTTCGCGACCGAGCGGAGCAGCGGCAGGGCGACGGTGTGGTCGCCGCCGAGGGTCATCATGCGGGCGCCGGTGGCGAGCATGTCGTCGGCGGCGGCCTCGATGGTCTCGACGGCCTCGTTGATGTTGAACGGGTTGACCGCGATGTCACCGGCGTCCGCGACCTGGGCGAGGGCGAACGGGGAGGCGTCCTGCGCCGGGTTGTAGGGGCGCAGCAGGCGGGAGGCCTCGCGGATGGCGTTGCCGCCGAAGCGGGCGCCGGGGCGGTAGGAGACGCCGCTGTCGAAGGGGATGCCGACCACGGCGACGTCGGCGGCGCCGACCTCGTCGAGCCGCGGCAGCCGGGCGAACGTCGCGGGACCGGCGTACCGCGGGATGCGGGACGAGTCGATCGGGCCGCGCGGGGTGTTCTGGTCGCTGCTGCTCATGGTCGGGTCCTCCGGGGGGCGAGGGGATGGTTCTCCGGCACGACGGTAGGCGCCGGTGAAGCAGCGCAGAAGTGTGCGTTTCCTCCACTGTACGAGCCCATGGTGTACGAAGGGTCCATGACGACGAGCCCCGCGCACCCCGCGTTCACTCCCCCGGCCCCGCCGATCCCGCTCGCCGCGCTGCTCGCCCGCCGGGACCTGGGCCTGCGGCTGCTCGCCGGGCCCGGGGACGTACCGCTGCACTGGGTGCACACCTCGGAGATGGCCGACCCGTACCCGTACCTGCTCGGCGGCGAACTCCTGATGACGGCGGGCGTGCAGCTCACCGACCCGGCGCGGTACGTGGAGCGGGTGGTGGAGGCGGGAGCGGCGGCGCTCGCCTTCGGGGTGACGCCGGTGTACGACACGGTCCCGGCGGGTCTGGTCGAGGCCTGCGCCCGTCAGGGCCTCCCGCTCCTCGAGGTGCCGCCGCGCACCCCGTTCACGGCGGTGGCGCGGGCCGTGTGGCGGCTGATGGCGGAGGCCCGGCTGCACGAGCTGCGCCGGGTGACGGAGGCCCAGCAGTCCCTGGCGACGGCGGCGGCACGCCCGGCGCCCGTCCCCGCGGTCCTCGGCGCGCTCGCCGCCCGGCTCGGCGGCCGGGCGGTCCTCCTCGCCGCGGACGGCACGGAGTCGGCGGCGGCCGGCCGGGAGGTCCCGGCGGAGGCGGCGCGGGCGCTGCGGGAACTGGCGGGGGTCCTGGGCCCGCGCCCGGGCGGGCCGGCGTCGGCGAGCGGCGAGGGCGGGGGGCTGCGCCTCGCGGCGTACGCCCTCGGGGGCGGCGACGGGCTGGCCCTGGGGGTGGCGACGGAGCGGCGGGACCCCGGCGACCGCACGATCGCCGGGGTCGCGGTGGTCCTGCTGTCCCTCCTGACGGCCCCGCACCGGGGCGCGGACGCGGCGGCACGGGACGGGGCCCTGGTCCGGCTGCTCCTGGGCGCCTCCCCGGCGGAGGCGGCGGCCGCCCTGGACCCGGGGCCGTGGACGGTGGTCCACGCGCGGGGCGGCGACGGCACCCCGTTCGCGGTGGCGGACCTGGCGGCGTCGCTGGGGACGGCGCTGGTGGAGACGGGAGCGCCCGGCGGTGCGGACAGGCCTCCGACGGGGACGGGAGGGTCCCCGGGGGAGGCGGGAGCGGCCGGTGGCGCCGGGGCGGTCCCCGCCCGGGCGCGTCTCCTTCTGCCCGCTTCCTCCGCCGTCACCGCGCAGCCCGGGTGGTTCCTCGGCGTCTCCGCCCCGGCCGGAGCCGGGGACCTCCCCGCCGCCGACGGGCAGGCCGCGCGGGCCCTGCGCCGGGCGGAGGCCACCCGGTCGGCGCTCGTGCGCCACCGCCCGGGCGGCCTCGCGTCCCTCGTGGACCCGGACGAGGCCGCCGCCCACGCCCGGACCCTCCTCGCGCCCCTGAGCGAACCGCTCAGGGAGACCCTGCGCGCCTGGCTCTCCCTGCACGGCAGCTGGGACCGGACGGCGGTGGCCCTCGACGTGCACCGCAACACCGTCCGCCAGCGGATCGCCCGCTGCGCGGCCCTCCTCGACCGGGACCTGGACGACCCGGACGTGCGGATGGAGCTGTGGTTCGCGCTCGGCGAGGCGACGGATCAGTAGAGCTTGTCGACGGCGGTCTTCGTCGTGGTGCGGAAGGCGGTCAGCGGGGCGTCCGCGAGGTCGCCCATCTGCCCCCAGCGGACGAGGGTGACGGTGCGGCCGTCGCGGCCGACGGAGAAGAGGTGGATGTCGGTGCTGCCGATCTGCGGGTCGGCGGTGTCCAGGCTGTAGACCCAGGCGCCCTCCTCGACGGCGAGCTTGCCGTGGAAGGCGCTGACGGCCCGCAGGCCCGGGTTCTGCCGCTCCAGCGCGGCGCCGCAGCCGGCGAGGGCCTTGCGGAGGGTGTCGACGAGCTTCACGGCGTCGGCCTCGGTGCGGGCGACGGTGGTGACCTGGACGCCGTTGGTGTCGAGCTCGGTGCTGAACTCGCGGTAGCGGGTGTTCTGCGCCGGGATCTTGTACGGGGCGCAGAGGACGCCGCCGTTCTCCGGGACGCCGGTGAAGACCTGGGTGGCGGTCCACGGCGTCGACGACGCCGGCATCTGGGAGGCGGCGAGGAAGGCGGGCTGGGCGGCGGCCTGCGCCGGGGCCGTGGCGAGGGCCGCGAGCCCCAGGGCGGCAGCGGCGGCGGTGGCGAGTGCGGTACGGAGCTTGTGCATCGTGGTGGATCCCCCGTCGGGTCGTTCGGTCAGTGCTCGACCAGCCTCGGGCCGGCGCCCGCCGCCGGCAACGGTGACGCGCCCACCCTCCGTCCCGGAACCGTTCCACCCCCGCTGACGTGCAAGGACGTGAAGAGGGTGGGACGCGGGTCGAGGGGGATGGAATGCCGAAGGCCGCCGTCGAGGAGTTCGCGCGGCTCGTGCGCGCCCTGAAGGCGCGGGACGGGAGGAGCTACGAGGCGCTGGGCCGGCGCCTGGGCGTGAGCGCGTCCACCCTCCACCGCTACTGCTCCGGCGCGACCGTCCCGGAGGGGTTCGCCGTGGTCGACCGCCTCGCCCTGCTGTGCGGGGCGGACGGGGAGGAGCGGCGGGCCCTGGCGGCAGCCTGGAGCCGCGCGGACGGCGCCCGCCGCCTGTCGGCGCCTGGGCCCGACACGGAGCCGGCGCCCCCGCCCGGCCCGGAGCAGGAGCCCGCACCCGGCCCGGAGCGGGAGCCCGCCCCGGAGCAGGAACCCGGCTCGGAGCAGGAACCGGGACCGGCGCAGGAGCCCGGCCCGGAGCAGAAACCCGGACCGGCGCAGGAACCGGGCCCGGAGCAGGAGCCCGGACCGAAGCCGGCTCCCGGACCGAAGCAGGCTCCCGGACCGAAGCCGGGTCCCGTGCCCGCGCCGGCCCCGGAGGCGGCCCCGGCCCCGGAGGCGGCGCCCGAGCCCGAGCGGGAACCCGTGCACGCGCGCGTGCCGGGCCTCCCGTCCGGACGGCGGCGGGGCAGGTGGGGGTGGGCGGGCGTGGTCGGCGCAGCGCTGGCGGTCGTGGGGGCGGTGACGCTCGGAGCCGTACTCCTACCGGGAAAGACCCGGGAGCGGGCCGCCGAACCGCCGGCGCCGCTGACGTGGACGGTCGCCTCGCACCTCTGGAAGAACGGGTGCGGGCACACCTACCTCGTGGAGCGCACGCCCCCGCCCCCGCCGGAGCCGGCCGACGCGCGGAGCTGGGCGGCGGCGCAGGGGGCCGTGGACGGCGGGGAGACGCTGGTACGGGTGTCGGTCCAGGGGAAGGGCGCGGCGGCGGTGGTGCTCCAGGCGCTGCACGTGCGGGTGGTGGAGCGGGGCGCGCCGCTGCCGTGGGCGGCGTACCGGACGGACGACGGGTGCGGCGGGGCGGTGACGCCGCGCCGTTTCGAGGTGGACCTGGACCGGCCGCGGCCGGTGGCGCGGGCGCTGGACGGGTACGACGCCTCCGGGGAGGAGGGCCGGACGCTCCCGGCGGTCTCCTTCCCGTACGCGGTCAGCGCCGCCGAGCCGGAGGAGCTGCTGGTCTCGGCGGGGGCGGCGGGATGCGACTGCCGCTGGTACCTGGAGCTGGAGTGGAGCTCGGAGGGGCGCCGGGGCACCGTCCGGATCGGGGACGAGGACGGCGCGCCCTTCCGGACGAGCGGGGCGAAGGGCCGGCCCGTGTACGGATACGACTCCGTGGGGCGGGCCTGGATCACAGGCGCTGAGTCTGGACAGGGTGGGTGACCGCTGGGTAACTTCGTTGACGACAGACTGAGCAAGCGCTTAGACAACTGGGCCCGCATACCGGAGGAGTCGCACCGTGCGCCGTACCGTATTCAACGAGGACCACGAGGCGTTCCGGGAGACCATCCGGGCCTTCATCGAGGCCGAGGTCGTCCCCGTCTACGACGAGTGGTTCGCCGCCGGTCAGGCGCCGCGCGAGTTCTACGACAAGCTCGGCGAGCTCGGCGTCTTCGGCATCAACGTGCCGGAGGAGTTCGGCGGCGCCGGCCTGGACACCCACAAGTTCGAGGCCGTCCTCTACGAGGAGACCTCCCGCGCCGGCGTGCACTTCGGCGGCTCCGGCGTGCACGTCCTGCTCGCCCTGCCGTACATCAAGATGCTCGCCACCGACGAGCAGAAGAAGCGTTACCTCCCGAAGTTCGTCTCCGGCGAGGAGATGTGGGCCCTCGCGATGACCGAGCCGGGCACCGGCTCCGACGTCGCGGGCATGAAGACCACCGCCAAGCTCTCCGAGGACGGCACCCACTACGTCCTCAACGGCGCGAAGACCTTCATCACCGGCGGCGTCCACGCCGACCGCGTCATCGTCTGTGCCCGCACCTCCGCCCCCTCGGCCGAGGACCGCCGCTTCGGCATCTCCCTCTTCGCCGTGGACACCAAGTCCGAGGGCTACTCCATCGGCCGCAAGCTGGACAAGCTGGGCCTGCGCACCTCGGACACCGCCGAGCTCGCCTTCGTCGACGTCAAGGTGCCCGTCGAGGACCTGCTCGGCGAGGAGGGCAAGGGCTTCTCCTACCTCGGCCACAACCTCGCCTCCGAGCGCTGGGGCATCGCCTTCGGCGCGTACGCGCAGGCCAAGGCCGCCGTCCGGTTCGCCCAGCAGTACGTGACGGACCGCACGGTCTTCGGCAAGCCGGTCGCGCACTTCCAGAACACCAAGTTCGAGCTGGCCGCCTGCCAGGCCGAGGTCGACGCCGCCGAGGCCGTCGCCGACCGCGCCCTGGAGGCCCTGGACGCGGGCGAGCTGACCCCGGCCGAGGCCGCCTCCGCCAAGCTCTTCTGCACCGAGGTCGCGCACCGCGTGATCGACCGCTGCCTCCAGCTGCACGGCGGCTACGGCTACATGAACGAGTACCCGATCGCCCGCCTGTACGCGGACAACCGCGTCAACCGCATCTACGGCGGCACCAGCGAGATCATGAAGTCGATCATCGCCAAGTCGATGGGCCTGTAAGTGCCCGACGAGCACAAAGCACTGGATGACCTGCTCGATCTGCTCGACCTCGAGCGGATCGAGCAGGACATCTTCCGGGGCGAGTCCCGGGCCTCGATCGTCCCCCGCGTCTTCGGCGGCCAGGTGGCCGCCCAGGCGCTGGTGGCGGCGGGACGCACCGTCCCCGAGGACCGGCTCGCCCACTCGCTCCACGCGTACTTCCTGCGTCCCGGGGACCCGGGCGCGCCGATCGTCTACAACGTGGACCGCATCCGCGACGGGCGTTCCTTCACCACCCGCCGGGTGGTGGCCGTCCAGCACGGCCAGCCGATCTTCCACCTGTCGGCGTCCTTCCAGACGTACGAGGAGGGGCTCGACCACCAGGCGGACATGCCGCCCGCGCCGGACCCCGAGTCGCTGCCGACGCCCGCCGAGATGCTGCCCCGCCACCTGCCCCGCGAGGTCGCGGACCGGCTGATCGAGGCCCGGGCCGCGGTCGACCTGCGCTATGCCGAGACGCCCCCTTGGGGCACGGTCGGCACCCCGCGCGAGCCCCGCTCCCAGGTGTGGTTCCGCACCAACGGCAAGCTGGCCGACGACCCCCTCCTGCACGTCGTCCTGGCCACGTACGTCTCCGACATGACGCTGCTGGACTCGATCCTGCTCGCCCACGGGCGCGGCGGCTGGGCCGTCGGCGACGTCGTCGGGGCGTCGCTGGACCACGCCATGTGGTTCCACCGCCCCTTCCGTGCCGACGAGTGGCTGCTGTACGACCAGGAGTCGCCCACGGCGTCCGGCGGACGCGGCCTCGGCCAGGCCCGGATCTTCACCCAGGACGGGAAGCTGGCCATCTCGGTCATCCAGGAGGGTGTCGTTCGCGTCCCCCGCTGACGACCGGACGTAGCGTCCGGTCCATGGCGGTACAGGAGCGGAGCACCCGGAGCGAGAGCACCTTCACCGTGGTCGTGGCGGCGTCGGCCAACCTCGGCATCGCCGTCGCCAAGGCCGTCGCCGGCCTGATCAGCGGGTCCAGCGCGATGCTGTCGGAGGCCGCCCACTCGGTGGCCGACACGGTCACCGAGGGCCTGCTGCTCACCGCGCTCAAGCGCAGCGACCGGCCCGCCGACGACGACCATCCACTCGGCTACGCGGGCGAGCGCTACGTGTGGGCCCTGCTGGCCGCCGTCGCCACCTTCGTCGGCGGCGCCGTCTTCTCCTTCTACGACGGCGTCCACACCCTGGTCGCCGGGGAGGACCTCGGCGACCCCCTCGCCTCGTACGTGGTGCTCGCCGTCGCGGGCGTCCTGGAGGGCTTCTCGCTGCGCACGGCGATCCGCCAGGTCAGGGCGGAGGCGGAGCGCACCCGCACCCCCTTCGCGCGCTATCTGCGGCTGACCCCGGACACCACGGTCAAGGCCGTGGTCATGGAGGACTCCGCCGCCCTCGCCGGACTCATGCTGGCGGCCGGCGGGCTGCTCGGCGGCCAGATCACCGGGTCGGGCGTCTGGGACGGCGTCGCCTCGCTCCTCATCGGCCTGCTGCTGGTGTACGTGGCGTGGGTCCTCGGCCGCTCCAACGCGCAGCTCCTGGTGGGCCGCCCGCTTCCCCGCCCGATGCGCGAGCAGGTCCGCGAGGAGCTGCTCGCCGTGGAGCACGTGGTCGGGGTCGTGGACCTGACGACCCTGATCCAGGGGCCGGACGAGGTGCTGGTCGCCGCGAAGATCGACTTCAGGGACGTGTCCTCGGCCGCCGAGGTGGAGGCGGCCTGCGACCACGCGGAGACCCGCCTCCGGACCCGTTTCCCCTCGATCCGCCGCGTCTACCTGGACCCGACCCCGGCCCGGGACTGAGGAACCGGAGCGGTGGCGGGCGCCGGAGCGGTGGCGGGCACCGGAGCGGTGGCGGGCACCGGAGCGGCGGGAGGCCCCGGAGCGCAGGAAGGCCAGGGAGCGATGCGAGGCCCCGGAGCGGCAGGCGGCCCCGGAGCGGGGGCCGGGCCGGGGTCAGCCGAGGAGGCCCGCCGCGTCCAGCAGGTACGCCGTCAGGGGCTCGTAGGAGCGGGGGTCCAGGACGTGGTCGTCCAGCGGCACGGTGACCTGCATCGTCCCCTCGGCCTCCGCCAGGAACAGCGCCGGGTCGTTGCAGTCCGCGTACCCCACCGAGTCGACGCCGCGCTGCGCCGCGCGCCCCGCCCACCCGTGGTCGGCGACCACGAGGTCCGGCGCGGGCTCGCCCAGCGCGGCGAGGCCGTCCAGGATCGCGTTCATCGGCTCCGGGGAGTGCGTGTGCCACAGGCTGGCGCCCCGCTCGAAGACGGCGACGTCGGCGAACTGCACCACGTAGCCCTCGTCGGCGGTGAGGCCGCCGGGGATCCGGACGATCTCGCAGCCGCGCGCCCGCAGCGCGCCGGCCACCCGGCTGTGCGCATCGATGAGCGCGCCGGGGTGGCCGGTCGCGAAGAGGACGCGCTCCTTCCCGGCGGCGGCCTTGGCGAGCCGGGCGGCCATGCGCTCCAGGGCGGCGACGGTGAGCTCGGGGTCGATGGTGTCCTGGCCGGTCCGGTGGGCGGGGTCGTCGACGACACCGCACCGCTCGGCCATGACGGCGAGCACGTCCTGCTCGTCGGTCCACCGGTCGCCGAGCTCCAGGCCGAGCCAGTAGTGCCGGTCGCCGTTGGCGAGCTTCCGGTAGTGGCTGAGGTTGTTGTCGCGCGGGGTGGCGACGTCCCCGGCGATACGGGTCCGGACGAGGTGCTCGACGAGGGCGGCGCGGCTGAGTATCGGCATGGCGCCCATTCTGCCGGGCGCCCCGCCCCTCCTCCTAGGCGGCGCCCTGACCGCCGCCCAGCGAGCCGAAGGCCCCGTGGGCGAGACCGCGCAGCAGGGTCTCCATCTCGGTGCGGCCCAGCGGCGCGCCCAGGTGCGGGGTCGAGTTGAGGAGCCCGAAGACCGCGTGGACGGCGGCGCGCACCTCGTACTCCCCCGCCGCCGGGTACAGGTCGCGGACGACGGCGACCCAGAGCTCGACGTACTGCCGCTGGAGCTGCCGGACCCGCTTGCGGTCCTCGTCCTTGAGGCGGTCGAGCTCGCGGTCGTGCAGCGTGATGAGCGGCCGGTCGTCGAGGGCGAAGTCGATGTGGCCGTCGATGAGGGAGCCGAGGACGGCGCGGGGGTCCCCGTCCGACTCGGCGACCCGCAGCCGGCCGCCGTCGAGCAGCCGCTCGCTGATCCCCACGAGCAGCTCGGCGAGCATCGCGTCCTTGCCGGGGAAGTGCCGGTAGAGCCCGGGGCCGCTGATGCCGACGGCGGCTCCTATCTCGTCGACGCCCACGCCGTGGAAGCCGCGCTCGGCGAAGAGGCGCGCGGCCTCCTTGAGGATCTGCTCGCGTCGCGTCGGGGCGTCGGTCCGGCCGGTCGGGGTCGGCGTCGTGGTCATGGATTCGATTCTAGACAACCCGGTTAGCGGTCGTTAACCTGAGGGGCATACGTTAACGCTCATTAACCCGAGTGGACCGACCGAGCAAGGGAGCTCGACGGATGCACCAGGCACCTGTGCTGACGAGCGCGGCGGATCCCGCCTCGGCGGCCTGGCAGGCCAATGAGGCGGCCCACCACGAGTTGGCCGCGACCCTGCGCGCCAAGCTCGCCGCGGCCGCCCTCGGCGGCGGCGAGAAGGCCCGCGCCCGGCACACCGCACGCGGCAAGCTGCTGCCCCGCGACCGTGTGGACACGCTGCTCGACCCGGGTTCGCCGTTCCTGGAGCTGGCCCCGCTGGCGGCCGACGGGATGTACGGCGACCAGGCCCCGGCCGCGGGCGTGATCGCGGGCATCGGCCGGGTCTCCGGCCGCGAGTGCGTGATCGTCGCCAACGACGCGACCGTCAAGGGCGGCACGTACTACCCGATGACGGTGAAGAAGCACCTGCGCGCCCAGGAGGTGGCGCTGGAGAACCGTCTCCCCTGCCTCTACCTGGTCGACTCCGGCGGCGCCTTCCTGCCGATGCAGGACGAGGTCTTCCCGGACCGCGAGCACTTCGGCCGGATCTTCTTCAACCAGGCCCGGATGTCGGGCGCCGGCATCCCGCAGATCGCGGCCGTCATGGGCTCCTGCACGGCCGGCGGCGCGTACGTGCCGGCGATGAGCGACGAGGCCGTGATCGTGCGCAACCAGGGCACGATCTTCCTGGGCGGCCCGCCGCTGGTGAAGGCGGCGACCGGCGAGGTCGTGACGGCCGAGGAGCTCGGCGGCGGCGAGGTCCACTCGCGGATCTCCGGCGTCACCGACCACCTCGCCGAGGACGACGCCCACGCCCTGCGGATCGTCCGGAACATCGTCGCGACCCTCCCCGAGCGCGGCCCGCTGCCCTGGTCGGTGGAGCCGGCCGAGGAGCCGAAGGTCGACCCCACGGGCCTGTACGGCGCGGTGCCGGTCGACTCGCGCACCCCGTACGACGTGCGCGAGGTGATCGCGCGGATCGTGGACGCCTCCCGCTTCCAGGAGTTCAAGGCGGAGTACGGGCAGACCCTGGTCACCGGCTTCGCCCGGATCCACGGCCACCCGGTCGGCATCGTCGCCAACAACGGCATCCTGTTCGCCGAGTCCGCCCAGAAGGGCGCCCACTTCATCGAGCTGTGCGACCAGCGCGGCATCCCGCTGCTGTTCCTGCAGAACATCACCGGCTTCATGGTCGGCAAGGCGTACGAGCACGGCGGCATCGCCAAGCACGGCGCCAAGATGGTGACGGCCGTGGCCACCACGCGCGTGCCGAAGCTGACGGTCGTCGTCGGCGGCTCCTACGGCGCGGGCAACTACTCGATGTGCGGCCGGGCCTACTCCCCCCGCTTCCTGTGGATGTGGCCCAACGCCAAGATCTCCGTCATGGGCGGCGAGCAGGCCGCGTCCGTCCTCGCCACGGTCAAGCGCGACCAGCTCGGCGACGCGTGGAGCGCCGAGGAGGAAGAGGCCTTCAAGGACCCGATCCGCGCGCAGTACGAGACGCAGGGCAACGCCTACTACGCGACGGCCCGGCTGTGGGACGACGGGGTCATCGACCCGCTGGAGACCCGGCAGGTGCTCGGTCTCGCCCTGACCGCCTGTGCCAACGCGCCCCTGGGTGACCCCCAGTTCGGCGTCTTCCGGATGTGAGGACCCAGAGGATGCAGCACATGTTCGACACCGTCCTGGTGGCCAACCGGGGCGAGATCGCCGTACGGGTCATCCGCACCCTGCGGGAGATGGGCGTCCGTTCGGTGGCCGTGTACAGCGACGCGGACGCCGAGGCCCGGCACGTACGGGAGGCGGACACGGCGCTACGGATCGGGCCGCCGGCGGCCTCGGAGTCGTATCTCTCCGTCCCCGCCCTGCTCGACGCCGCCCGGCGCACCGGCGCGCAGGCCGTCCACCCCGGCTACGGCTTCCTCGCCGAGAACGCGGGCTTCGCGCGGGCCTGCGCCGAGGCGGGCCTGGTCTTCATCGGACCGTCCGCCGAGGCGATCTCGCTGATGGGCGACAAGATCCGGGCGAAGGACACCGTGCGGACGGCGGGCGTGCCCGTCGTCCCCGGCGCCGCCGACCCCGAGATCGTCGACGCCGCGCGCGAGCTGGGCGCGCCCGTCCTGCTCAAGCCCAGCGCGGGCGGCGGCGGCAAGGGCATGCGCCTGGTGCGCGACCTGGCCGTCCTGGAGGAGGAGATCGCGGCGGCGCGGCGCGAGGCGCGGTCCTCGTTCGGCGACGACACGCTGCTCGTGGAGCGGTGGATCGACCGGCCGCGGCACATCGAGATCCAGGTCCTCGCGGACGCGCACGGGAACGTGGTGCACCTCGGCGAGCGCGAGTGCTCGCTGCAGCGCCGCCACCAGAAGATCATCGAGGAGGCCCCCAGCGTCCTGCTCACCCCGGAGATCCGGGCGGCGATGGGCGCGGCGGCGGTCGACGCGGCCCGGTCCTGCGGCTATGTCGGCGCGGGCACGGTCGAGTTCATCGTGCCGGGCGGCGACCCGTCCTCGTACTACTTCATGGAGATGAACACCCGCCTCCAGGTCGAGCACCCGGTGACGGAGCTCGTCACCGGCCTGGACCTGGTGGAGTGGCAGCTGCGGGTGGCCGCGGGCGAGCCGCTGTCCTTCGCCCAGGAGGACGTCCGGCTCGACGGCTGGGCGATCGAGGCGCGGATCTGCGCGGAGGACCCGGCGCGCGGCTTCCTGCCGTCCGGCGGCACGGTCCTCGCGCTGAACGAGCCCCAGGGCGCGGGAGTCCGCACGGACTCCGGCCTCGCGGAGGGCACGGAGGTCTCGTCCCTCTACGACCCGATGCTGTCGAAGGTCATCGTCCACGCCAAGGACCGCCCGACGGCCCTGCGCAAGCTCCGCGCGGCCCTGGCCGACACGGTCACCCTCGGCGTCCCGACCAACGCCGGCTTCCTGCGCCGCCTGCTGGCCCACCCGGACGTGGTCACCGGCGACCTGGACACGGGCCTGGTCGAGCGGGACGCGGAGAGCCTGATCGACGGCACGGTCCCGCCGGAGGTGTACGCGGCGGCGGCGCTGCTGCGTCACGTGCCGGCGCGGGCGACGGACGGCGCCGCCTGGGCGGACCCCTTCGACGCCCGTACGGGATGGCGCCTGGGCGGCACCCCCGCGTGGACGGCGCTGGACTTCCGGGTGCCCGGCCACGAGCCGGTGACCGTCCGGGTGCGCGGCGCGGCGGAGACCGTCGAGCTGCTGTTCGGGACCGCCTCCGGCGACGAGGGCGGGACCGCCTCCGGCAACGAGAGCGGCGCCGTCTCCGCGGCGCTGGTCGGCGACGCCGACGGCTCCGCGCTGGTCCTCGCCGTCGACGGCGTCACGCACCGCTTCACCGTCACCCCCTCCCCGGAGGGGCGCTGGCTGGGCCGCGACGGCGACTCCTGGCACGTCCTGGACCACGACCCGGTGGCCGCCGCGCTCAGCGGTGCCCGGCACGGCGGCGCCGACACGCTGGCCGCGCCCATGCCCGGCACCGTGACCGTCGTGAAGGTGGCGGTCGGGGACGAGGTCGAGGCCGGGCAGAGTCTGCTGGTCGTCGAGGCGATGAAGATGGAGCACGTCATCTCCGCCCCGCACGCCGGCACCGTCACCGAGCTGGACGTCACGCCCGGCACGACCGTCGCCATGGACCAGATCCTGGCCGTGGTGACCCCCCGCGACGAGGAGGAGGCGGCATGACCGGCCTGCCGATGAGCGTGCCCGACCCCACGCTGCCCCCGCGGGTCCGGATCCACGAGGTGGGGCCGCGGGACGGGCTGCAGAACGAGAAGACGGCCGTCCCGACCGACGTGAAGGCCGAGTTCATCCGGCGGCTCGCCGCCGCCGGCCTGTCGACCGTCGAGGCGACCAGCTTCGTGCACCCCCGGTGGGTGCCCCAACTGGCCGACGCCGAGCAGCTGTTCCCTCAGGTCAGCGGCCTGCCGGTGCGGCTGCCGGTGCTCGTGCCGAACGAGCGCGGGCTCGACCGGGCGCTCGACCTCGGCGCCCGCGAGGTCGCCGTCTTCGCCTCGGCCACCGAGTCCTTCGCGAAGGCCAACCTCAACCGGACCGTCGACGAGGCGCTCGCGATGTTCCGGCCGGTCGTCACCCGGGCGATAGAGGCGGGCCTCACGGTCCGCGGCTATCTCTCGATGTGCTTCGGCGACCCCTGGGAGGGCGCCGTCCCGATCGAGCAGGTCGTCCGGGTCACGAAGGCGCTCGCCGACATGGGCTGCGACGAGCTGAGCCTCGGCGACACCATCGGCGTCGCCACCCCCGGGCACGTCGCCGCCCTGCTCACGGCGCTCAACGAGGCCGGGGTGCCCACCTCCCGCCTCGCCGTGCACTTCCACGACACCTACGGGCAGGCGCTGTCCAACACGCTCGCCGCGCTCCGGCACGGCGTCACCACCGTCGACGCCTCCGCCGGCGGCCTCGGCGGCTGCCCGTACGCCAAGTCCGCCACCGGGAACCTCGCCACCGAGGACCTGGTGTGGATGCTCCAGGGCCTCGGCATCGAGACCGGGGTCGACCTGGCCGCCCTGACCGCCACGAGCGGCTGGATGGCCGAACAGCTGGGCCGGCCGAGCCCGTCCCGTACCGTCCGCGCGCTCTCCCACAAGGAGTCCTGAGCCATGTCCCTCGACCACCGACTCTCCGAAGAGCACGAGGAACTCCGCCGTACGGTGGAGGAGTTCGCCCACGACGTCGTGGCGCCGAAGATCGGCGACTACTACGAGCGGCACGAGTTCCCGTACGAGATCGTCCGCGAGATGGGCCGCATGGGCCTGTTCGGCCTGCCGTTCCCCGAGGAGTACGGCGGCATGGGCGGCGACTACCTGGCGCTCGGCATCGCGCTGGAGGAGCTCGCCCGCGTGGACTCCTCCGTCGCCATCACCCTGGAGGCGGGCGTCTCGCTCGGCGCGATGCCCGTCTACCGCTTCGGCACCGAGGAGCAGAAGCGGGAGTGGCTGCCGAAGCTGTGCTCCGGCGAGATGCTCGGCGCCTTCGGCCTGACCGAGCCGGGCGCCGGCTCGGACGCGGGCGGCACCCGCACCACCGCCGTCCGCGACGGCGACCAGTGGGTCATCAACGGCTCGAAGTGCTTCATCACCAACTCCGGTACGGACATCACCGGCCTGGTCACGGTCACGGCGGTGACCGGCCGCAAGCCCGACGGCCGCCCGCTGATCTCCTCGATCATCGTCCCCTCGGGCACGCCCGGCTTCACGGTCGCCGCGCCCTACTCGAAGGTCGGCTGGAACGCCTCGGACACCCGTGAACTCGCCTTCGACGACGTGCGCGTCCCGGTGGAGAACCTGCTCGGCGAGGAGGGCCGCGGCTACGCGCAGTTCCTGCGGATCCTCGACGAGGGCCGGATCGCCATCTCGGCGCTCGCCACGGGCCTGGCGCAGGGCTGTGTCGACGAGTCGGTGAAGTACGCGAAGGAACGTCACGCCTTCGGCCGTCCGATCGGCGACAACCAGGCCGTCCAGTTCAAGATCGCCGACATGGAGATGCGGGCCCACATGGCCCGGGTCGGCTGGCGCGACGCGGCCTCGCGGCTCGTGCTCGGCGAGCCGTTCAAGAAGGAGGCGGCGCTCGCGAAGCTGTACTCCTCGACGGTGGCCGTCGACAACGCCCGCGAGGCGACCCAGATCCACGGCGGCTACGGCTTCATGAACGAGTACCCGGTGGCCCGCATGTGGCGCGACTCCAAGATCCTGGAGATCGGCGAGGGCACGAGCGAGGTCCAGCGGATGCTGATCGCGCGCGAGTTGGGCCTGTCGGCCTGACCCCTGCCCGCACCCGACGGAGCCCGTCACCCCGCACCGGGGTGACGGGCTCCACTCGTTCCCGGGGCCGGAAGGGGCTGCCCCACCCCTGTTGATCGGAATGAGGTTAGGCTAACCTACCTTCGACTTGACCAGGCCGACCCGCCGACGTCCGGCGCGTACCGAAAGCGACTTCGCCATGCCCAGCACCGCCCGAGCCACCTCCCTCACCCGTCGCGGCCTGCTCGCCGCGGGCGGCGCCCTCGGGCTCGGCGCCGCGCTCGCCGCCTGCGGGAGCGAGACCAAGGGCGGCGGCGACTCGGCCAAGGCCGGCGGGAAGGCCGGTCCGTGGACGTTCACCGACGACCGCGGCACCGCCGTCGAGGCCAAGTCCGTCCCGAAGAACATCGTCGCCTTCACCGGAACCGCCGCCGCCCTCAAGGACTTCGGCATCGAGGTCAAGGGCGTCTTCGGCCCGACGACGGTCAAGGACCCGAAGACCGGCGCGGAGGCCCCGGACGTCCAGGCCGGCGACCTCGACGTCAAGAAGGTCAAGATCATCGGCAACGTCTGGGGCGAGTTCAAGATCGAGGAGTACCTCAAGCTCCAGCCCGAGCTCCTCGTCACGGACATGTGGGAGAAGAACGACCTCTGGTACGTCCCGGCCGAGCAGAAGGACAAGATCCTCAAGATCGCCCCGAGCGTCGCCCTGTGGGCCGCCGACAAGTCCATGCCGGCCGTCCTCCAGCGCCACGCCGACCTCGCCGCCTCGCTCGGCGCCGACGTGCAGACCGCACGGATCAAGGCGGACAAGGCCCGCTTCGAGGCCGCCGCCGAGCGGGTCCGCAAGGCCGCCCAGGGCAAGAAGGACATCAAGGTCCTCATCGGCTCCGGCTCCCCGGACCTCTTCTACGTCTCCACCCCGGTCCGCCCGACCGACACGCTGTACTTCAAGGAGCTGGGCGTCAACATCGTCACGCCCGCCAAGCTCGACCAGGGCGGCTGGTTCGAGGGCCTCAGCTGGGAGAACGTCGACAAGTACCAGGCCGACGTCATCATGCTGGACAACCGCACCTCGGCCCTGCAGCCCGAGGCCCTGAAGGCCAAGCCCACCTGGGCCGCGCTGCCCGCCGTCAAGGCCGGCCAGGTCATCCCGCGCGTGACCGAGCCGATCTACTCGTACGCCAAGTGCGCCCCGCTCCTGGAGGACCTGGCCAAGGCCCTCGAGAACGCCAAGAAGGTGTCCTGACCCATGACGCACGCCGAGACCGCCCCGTTCCAGTTCTTCTCCCTCCAGGTCGACCGGACGAGGCGGCTCGGCCCGTCCCTGGTCCGCGTCACCTTCACCGGTGAGGACCTGAAGAACTTCGCCTCCGGCGGGCGCGACCAGTCGCTCTCGCTCTTCCTGCCGCACCCCGGCCAGGACGCCCCCGTGCTGCCCCCGCTGGACGACCCGGACATGTACGCGATCCTGGGCGCCTACCGGGCCATGCCGCACGACGAGCGGGCCGTGATGCGCTCGTACACCGTCCGCGCGCAGCGCACCGAGCCCGTGGCCGAGATCGACATCGACTTCGCGATCCACGGGGCCCCGGCCGGCGACGCGGCGGGCGTCGGCCCCGCCTGCCGGTGGGCCCAGCAGGCGAGCCGCGGCGACCGGGTGGTCGTCCTCGGCCCGGCCGTGGCCGAGAACACCGGCGTGCGCTTCCAACTGCCCGAGGACGCGGACTCCGTGCTCCTCTGGGGCGACGAGACGGCCCTGCCGGCCGTCTCGGCGATCCTGGAGTGGCTGCCGGCCGAGACCCGCGCCCACGTCTACCTCGAAGTCCCCTACGCCGGCGACCGCATGGAGCCGGCGACCGAGGCCGACGCGACCGTCACCTGGCTGGTCCGCGAGGAGGGCGCGCCCTCCGCCGTCGCGGCGATCGCGAGCGCCGAGCTGCCCGGCGCGGACCCCTACGTCTGGATCGCGGGCGAGTCCGGCGCCGTGAAGGCGCTGCGCCGGCACTTCGTGCGCGAGCGCGGGCTCGACAGGCGCCGGGTCACGTTCGTGGGCTACTGGCGCAAGGGCCTGTCCGAGGACGCCCTGCGCGAGGTCCCGGACGAGACGCAGGAAGAGGCGTAGCGACACCCCTGGGGCCCGCCAAGCCCCTCCCTCATCCCCCCACAGGGCCGACGGCCCCTCAACCCTTCCGGGCTGAGGGGCCGTTGTTGTATGCGAACTTAGGTTAGGCTAACCTAAGTTACGTCAGCTCGACCTACCGCGTACCCCACACCCGGAAGGGCCCCACATGCGCTCCCACCTGCTCAACGACACGACGGCGGAGGCCTACCGACGCTCCGTCACCGAAGGAGTCGAGCGGGTGGCGAGGAAACTCGCCACGGCCCGCGGCCCGTTCACCGGCGTCACCCCGGCCGAACTCGCCCCCGTCGTCGACGCCGTCGACCTCGACCGGCCGCTCGGCGACGCCTCCGCGGCCCTCGACGAGCTGGAGGACGTCTACCTCCGCGACGCCGTCTACTTCCACCACCCGCGCTACCTGGCCCACCTCAACTGCCCGGTGGTCATCCCCGCCGTCCTCGGCGAGGCCGTGCTCTCCGCCGTCAACTCCTCCCTGGACACCTGGGACCAGAGCGCCGGCGGCACCCTCATCGAGCGCAAGCTGATCGACTGGACCGCCGGCCGGATCGGCCTCGGCCCACTCGCCGACGGCGTGTTCACCAGCGGCGGCACCCAGTCCAACCTCCAGGCGCTGCTGCTCGCCCGCGAGGAGGCCGGCACCGCCGACCTGACGAAACTGCGCGTCTTCGCCTCCGAGTGCAGCCACTTCAGCGTCCAGAAGTCGGCCACCCTGCTGGGCCTCGGCCGGGACGCCGTCATCCCGGTCCCGGTCGACCGCGACCGCCGGATGCAGTCCGTGGTGCTCGCCGCCGAGCTGGAGACCTGCCGCGCCGAGGGCCTGATCCCGATGGCGATCGTCGCCACCGCCGGCACCACCGACTTCGGCTCCATCGACCCCCTGCCCGAGATCGCCGCCCTGGCCGCCGAGTACGGCGCCTGGATGCACGTGGACGCCGCCTACGGCTGCGGACTGCTCGCCTCACCGACCCGCCGCCACCTCCTGGACGGCATCGAGCGGGCCGACTCGGTCACCGTCGACTACCACAAGTCCTTCTTCCAGCCGGTCAGTTCCTCGGCCGTGCTGGTCCGCGACGGGCTCACGCTGCGGCACGCCACGTACCACGCGGACTACCTCAACCCGCGCCGGACCCTCGCCGAGCAGATCCCCAACCAGGTCGACAAGTCCCTCCAGACCACCCGGCGCTTCGACGCCCTCAAGCTGTGGATGACCCTGCGCGTCATGGGCGCCGACGGCGTCGGCGAGCTCTTCGACGAGGTCTGCGACCTGGCCCGGGCCGGCTTCGAGCTCCTCGCCGCCGATCCGCGCTACGACGTGGTCGTCGCGCCGCAGCTGTCCACCCTCGTCTACCGCTACATCCCCGAGGCCGTCACCTCGCCCGCCGAGATCGACCGGGCCAACCTCTACGCCCGCAAGGCCCTCTTCGCCTCCGGTGAGGCCGCGGTCGCCGGCACGAAGGTCGACGGCAGGCAGTACCTCAAGTTCACCTTGCTCAACCCCGAGACGACCGTGGCCGACATCGCCGCCGTCCTCGATCTGATCGCCGGCCACGCCGAGCAGTACCTGGGAGAGAACCTTGTCCACGCCTGAGACGGCCCAGCCCCACGACTTCATCGGCATCGGGCTCGGTCCCTTCAACCTCGGCCTGGCCTGCCTGACCGAGCCGATCGACGAGCTGAACGGCCTCTTCCTGGAGTCCAAGCCGGACTTCGAGTGGCACTCCGGCATGTTCCTGGAGGGCGCCCACCTCCAGACCCCGTTCATGTCGGACCTCGTCACCCTGGCCGACCCGACCTCGCCGTACTCCTTCCTCAACTACCTGAAGGAGAAGGGCCGGCTCTACTCCTTCTACATCCGCGAGAACTTCTACCCGCTGCGGACGGAGTACAACGACTACTGCCGCTGGGCCGCCGGAAAGCTCTCCTCGATCCGCTTCTCCACCACCGTCTCCTCCGTCTCGTACGACGAGACCGCCGAGCTGTACGTGGTGTCCACCGCGGCCGGAGAAACGTTCCGGGCCCGCCGGATCGTGCTCGGCACCGGCACCCCGCCGTACGTCCCCGAGTCCTGCCGGGGCCTCGGCGGCGACTACATCCACAACTCGCGCTACCTCCCGCACAAGGAGCAACTCCAGAAGAAGCGGTCCATCACCCTGGTCGGCAGCGGCCAGAGCGCCGCGGAGATCTACTACGACCTGCTGAGCGAGATCGACGTCCACGGCTACCGGCTCAACTGGGTCACCCGCTCCCCCCGCTTCTTCCCCCTCGAGTACACCAAGCTCACCCTGGAGATGACCTCGCCGGAGTACGTGGACTACTTCCACGCCCTGCCCGAGCGCACCCGCTACCGCCTGGAGACCGAGCAGAAGGGCCTGTTCAAGGGCATCGACGGCGAGCTCGTCGACGCGATCTTCGACCTGCTCTACCAGAAGAACCTGGCCGGCCCCGTCCCCACCCGGCTGCTCACCAACTCGGCGCTCACCTCGGCCGCGTACGACGAGCGCACCGGCGGCTACACGCTGGGCTTCCGCCAGGAGGAGCAGGAGAAGGACTTCCACCTGGAGACCGAGGGCCTGATCCTCGCCACCGGCTACAAGTACGCCGTCCCCGCCTTCCTGGAGCCGGTCCGCGACCGCCTCCGCTGGGACTCCCAGGGCCGCTTCGACGTGGCCCGCAACTACTCGGTCGACACCACGGGCCGCGGGGTCTTCCTGCAGAACGCCGGTGTGCACACCCACTCGATCACCTCGCCCGACCTGGGCATGGGGGCGTACCGCAACGCCTACATCATCGGCGAGATGCTGGGCTCCGAGTACTACCCCGTCGAGAAGACCATCGCGTTCCAGGAGTTCGCCGTATGACCGCCACCGTCCGCATACGCCCGCTCGATCCGCTGACGGACGCCGAGCTGATCCACCCCTGGGTCACCCATCCCAAGGCCGCGTTCTGGATGATGCAGGACGCGAAGCTCCAGGACGTCGAGCGCGAGTACATGGCGATCGCCGCCGACCCGCACCACGACGCCTTCATCGGCCTCGTGGACGGCACGCCCGCCTTCCTGATGGAGCGCTACGACCCGGCGAAGGCCGAGCTGGTCGGGCTGTACGAGCCCGAACCCGGTGACGTCGGCATGCACTTCCTCGTCGCGCCCACCGACACCCCCGTGCACGGCTTCACCCGCACGGTCATCACCGCCGTCATGCGCGAGCTGTTCGCCGACCCCGCCACCGCCCGGGTGGTCGTCGAGCCCGACGTCCGCAACACGGCCGTCCACGCGCTCAACGAGGCCGTCGGCTTCGTGCCCGAGCGGGAGATCCAGAAGCCGGAGAAGAAGGCGCTGCTGAGCTTCTGCACCCGCGCCCGGTTCGAGGCCGCCGTGGGAGCCGCCGTATGAGCACCTTCACCGACCCCGTCGCCCACCTGACGCCCGAGCGCTGGGCCGACGCCAACCGGGCGCTGATCCGCAAGGCCCTCGCCGAGTTCACCCACGAGCGTCTGCTCGACCCGCAGGAGCTGGGCGAGGGCCGCTACCGGGTGCTCGGCGACGACGGCCGCACCGAGTACCGCTTCACCGCGGACCGGTTCGCCCTCGACCACTGGCAGGTCTACCCGGACTCCATCAGCCGGCACCGCGGCAGCGAGCAGCTGCCGCTGGACGCCCTGCAGTTCGTCACGGAGCTGCGCGGCTCGCTCGGTCTGAGCGACGAGATCCTGCCGGTCTATCTGGAGGAGATCTCCTCCACCCTGTCCGGCACGGCCTACAAGGCGACCAAACCGCGCGTGACGGCCGCGGAGCTGGCCCGCGCGGACTTCCAGGCGATCGAGACCGGGATGACCGAGGGCCACCCCTGTTTCGTCGCCAACAACGGGCGGCTCGGCTTCGGCGTCGACGAGTACCGCGCCTACGCGCCGGAGGCGGCCACCCCGGTGCACCTGGTGTGGCTGGCCGCGCACCGCGACCGCGCCACCTTCACGGCCGGCGCCGGGATCGACTACGAGACCTTCGTCCGCGCCGAGCTCGGCGACGCGGCCGTCGACGGCTTCGCCGCGACCCTCGCCGCCCGCGGCCTGGACCTCGCCGACTACCTGCTCATGCCGGTGCACCCCTGGCAGTGGTGGAACAAGCTGTCCGTCACCTTCGCCGCCGAGGTCGCCCAGGAGCGCCTGGTGTACCTGGGCGAGGGCGCCGACGCCTATCTGGCGCAGCAGTCCATCCGTACCTTCTTCAACACCGCCGACCCGGCCAAGCACTACGTGAAGACGGCCCTGTCGGTCCTCAACATGGGCTTCATGCGGGGCCTGTCGGCCGCGTACATGGAAGCCACCCCGGCGATCAACGACTGGCTGGCCGGTCTGATCGAGGCGGACCCGACCCTCAAGGCGGCGCGCTTCTCGATCATCCGCGAGCGCGCGGCGGTCGGCTACCGGCACCTGGAGTACGAGGCGGCCACCGACCGCTACTCGCCCTACCGCAAGATGCTGGCCGCGCTGTGGCGCGAGTCCCCGGTGCCGACCCTCGCCGAGGGCGAGCGGCTCGCCACGATGGCCTCGCTGCTGCACCTGGACCACGCCGGCGCGTCCCTCGCGGGCGCCCTGGTCAAGGAGTCGGGGCTGGCGCCGGCGGAGTGGCTGCGCCGCTACCTCGACGCCTACCTCCTCCCGGTCCTGCACTGCTTCTACGCGTACGACCTGGTCTACATGCCGCACGGCGAGAACGTGATCCTGGTCCTCGACGAGCACGGCGCGGTCTCCCGGGCGATCTTCAAGGACATCGCCGAGGAGATCTGCGTCATGGACCCGGCGGCGGTGCTCCCGCCGGCGGTGGAGCGGATCAAGGCCGAGGTCCCCGAGGACATGAAGCTGCTGTCGGTCTTCACGGACGTCTTCGACTGCTTCTTCCGCTTCCTCGGCGCCACGCTGGCGGCCGAGGGCGTCCTCGGCGAGGACGACTTCTGGCGCACGGTCGCGGAGTGCGTGAAGGGCTACCAGGAGGCCAGGCCTGAGCTGGCGGACCGCTTCGCGCAGTACGACCTGTTCGCGGACACCTTCGCCCTGTCCGCCCTGAACCGCCTCCAGCTGCGCAACAACCGGCAGATGGTGGACCTGGCGGACCCGTCGGCGGCCCTCCAGCTCGTCGGCGACCTGGTGAACCCGATCGCGCGGTTCGCCTGAGACCGGGCGCGGGCCCCGGCGGAGTACGGTCCTCCGCCGGGGCCCGCGCTCTGTGGCGTACGGCCGGGGTGCGGCGGACCCTAGTCGGCCGCCCACGGGACCTGCGGCGAGCGGTAGAAGTCGATGCCCAGGGCGCTCAGCCGCGGCCCCTGCTGGGCGAGTCGCAGCCGGTACGCCTCCCAGTCGTGGCTCGCGGCCGGCGACCAGCCCAGTTCGGCCACGCCCGGCAGCCGCGGGAAGGCCATCCGGTCGATGTGGGCGCTCTTGCTGATGGTCTCCGTCCACAGCGGCGCCTCGACGCCGGCGACCGCGGTCTCCGGCAGGCCCGGCAGGAGGGTCGCCGGGTTCCAGTCGTACGAGCGCCGCACCTCGACGTATCCGGCCCACGACAGTCCGAGCTCGGTGTCCTTCGTGTACTTCATGTCCAGGTAGGCGCGGTCGGCCGGCGACAGGATGATCCCGGTGCCGGCCCGCCCGGCCGCCGCGACCTGTTCCTTCTCGGCGGCCGACGTGCCGTCCAGGCCCCAGTACTGGGCGAGCGCGCCGGGCGCGGGCCGGGCGCCGGTGAGCTGGTGCCAGCCGATGACGGTCTTGCCGTACTTCGCGACGACGGGCTGCACCCGGTCCATGAAGGCCACGTAGTCGGCGTGGCCGGTGGAGTGCGCCTCGTCGCCGCCGATGTGGAGGTAGCGGCCGGGGGTGAGGGCGGCCAGTTCGCGGATGACGTCGTCGACGAAGTCGTACGTCACCTGCTTCGGGACGCACAGCGAGCTGAAGCCGACCTCGGTGCCGGTGTAGAGCGGCGGGGCGACGCCGTCGCAGTTGAGCTCGGCGTAGGAGGCGAGGGCGGCGTTGGTGTGGCCGGGCATGTCGATCTCGGGGACGACCTCCAGGTGGCGGGAGGCGGCGTAGCGGACGATCTCCCGGTAGTCGTCCTTCGTGTAGAAGCCGCCGGGGCCGCCGCCGACCTGGGTGGAGCCGCCGTGCGCGGCGAGCCGGGGCCAGGAGTCGATCGCGATGCGCCAGCCCTGGTCGTCGCTCAGGTGCAGGTGCAGGGCGTTCACCTTGTAGAGGGCGAGCTGGTCGACGTAGCGCTTGATCTGGTCGACGGTGAAGAAGTGCCGGGAGACGTCGAGCATGGCTCCCCGGTAGGCGTAGCGCGGGGTGTCGACGACGGTGCCGCCGGCGATCTTCCACGGGCCGGGCTGCACGGTCCGCTTCTCGACGGCGGCGGGCAGCTGCTGGCGAAGTGTCTGGACCGCGTGGAAGAGCCCGGCCGGCCGGTGTGCGGTGAGGGTGACGCCGCCGCGGCCGGAGCGCAGCTCGTAGCCCTCGTCGCCGAGGGCGGTGGCGTGCGGGTCCAGCCGGAGCAGGATGCCGCCGCGGGCGGTGTCCTCGTCGACGACGGGCAACGGGTAGCCGGTGGAGGGGCGGAGCAGCCGGGCGAGGTACGCGGCGATCTCGCCGGACGCGGGGTCGGCCGGGTCGACGCGGACGGCGGTGGTGCGGCTGAGGGCGTACGGCGCCCCGCCGGGGGTCACGGAGGCGGGGACGGGCACGACGGCGCCGAGCGGGCGCACGTCGGCGGCGGCAGCGGCGGTGTCCGGGCGGGAGAGGCCGAGGGCGCACAGGCCGCCGACGGTGAGGAGGAGGGAGGAGAAGAGGAGCGGAAACGTTCTGCGCTGTCTCACAGGCATGGTCCTTTGCGACGAGCGGTGCGTATCCGAACAGTGACCATGCGTACCGCGCGCCCCAAGCAGGGTCAAGGTGTAGACCAATCAGCCCATACAGAGGTGTGATCGTGCCCTCATCTGCCCGAAATCGGGCAGGATTCTTGCACTGACCCTCGGATACCCCTCAAGATTCACGGGTGCTCGATCGCCGACCGTCGTACGACGACCTCATCGACCACCTGGTGCGCAGCACCGCGCTCCAGCGCGGTGAGGCCTCCCGGGTGGTCCTCGACGTCCTCGCGTACTTCGACGAGACGACCGAGGACTTCGTGCGCCGCCGCCATCGCGAACTGCAGGCCGGCGGCTCGGTGAACGCGGAGATCTTCGAGCGGATCGCGGCCGAACTGCCGCACCGCGCCGTGGCGCCACCGGAGCTCTCGCTCCGGCAGCTGCGTCGCATCGTGTACGGCTGAGACGGCCGAGCACACTCACTGACCTTGGAGGGTTTACACCTTTATGTGCGGAATCGTCGGTTACATCGGCAAGCGCGACGTGGCTCCCCTGCTGCTCGAAGGACTGCAGCGTCTTGAGTACCGGGGTTACGACTCCGCCGGCATCGTCGTCACCAGCCCCAAGGCCGCCGGCCTGAAGATGGTGAAGGCCAAGGGCCGGGTCCGCGACCTGGAGGCCCGCGTTCCCAAGCGCTTCGCCGGCACCACCGGCATCGCGCACACCCGCTGGGCCACCCACGGCGCCCCGAGCGACGTGAACTCGCACCCGCACATGGACCCCGAGAACAAGGTCGCCGTCGTCCACAACGGCATCGTGGACAACGCCGCCGAACTGCGCGCCAAGCTGGAGTCCGAGGGCGTCGTCTTCGCCTCCGACACCGACACCGAGTGCATCACCCACCTGATCGCCCGCTCCCAGGCCGACACCCTGGAGGAGAAGGTCCGCGAGGCGCTCAAGCACATCGAGGGCACCTACGGCATCGCCGTGATGCACGCCGACTTCAACGACCGCATCGTGGTGGCCCGCAACGGCTCCCCGGTCGTCCTCGGCATCGGCGAGAAGGAGATGTTCGTCGCCTCCGACGTCGCCGCCCTGATCGCCCACACCCGCCAGGTCGTCACCCTCGACGACGGCGAGATGGCCACCCTCAAGGCCGACGACTTCCGCACGTACACGACGACGGGCGCCTCCACGACGGCCACCCCGGAGACCGTGGAGTGGGAGGCCGCCTCGTACGACATGGGAGGCCACGACACCTACATGCACAAGGAGATCTCCGAGCAGCCCGACGCGGTCGACCGCGTGCTGCGCGGCCGGATCGACGACCGCTTCTCCACCGTGCACCTCGGCGGCCTCAACCTGGACGCCCGCGAGGCCCGCGGCATCCGCCGGATCAAGATCCTCGGCTGCGGCACCTCGTACCACGCCGGCCTCATCGGCGCCGGTCTGATCGAGTCGATGGCCCGCATCCCCGCCGACGCCGAGCCGGCCTCCGAGTTCCGCTACCGCAACCCGGTCGTGGACCCCGACACCCTGTACATCGCGGTCTCCCAGTCCGGTGAGACCTACGACGTGCTGGCCGCCGTCCAGGAGCTCAAGCGCAAGGGCGCCCGCGTCCTCGGCGTCGTCAACGTGGTGGGCTCCGCCATCGCCCGCGAGGCCGACGGCGGCATGTACGTGCACGCCGGCCCCGAGGTCTGCGTCGTCTCCACCAAGTGCTTCACCAACACCGTGGTCGCCTTCGCGCTGCTCGCCCTGCACCTCGGCCGCATCCGCGACCTGTCCGTCACCGACGGCAAGCGGATCATCGAGGGCCTGCGCAAGCTGCCCGGTCAGATCGAGGAGATCCTCAAGACCGAGGACGAGATCAAGAAGCTCGCCAAGGAGTACGCGGGCGCCCAGTCGATGATGTTCATCGGCCGCGTCCGGGGCTACCCGGTCGCCCTGGAGGCCTCCCTGAAGCTGAAGGAGATCTCCTACATCCACGCCGAGGCCTACCCGGCCTCCGAGCTGAAGCACGGCCCGCTCGCCCTCATCGAGCCGGCCCTGCCGACGGTCGCGATCGTCCCCGACGACGACCTGCTGGAGAAGAACCGCGCCGCCCTGGAGGAGATCAAGGCCCGCAGCGGCCGCATCCTCGCGGTCGCCCACCAGCCGCAGGAGAAGGCCGACCACACCATCGTCGTGCCGAAGAACGAGGACGAGCTCGACCCGATCCTGATGGGCATCCCGCTCCAGCTCCTCGCCTACCACACGGCGCTCGCCATGGGCCGCGACATCGACAAGCCGCGCAACCTGGCCAAGTCCGTCACGGTCGAGTAGGCGGCTCCTCGGGCCTGTCCCCCGAGGTCCCGCACGCCGGGCCTGTCCCCCGGCGATCGGCCGGACACCGGAGCGGCCCCTGTGCATCCCAGGTGCACAGGGGCCGCTCCTTCATGTGCGCACGCCCGGGCGCGCGCCGCGCCGATCAGCTCGCGGCGGCGGCTCCGCGGCCCGAGCGGGCCAGCGAGGTCGGCCAGCCCGCGACCGCGGCGGTCGCGCCGTACCAGGCCGCGAGACCGGCGACCGCGGCCACCCAGCCGCCCGCCTTGCCGAGGCCGGAGTTGTCCGCGAGGGCCCCGACGCCCAGCAGCAGGAGGGCGACGAAGAGCAGCCCGTACACGCCCTGGCCGAGGAGGCCGCTGCCGCCGGACGCCATCGTCAGGGTGAGCGCCAGCAGCGCCCACAGCAGCAGGAACAGACCCGCGGCCTCGGCCGAGCCGCTGTCGCCGACGCCCGTGCCCCAGGTGAACCAGAAGGCACCGAGCGCCGAATAGGCCGTGCCCTCGGCGGAGTTGCCCGCGCGCAGGGCGAGCAGGCCGACGAGGAAGAGGGCCACGCCGCCGACCCAGGTCGCGAGCCCGGCGGCGTCGGCGCTGCCGACATGGTCGATCACGCCTGTCGAGCCGAGGCCGAAGGCGAGGAGGGTCAGTCCGAGTGCGAGGTGTCCGAGGGTGGAGGTGGTGTTTCCCGCGGCGGCTTCGTTGGACACGGCGGGCTCCCTTCAGGTGTGCAGTTGTGCTGCTTGGGCCACTTTGTTCCGGTGGCCTTTATGTACCCTTCACAAGCACACAATTCACCTGAGGAAGGCCGAAATTATGGCCGGAACAAGGGAGTTGAAGCAGGGACTGCTGTTACGGGATGACGACCACGGGCCGCTGCGCGCGACGCGCGAGCCGGCCGGCCACCGAGCCGAAGATCCGTCCGACGATGCCGTGCGTCGAGCCGACCACGATCGCGTCGGCCGAGTACTCCCGGCCGACCTCCTCCAGCTCGTGACAGATGTCGCCACCGCGCTCGACGAGGATCCAGGGCACCTCGGAGAGGTGGTCCGCGCAGGCCAGCTCCAGGCCGAGGACCTCGGTGCGGTGATCGGGCACGTCGACGAAGACCGGGGGCTCGCAGCCGGCCCACACGGTGGTGGGCAGCCGGTTGGCGACGTGGACGATGATCAGGCCGGAGCCGGAGCGGCGGGCCATGCCGATGGCGTAGGCGAGGGCGCGCTCACTGGACGTGGAGCCGTCGAAGCCGACCACGACACCGTGCCGGAAGGCCGGGTCGCAGGCGTGACGTGGCTGTTCCACCGCGAGGGGGTCGACCGTGGAGTCGGCGACGCGCTTGCGGTCCGCGGGTTCGGGGAATTCGTGACCGGCCATCGGTGTCTCGGCGAAGAGGGTCCTCGTGGGAGGGACGGAAAGGACGGGGAGCGGAACAACGGTTGGCGGCGGAGCTGTGTCCGGGAATCATCTTCCCAAGCCCATACCCCCAAGGGTACGGCGACACTCCTCTCGTGCCCAGGGCCGTCGGAGCGCCGTCCGCACGGCGTTCCAGGGAGCATGCACGAGCCCCGCGCCGTAGCGCAATGCCGGATGTGCCCTACAGGTGTCCGTACGGGGGCCAAACGGACGGTGCGCGCAGTGACCGGAACGTTCCACTCCTCGTTTCCACAGGTCACGCCACCGTCGCAGGGAGTCCGCCCGTGCCCGCACCGTCCCCCGTAGACACCGCCCGCCCCGCCGCCTCGGCGGCCGCCGCCCTCGCCGCCGCCGAGACCGTGACCGCCGTCGTCGTCCCGCCCGGGGCCGCCCCGGCGGCCCGGCCCCCCAGGGGTCGCGGGCGCCGCCGCCGGGCGACGCCGGAGCCGACGGTCCCGGCGGTCCCGACGGTGCCGTCGGTGCCGGCCGGGCACGGGGCGCCGGGCGGTCCGGGGCAGGACGCGGCGAGCGACGTGGTGCGCTGGGCGGCCTTCTGCTGCGTGCTCGTCCCGGTCGTGCTGCTCGTCTACGGGACGTCCGTGGGCGGGGCGGCCGGCGCGGCGGTCGGTCTGGTCGCGGTCACGGCCGCCTGCCGGATGCTGCTGCGCCGCTCCGAGCGCGGGCTGCTCGCCGAGGCGCGGGAGGGGGGAAACCGGGCGCGCGGACCCCGGGACCACTCGCGGAGTTGACAGGGTCGCACAGCCGATCCCGTATGTTTTCAGCCAAGTTCCCGCACCCGGCGCGTCGCTGATCGAAGACCGCTCAACCCGCGTAGGTCCAGGCATCGCCGCCCTGGACTGCGCTTCGCGATCGAATGCTTCACGCCAAGTGGCCATGTCGACAATGTGCCGGAAGGAGAACTTGTCACGCCGGCGCCACGGGACGCAGTAGATTCGATCATGGATACCGAAGACTGGGGTCTCGTGCAAAACCGAGGGGAAACGTGGCACAGCGACACGACCAGGGAGACGCCAACACCGAGGGGGGCTTAGCGTCATGAGCCAGGACCACTCCGCCGCACCGGAGGCGGCACGGAAGCTGTCCGGGCGCCGCCGTCGCGAAGTCGTCGCGGTACTGCTGTTCAGCGGTGGCCCCATCTTCGAGAGCTCCATCCCGCTCTCCGTTTTCGGCATCGACCGCCAGGACGCGGGGGTGCCGCGCTACCGGCTGCTGGTGTGCGCCGGCGAGGAAGGCCCCCTGCGGACCACGGGCGGGCTCGAACTCACCGCGCCGTACGGCCTGGAAGCGATCAGCCGCGCCGGCACCGTCGTCGTGCCGGCCTGGCGCTCGATCACCTCGCCGCCGCCCCCGGAGGCGCTCGAGGCGCTCCGCCGGGCCCACGAGGAGGGCGCGCGCATCGTCGGCCTGTGCACCGGGGCGTTCGTCCTCGCCGCGGCCGGCCTGCTCGACGGGCGCCCGGCGACGACGCACTGGATGTACGCCCCGACGCTCGCCAAGCGCTATCCGTCGGTCCACGTGGACCCGCGGGAGCTCTTCGTCGACGACGGCGACGTGCTGACCTCCGCCGGCACGGCGGCCGGAATCGATCTCTGTCTGCACATCGTGCGGACCGACCACGGCACGGAGGCCGCGGGCGCCCTGGCGCGCCGGCTGGTCGTCCCGCCGCGGCGCAGCGGCGGTCAGGAGCGCTACCTCGACAGGTCTTTACCCGAGGAGATCGGCGCCGACCCGCTGGCCGAGGTCGTCGCCTGGGCGCTGGAGCACCTCCACGAGCAGTTCGACGTGGAGACCCTGGCGGCCCGTGCGTACATGTCACGACGGACCTTCGACCGTCGCTTCCGCTCGCTGACCGGCTCCGCGCCGCTGCAGTGGCTGATCACCCAGCGGGTGCTGCAGGCACAGCGGCTCCTGGAGACCTCCGACTACTCCGTCGACGAGGTCGCCGGGCGCTGCGGCTTCCGGTCGCCGGTGGCCCTGCGCGGGCACTTCCGGCGCCAGCTGGGCTCCTCGCCGGCCGCCTACCGGGCCGCGTACCGGGCCCGGCGGCCGCAGGGCGAGGGCGGCACGGCGGTGCTCGACGCGGTCGTCCCGGCCCAGGCGCAGACGATGCCGCGGCGGCCCGGACACCCGCTGGAGCCCGGCAAGCCCGTGTCGGACGCCTTCGCCCCCGGCCGGCCGGCCCTCCCGGGCCAGCGCAGCGCCCCCTAGAGACCGCGCGAGCCACAAGCCGCGCCCCGAGAAACCGAAGGGCCCCCGAGGACACCTCCCAGGGGGCCCTTCGGCCGTTTCCCGGCCGCGGGTCCCAGGGGGCCCTTCGGCCGTTTCCCGGCCGCGGCCTTTTCTTCGGCCGCGGCTCCCTTCGGCCATAAGGTAGGACGCATGAACGATCGCATGGTGTGGATCGACTGCGAGATGACCGGGCTCTCGCTGACGGACGACGCACTCATCGAGGTGGCCGCGCTGGTCACCGACTCGGAACTGAACGTGCTCGGCGAAGGCGTGGACATCGTGATCCGCCCGCCGGACGCGGCCCTGGAGACCATGCCGGAGATCGTGCGCCAGATGCACACGGCCTCCGGCCTGCTCGACGCGCTCGCCGAGGGCACCACCCTCGCCGACGCCGAGGCCCAGGTGCTCGCCTACATCCGCGAGCACGTGAAGGAGCCCGGGAAGGCTCCGCTGTGCGGGAACTCGGTCTCCACGGACCGCGGCTTCCTCGCCCGGGACATGCCGGCCCTGGAGAAGCACCTCCACTACCGGATCGTCGATGTCTCCTCGGTCAAGGAGCTGGCCCGCCGCTGGTACCCGAGGGCGTACTTCAACAGTCCGGAGAAGAACGGCAACCACCGCGCGCTCGCCGACATCCGCGAGTCCATCGCCGAGCTCCGCTACTACCGCGAGGCGGTCTTCGTCCCGCAGCCCGGCCCCGACTCGGAGACCGCGAAGCAGATCGCGGCCAAGCACGTCATCACCGGGGACCAGCACTTCTGATCCGCGCCGCTCGCGCCCACGAGCCCCTCGGGGAAACGTGTGCGCGAGCACCCCCTCGGACCCTGTAGACTTCTTCTCGGCCGGTCAGGGAAGCCCTCGGGCAGATGACCGGTCGTGGTGGGTATAGCTCAGCTGGTAGAGCACCTGGTTGTGGTCCAGGATGTCGCGGGTTCGAGTCCCGTTACTCACCCTGAAGGCCGAGGCCCGGTTCGAGAGAACCGGGCCTCGGTCGTTTTCGTGTTCCCGGACGGACCCCCGGCGGCCCCGGTACGCCCCACGTCACTCCTTCGGCCGAGGCGGCGGGCTTCGCTCGTGGCGGCGCTGCTAGCGTCCCTTTATGCCTGATATCTCCGCATTCCCCCACCCCTTCCGGGTGCGGTGAGGCCCTATGGGAGTGATCAAGGACCACCCCGAACTCGCCGTCTTCCTCTGCCTCGGCGCCGGCTATCTCGTCGGGAAGCTGCGCGTGGGACCCATCACCCTCGGCGGCATCTGCGGCACCCTGATCGTCTCGCTGCTGCTCGGGGCCTGGACCGAGGTCCAGGTCGACGCGGACGTCAAGACGATCTTCTTCGCGATCTTCATCTTCGCCCTCGGCTACATGGCCGGTCCCCAGTTCATCGCCAACCTCAACAGGAAGAGCCTGCGCTTCTTCACCCTCTGCGGCATCGAGCTCGTCACCGTCGTCGGCATCGCCTACGGCCTCGCCAAGGCCTTCGACCTCGACGTCGGCACCGCCTCCGGCATCCTCGCCGGCGCCGCCACCGAGTCCGCCGTGGTCGGCACCGCGACCGAGGCCATCGGCAAGCTGGACGGCCTGACGGCCGCGCAGATCAGCACCTACCAGGGCCATGTCGCCACCGCGTACACCGTCTGCTACCTCTTCGGCCTGGTCACCATCGTGATCTACACCAGCCAGCTCATGCCGATGATCCTGCGGATCGACCTGCGCGAGTCCTCGCGCGCCCTGTGGGAGCGGATGCGCGGCGGCTCCGGCGGCCTCGAGTCGGACGAGCGCGAGGCGCTGCCCGGCATGGTGGGCCGTACGTTCCTGGTCACGATCGCGGACGGCGCCACCGTCTCCCAGCTGGAGCACCGCAACGGCAGCCGGGTCACCGTCGAGGCGGTGAAACGGGGCAGCAAGGTGCTCACTCCCCCGCCGCCGGACTTCGAGCTCACCCTCTCCGACCTCGTCCTCATGGTGGGCCGCCGGGCCAACATCATCGAGGCGGGCCGGCTGATCGGCCCCGAGACCCCGGCGGTGCCCGGCCTCGACACCCCGCTCGCCACCGCGCAGGTCTCCCTCACCGACCCGTCGGTGTCCGGCAAGACCCTCGACGGGCTGCGCAAGGAGCACGCCGAGCTCCGTGACAGCGGCGTCTACGTCACCGAGGTGCAGCGCGGCGACCAGGTGCTGCCCGCCACCCCCGAGACCGAGGTGCACCGCGGCGACGTGCTCACCCTGGTGGGCGCCCGCTCCGGGCTCGGCCGCCTGGTGCAGAAGATCGGCTCGGTGGTGCGGAACGATGCCACCGACTTCGTCTACCTGGGCGCCGGCATCGTCGTCGGCTCGCTCCTCGGGCAGATCGTGGTGAAGTTCGGCGGCGTGCCGCTGTCCCTCGGCACCGGCGGCGGCTGCCTGGTCTCCGGTCTGCTCTTCGGCTGGTTCCGCTCCCGCAGCCAGACCTTCGGCGCCTTCCCGCCGCAGGCCGCGAGCACCCTGAAGGACATGGGCCTGGCGGTCTTCATCGCCTGCACCGGACTGGTCTCCGGCCCCCAGGCGGGGCCGCTGCTCAAGGAGTACGGCGCGCTGCTGCCGTTCGCCGGCATCGTGATGGTCCTCGTACCCGCCACGCTCTCGCTCCTCGTGGGGCGCCGGCTGCTGGGGATCGAGCCACCGCTGCTCATCGGCGCCATCGCCGGACAGCAGTGCTCCACCCCGGCGATCACCTCGGTCACCCAGGTCGCCCAGAGCTCGGTGCCCATGCTCGGCTACACGATCACCTACGCCCTGTCCAACTTCCTGCTGCCCCTGACCGGCCCGCTGCTCGTCGGCATCCTCGGGGCCTGAGCGGGGCGAGCGGCGCGGCACAGTCCCGCCCCGGAGCCCCGTGGCCGTCCTCCCCCACCCCTGACGCACGTAAGGACCGACATGCCCAAGACCACGTTCACGCGCGACGAGATCAAGTCCTACGCGCAGCTGTCGCCGTTCGAGCTGAAGGACACGTTCATCCGGCTCGCCCGCGCGGCGCAGGCCGACCAGCCGGGTCAGAAGGGCAAGACCCAGGTCCAGATGCTCAACGCGGGCCGCGGCAACCCGAACTGGACGGCGACGGGTCCGCGCGAGGCCTTCCACGCCCTCGGCTACTTCGCGCTCGCCGAGTCACGCCGGGTGTGGACCGCCGACGACCTGGGCGGCATGCCCGAGGAGACGGGCTCGGGCGCGCGGTTCGACACCTTCGTACGGCAGCACCCGGACCTGCCGGGCGTCGACCTCCTGCGGAAGTGCGTGGAGTACGCGGTCGAGCGCTTCGGCTTCGACAAGGACGCCTTCGTGCACGAGCTGGCCGACAGCTCGATCGGCGACAACTACCCCGTGCCGGACCGGATCCTCCCGCACGCCGAGCAGATCGTCCGCGGCTACGTCGACGACGAGATCTTCGACGGGCGTCCGCCGGCGGGGAACGTCTCGTACTTCGCGACCGAGGGCGGCACCGCCGCCATGTGCTACGTCTTCGACTCCCTGGTGAGGAACGGGATCCTGAAGAAGGGCGACAAGATCGCCCTGATGGTGCCGGTCTTCACGCCGTACATCGAGATCCCCGCGCTCGACACGTACGAGTTCGACGTGGTGCACGTGGAGGCCTCGCTCTTCGCGGAGACGGGCGTGCGCGAGTGGCGCTACCCGACGGAGGAGGTCGCGAAGCTGGAGGACCCGTCGATCAAGCTGCTGTGCATGGTCAACCCCTCCAACCCGCCGTCGCTCGCGCTGAGCCGGCGGGTCGCGGACCAGATCAAGGAGCTGGTCGCCACGAAGAACCCCCACCTGGTGATCGTGACGGACGACGTCTACGGCACCTTCGTGCCCGGCTTCCGCTCGATCGCGGCCGACCTGCCGCAGAACACGCTGCTCGTCTACTCGTACTCCAAGCACTACGGAGCGACGGGCTGGCGGCTCGGGGTCATCGGGCTCAACGACGACAACGTGATCGACCGGATGATCGCCGCGCTCCCGGAGGGCGAGAAGGAGCGCCTGGACCGGCGGTACGGCTCGCTGTCCGTCGAACCGGGGAAGATCCGGTTCATCGACCGGCTGGTCGCGGACTCACGTCAGGTCGCGCTCAACCACACGGCCGGGCTCTCGCTGCCGCAGCAGGTCATGATGAGCCTCTTCTCCCTCTTCGCCATGGTGGAGGAGGGCCAGGCCTACAAGGAGCGCGTCCGCGGGATCGTCCGGCAGCGGCTCGAACTGCTCCTCGAAGGCGCCCAGATGAAGATCGCCGAGGACGCCGAGCGGGCCGGCTACTACATCGAGCTCGATCTGCTGGCGGAGGCGGAACGGGTGCACGGGAAGGACTTCGCGGACTTCCTGGAGAAGAACTACGAGCCGGTCGACCCGCTCTTCCGGCTCGCCGAGCAGACCGGCGTGGTGCTGCTGAACGGCGGCGGCTTCGACGGCCCCGAGTGGTCGGTACGGATCTCGCTCGCGAACCTCGACGACCTGGACTACCTGAAGATCGGCCACCACCTGCGGGCCATCTTCAACGACTACGCGGAGGAGTGGCGAACGGCGACGGCCGGCTAGACCGGGCGCAGGGGCGCGCCCCGGACGGCGGTGGGGTGGTTCCGTCCGGGGCGCGCGGTGTGGGGGGACCGGGGGGTCCGTACCGCCGGGGGTGGGGGGCCAGGGGGTCCGAGGACCAGGGGGTCCCGCACCGCCGTGGGTGGGGGGCTTCCGGCGGCTCGTGGCGGCTACCGGTAGGCGGCGAAGGCCTTGGTGAAGGCGAGCGGCTGCTGGAGGATCGAGGAGCAGGTGGCGTCCGCGTAGTTGACCGCGCCGGCCGCGCACTGCTTGTCGCGGGTCGAGGACCACATCGACAGCCAGCCGATGCCCTTCGAGCGCGCGAAGTCGACCAGCTGGGTCGCGTCGTCGACCCTGAAGACCTCGGAGGCGACGTCGTTGACGCCGATCATCGGGGTGACGGCGACGGCCTTCCAGGCCGCCGCGTCGGACAGGCCGAGGACACCCTTGATCTGGGCCTGGGTGGCGGTGGCGGCCGAGATCGCGTACTGGCCCATGTCGGCGCTGTAGGCCGGCCCGTAGTCCATCGCCATGATGTTCACGGCGTCCACGCGGACCCCGTTCCGCTTCGCGTCGGCGAGCAGGTCGACGCCCGGCTGGGTCAGGCCCTCGGGCATGACCGGCAGGGTGAAGGAGACGTTCAGGCCCGGGTGGGACTTCTGGAGCTGGGCGATGGCCTGGGCGCGGCGGGTGTTGGCGGCGGTGTCCGGCAGCGCGGCGCCCTCGATGTCGAAGTCGACCTTGGTGAGCTTGTACTGGTCGATGACCTTGCCGTACGCGGCGGCGAGGGAGGCGGTGCTCTGGCAGTTGAGCGCCAGCTCGTGGCCGGCCGCGCCGCCGAAGGAGACCCGGACGTCGCCGCCCTTGGCCCGCAGGGCGCCGATCTGGGCGGCGACCTTGTCGGAGGCCAGGTCCGTGACGCCGCCCCACAGGGGGGCGCAGCTGCCGCCGGAGGTGATGAAGGCGAGGTTGAACTCCTTCACCCCGGTCCCGTCGGCGGTGGCGAGCAGGTCGTAGGACGGGTAGAGGGAGGTGTCGACGTACGGGGCGAAGCGGGCCGACCCGGCGGGCGTGGTGGTGGCCGTCGGCGTCGGCATGGGGGTCGCGGTCGCGGTCTTGGTCGGGGTGGGCGTGGCGGTCCTGGTGGGGGTCGCCGTGGCCGTGGGGGTGGCGGTCGCGGTGGGCTGTCCGGTGGGGCGGCCGCTCGGGGTGGGGGTGGGCCCGCCGGCCGAGCAGGCGGCCTTGTTGATGAGGCAGTTGACGGGGTCGCCGGCCGCGCCGGCGGCGGAGGTCACGAAGCCGACGGTGACGGACTGGCCGGGGGCGAGCTGCTTGTTCCAGCTCGCGGGCTTCACGGTGACGTGCCGGCCGGAGACGGTGTGCTCGCCGTTCCAGAGGGAGCCGATGACGGTGCCCGCGGGGAGGTCGAACTCCAGGGTCCAGTCGGACTGCGGGGCGGAGGTCTCGTTGGTGACGACGTACTGGCCGGTGTAGCCGCCGGTCCAGGAGCTGGTCCTGGTGTAGGCGGCGCCGACGGACGCGGCCTGGGCGGTGCCGGAGAGCGCGAAGGCCGCGCCGCCGATCACCGCGACGGCGACGACCGCGCCGACGACCTTGGTCCTGCCGCTGGTCCTGCGCCGGTGCGAACGGGTGCCCATGGCGTGCCTGCCTCTGTGTGCCGGGGGTGGTGGACGAGGGGGTGCGGCAGCACGCTAGCGACCGGCGAACGGACAAATGACCACGAGCGGACCGGGGTTGAGGATTCTTAGGGTCCGCTTAAGGGAGGCATCGGAGGGACTAAAGGTTCAGCGGCCACGGCGGCGGCCGCGGCGCCCCGCAGGGGTGCGGGCGCCCCGTTCGCCCAGCCCGATCCAGATCCGCACCTCGGTGCCGCCGAGCACGGAGTGCCCGATCCGGACGTCGCCGCCGGTGGACTCGGCCATGCGCCGGACGATGTCCAGGCCGAGGCCGGTGGAGCCGGCGCGGCCGCTGCCCGCGCCGCGGGCGAGCGCGGCGGCGGGGTCGGGGATGCCGGGGCCCGCGTCCGAGACCAGGATGATCACGGCGTCCTCGCCGTTGTGGAGGTCGACGGAGAAGGCGGTGCCCTCCGGGGTGTGCCGGAAGACGTTGCCGAGCAGGGCGTCGAGCGCCGCGCCGAGCTCGGGCCGGGCGACCGGGATCCGGACCGGCCGCTCGATCCCCGCGACCCGCACCTTGCGGTCCTCGTCCTCGGCGAGCGCCGACCAGAAGTCCATCCGCTCGCGCACCACTTCGGCCGCGTCGCAGCCGGCCACGGCCGTGGTGGCCTGGGTCTGCGGCTTGGCCTCGCGGGCGGTGCGGATGATGGTGTCGACCTCGCGCTCCAGCTGCTCGACGGCGGCCCGGGTCTGGTCGGCCGCCGGGCCGGAGCCCAGCGAGGCCGCGTTGAGCCGGAGCACGGTGAGCGGGGTGCGCAGCCGGTGCGACAGGTCGGCGGCCAGCTCCCGCTCGTTGGCGAGCAGCTGGACGACCTGGTCGGCCATCGAGTTGAAGGCGACGGCGGCCGACTTGAGCTCGGGCGGCCCCTCCTCGCGGACGCGGGCGCCCAGCCTGCCCTCGCCCAGGTCGTGGGCGGCGCGGGCGAGCCGCTGGGCGGGCTGGACCATGCGCAGGCCGAGCCGGTCGGCGACGGCCACGGAGCCGACGATCAGGGCGACGCCGACGGCGGCGAGGACCAGCCAGGCGGTGGCGACGCCGTTGCTGACCTCGCCCTCGGGGACGAAGAGTTCGACGATCGCGACCTGTCCGGAGCTGACCGCGGTGGGCTGGAGCAGCGCGGAGCCGCCCGGCACCTCGGCGATGGTGGCCCGGCCGAGCGTCCTGGTGGTGGCCAGGTCCTCGTCGCTGGCCCGCCGGGTGCCGATCTCCTCGCCCCGGCCGGCGGGTTCGCCGGGGGACGGGAGGTGGACGGCGAGCCGGCCCTCGGCCCCGTCGTCGGTGGTGGCGACGGCCCGCTCCAGCTGTTCGCGGTCGGTGGTGATCGCGAGGACCGGCGCGAGACCGGCGGCCCGCCGCTCGGCGTTGGAGAACGCCCGGTCGCGGGCCATCTCCTTGACGACCAGACCGAGCGGCACGGCGAAGGCGACGACGACCATCGCGGTCACCGCGAGCGACACCTTGACCAGGGCCCATCTCACGGCTGGGACTCCCCGGTGCCGACCGGGGGTTCGAGCTTCACGCCCACCCCGCGCAGGGTGTGCAGATAGCGGGGGCGGGCGGCCGTCTCCCCCAGTTTCCGCCGCAGCCAGGACAGATGGACGTCGATGGTCTGGTCGTCCCCGTACGCCTGCTGCCACACCTCGGCGAGCAGCTCCTTGCGGGACACCACCACCCCGGGCCGGCCGGCGAGGAAGGCCAGCAGGTCGAACTCGCGCCGGGTCAGGTCGAGGGCCGTTCCGTCGAGCGCGGCCTGGCGGCGCAGCGGGTCGATGGCGAGCCCGCCGACCCGCAGCTCCCGGGAGGGCGGCGCCTCCCCCGCCGAGGCGCGGGACCGGCGCAGCACCGCCGCCATGCGGGCGGACAGGTGCTCCACGGAGAACGGCTTGGTGAGGTAGTCGTCCGCCCCGTCGTTGAGCAGCCGGACGATCTCCGCCTCGTCGTCGCGGGCGGTCGCGATGATCACGGGCACGTCGGTGATCCCGCGCAGCATCTTCAGCGCCTCGGCGCCGTCCAGATCGGGCAGTCCGAGGTCGAGGATGACCACGTCGAAACGGAGATGGGCGACCTCGCGCAGCGCCTCCAGGGCCGTACCGACGCTTCTCACGGTGTGGGAGGCCTCGGTCAGGTGCCGGATGAGGGCGGAGCGCACGAACTGGTCGTCCTCGACCACGAGCACACTTGCCATGGGCGGCACCGTACGCCATTCGGGTGATGGCAGGATGAGCCGGATGCGAAGAGGACTGGTTCACGCGCTGGCGTGGTCGCTCGCCACGGGCGGCGCCGTCACGCTCTCCTGGTGGGGCGTGCACACGGTGCTGGCCGGCACGGTCTACGACCCGCCGCGGGCCCTGCCCATCCCCTCCGGCACCCTGGCCGCCGCGGGCGGCGGCACCGGCACGGACCCGCTGACCTCCTCGACGCACAGCCCCGGGTCGCCCTCGGCGACCCCGACGGCCACGCCGTCCACCGCCCGACCGACGAGGACGGCGTCCACCGCGCCCACCCGCCGGCCCACCGCCCCGCGGACCACGCCGGGCGGCCCCGGCGAGGGCACCGGGGACACCGGCAGCGTCAAGAGCTACGGCACGGACGGCGGCCGGGTCGTCTTCGACCTCGGCCCGTCCTCGGCCGAGCTGGTCTCCGCCACGCCCGGCTCGGGCTGGCAGATGCAGGTGTGGAAGCAGCCCACCTGGATCCGGGTGACCTTCACCAAGGACGGCCGGGAGATCTCCGTCTTCTGCGTGTGGCACGACACCGCGCCGCGCGTGGAGATCGACGAGCGGTGACCCGGCCCGGGCCCGGCGGAAGACGGCGCGGGCTCAGCGGGCCCGGCGGAGACTGCTTGGGCTGAGCGGACCCGGCGGAACCCGGCGCGGGCTCAGCGGGCCCGGCGGAAACCCGGCGCGGGCTCAGTGGGCTCGGCGGCACCCGGCGCGGGCTCAGTGGGCTCGGCGGCACCCGGCGCGGGCTCAGCGGAAGACGGACGCCGGCGGTACGGGCGAGGGCTTGGCGCTCGCGTCGGTGACCGGCGCCGCGCCGCCCGTGAAGTCGGCGAGCGCCCGGCCGTGCTCGACCCGCCCCGGATGCGGGTCGGTCGCCACCCGCCGGGTCAGCTCGGCCACCGGCAGCTCCCGGTCCGAGGCGAGCAGCACGGCGTTGCCGAAGCGCCGGCCGCGCAGCACGGTCGGGTCGGCGACCAGCGCCAGCTCGGGGAAGACCGTGGCGGCGGTGGCGATCTGGCCGCGTAGATGGGCCAGCGGCGGGCCGTCGGCGAGGTTCGCCGCGTAGAAGCCGCCGGGCCGCAGCACCCGCCGGACCTCGGCCAGGAACTCGGTGCTGGTCAGGTGCGCGGGCGTACGGGCCCCGCTGAACACGTCGGCGATGATCAGGTCGGCCCAGCCGTCCTGGACCTTGCCGAGCCCGGCGCGGGCGTCGGTGGAGCGGACCCGGATGCGCGCCGAGGAGTCGAGCGGCAGCTCCCGGCGGACCAGCTGCACGAGGGATCCGTCGAGCTCCACGATCTGCTGCGTGGAGCGGGGCCGGGTGGCGGCCACGTACCGGGCGAGGGTGAAGGCGCCGCCGCCGAGGTGCAGGACCTGGAGCGGCTTGTTCGGCGGGGCGGCCAGATCGGCGATGTGGCCGAGCCGGCGCTGGTACTCGAAGGAGAGGTGCGCGGGGTCGTCGAGATCGACGTGCGACTGCGGTGCGCCGTCGATGAGCAGCGTCCACCCGCGGGGCCGCTCACGGTCGGGTATGAGTTCGGCGAGCCCGCCGTCGACGGTCTCGACGACCGCCACGGCTCCCGCCGCCCGTTCCCGCTGCTTGTTCCTGGCCACGTGCCCCATTATCGGGCCAGGTGACGCGCGGGGGCGCCCCGAAGGGACGCGGGGAGGCGCACGACCGGCCGCGTCCGGTGCCGCGGCCGCCCGACGGCCGTCCCGGCACCCGGGCGCTCAGCGGCAGCCGTCCGCCGCCTCGATCAGCCGGGCGGCCTGGCCGAGGGCCGCGCGCAGCATCGCCGGGTCGGTGACCTCGCCGCTGTCGCCCGGCGGCAGCAGCCAGTCCGCCGGGCGCGGGGTGACGCCGTCCGGGCCGGGCAGCTCCGGCAGCTCCGGCAGCCGCAGCCCGCGCCCGTCGGTCCTCGTACAGGCGCTGCCCGGCATGTCCCAGGCCGCCGCCGTGCCGGGCGGCACCAGGAAGCCGAGGGTGTCGCAGGCGCCGTCGTGCAGCACGGGGCCCACCGCGGGCGCGCCGCCCCGGCGCAGGATGTCCACGGCCTCCAGGCCCTGCCGGGCCGGGACGGTCACCAGGTCGCAGTCCCCGAGGCTCTCGGCTTCGCCCGAGCGGGGGCCGCCCGCGCCGGCGCGCGACGCGAGGGACGCGCTCGCGTCCTGCGTGGGCCTGTGCCGCTCGGTCGACTGCGACGCTTCGGTCTCCACCATGGGACCCCTCCTCGCTCAAGAGGAGACACGTTCCGTCTCTCCGCATGGTTCAACGCCGGTACGCGTCAACGGCTACGGCGGCACGCCGCCGCAAAGGATGGCAGTTCATGGCAGATCACGTGCGAGATATCCGATTTGTTGCCAAACCCTGCGTACGCGGCCGGTCACAGCAGGTACGTTCTTGCCCCGCCGGAACACCGGCAGCACCAGGAGAGGGCTCGGCCATGGCGTTGTCACGGGCAGTTCCCAATCTCGCCTTCCGCAGACTCCGCGGACAGCGCTCGCCGGCGGAGTTCGCCGCGATCGTCCGCCGGGCCGCGCGGGAGATCGGCGAGCAGGTCGCATGCGACGCCCGCTACATCGGGCGCGTGGAGGCGGGCGAGATCCGTTGCCCGAACTACGCGTACGAGCGGGTCTTCCTGCACATGTTCCCCGGACTCACCCTTGCGGACCTGGGGTTCTCGGCGCGGGAGACCGTTCGGGGCCGGCGGCCGGCCGCCGTGGCGGCCGGGGAACCGTCACCCCTCGCCATCACCACCCGGAACGATGAGGAGAGCGACGTGCTGCGTCGCGCATTCATGACCGGCGGAACCGCCACCCTGGCGGCCGCCTCGCTGGGACTCGGCAGCGGCACCGTCGCCGCCGCGATCCCCGCCCCCCGTGGCGCCCACCGTGTCGGCGACACCGAGGTCCGCGCCGTCGAGGACGCCGTACGGCAGATCCGTCTGCTCGACGACCGGCACGGCGCCGAAGGCCTCTACCAGCGCGCCACCCAGCCGCTGCGCACCGCCTACGCCCTGCTCGACGCGGGCGTCACCGCCCGCCGCTCCACGGCCGACCGGCTGCACAACGGCGCAGGTGAGCTGGCCATCTCCGTCGGCTGGCTCGCCCATGACTCGGGCCGCCGCGACGACGCCCGCTCGCACTACGCCGAGGCCCTCGCGACCGCGCGGGTGGCCGGCGACGCCGCCCTGGAGGCGCACGCCTTCTGCAACACCTCGTTCCTGGCCCGGGACTGCGGCCGGTACCGGGAGGCGGTCCGGGCCGCGCAGGCCGGACTGCGGGCGGCCCGGCCGCTCGCCTCCGCCCGGCTGCTCGCCCTGCTCACCCTGCGGGAGGCCGGCGCGTGGGCCGGCCTCGGTGACCGCTCGGCCTGCGCGCAGGCCCTCGGCCGCGCCCACGGGCACTTCGAGCGGGGCCCCAGGGACAGCGACCCCGAGTGGATGTCCTTCTTCGGCGAGCCGGAACTGGAGGCTCTGGAGGCGCAGTGCTGGTCGCTGCTCGGCGACTGGTCCCGCGCGGCCCGGCACGCCCAGCGCGCCACGGTCCTGCAGAACCCGCACTTCGCCCGCAACCTGGCCCTCTACCGGGCCCAGCTGGCCGGCGACCTCGCCCGCGCGGGCCGCCCCGACGAGGCCGAGGCGGAGGTGCGCCGGGTGGAGTCCTCGCTGGACGGCGTCGAGTCCGCCCGGATCCGCACGATGCTCGCCGAGACCCGGCGGGTGCTCGCCGCGTACTGAGCGGCGCGCGCCCGGACGGCGGCCGCCGGATACTGAGCGGCGCGCGCCCGGACGGCCTCCGCTACTCCAGGTGCCCGGTGTCGTTCCAGCGCTCGATCGCCGGGTCGCCGTAGGCCCAGCCCAGGACCGACAGGCTGGTCGGATCGAGGCGGATGCGGGCGGCGAAGGACACGTCCTCGCCGAGCCAGCGGGCGCCGATGGACCGCAGGATGTGCCCGTGGGCGAAGACCAGGACGTCTCGGTCGGCCGAGCGGGCCCACTCCACGACCTGGTCCGCCCGCGCCGACAGCTCGGCCATGGTCTCGCCCTCGGCCACGCCGTCGCGCCAGATGAACCAGTCCGGCCGGCCGGCCTTGATCTCGTCCGGCGTCAGGCCCTCGTAGGCGCCGTAGTCCCACTCCATGAGGGCGTCCCAGTCCTCCGCGCGGTCGCCGAAGCCGGCCAGGTCGCAGGTCTCCCGGGCCCGCACCAGCGGGCTGGTGCGCACCTCGACCCCGTCGAGCCCGGCCCACGGCCCCCGCTGCAGGCGTGCGCCGAGCAGCTTGGCGCCGCGTCGGCCCTCTTCGAGGAGGGGGATGTCCGTCCTGCCGGTGTGACGTCCTAGCAGTGACCACTCGGTCTGGCCGTGCCGGGCGAGCAGGATGCGCGGTGCCATGAAGGCTCCCTGGTTCTTCAGCGGGGCGATGTTCGCGATGCACTTCCATCATCACCCACGTGGATTCCCGGTGACCTCCGGGCAACCTCCTCCCGCCTCCCGGCGTCCTCTCACGGTCGGAGTACGAGTCGGGGGGAAGGCGGGGGACCTCGGATGCGCAGGCCACGCTGGTGGGCGGAGCTCATACTGATCGCCGCGGTGTACGCGGCCTACTCCGGCGGGCGGCTGCTCGCCCGCGGGGACCTCGACACCGCCGTCGGGAACGGCCTGGCGATCCTGCGCGCCGAGCAGACCCTGGGCCTCGACCTGGAGCACCCGCTCAACCGCCTGTTCACCGCCACGCCCGCGCTCGGGATCCCCGCCGACTTCGCGTACGCCTCCCTGCACTACCTGGTCACGCCGGCCGTCCTCGTCTGGCTGTTCCGCCGCCGGCCCGCCGCGTACCGGGCGGCCCGCACCTGGCTGATGGTCTCCACCCTGCTCGGGCTCGTGGGCTTCACCCTGCTGCCGACCTGCCCGCCCCGGCTGCTCGACCCCGCCCACGGCTTCGTCGACACGATGGCCCGGTTCAGCGCGTACGGCTGGTGGGGCGGGGAGGCGAGCGCGCCGCGCGGTCTGGGCGGGCTCACCAACCAGTACGCGGCGATGCCGAGCCTGCACGTGGGCTGGGCGCTGTGGTGCGGGGTGATGCTGTGGCGGTACGGGCGGACGCCGCTGTTCAAGGCGCTGGGCGTGGCCTACCCGCTGCTCACCGCCCTGGTCGTCATGGGCACGGCGAACCACTACTTCCTGGACGCGGCCGCCGGGGCGGCCGTGATGGGCGCGGGACTGCTGCTCGCGCCGTACGCGATGCGCCTCGCGGACCGGGTGATGACGGGCGGATCCCGGCAAAGCACCCCGCTTGTCAGTGGCGGATGGGAGACTTCCGCGGGTGAGCGCATCCCTGGGCAGCGGTCCGCACCGGCCGCGGCAGACGACACTCCGGCATCAGCTCGCTGAGCTGCGCGGACCGGCCTCCGTGCCGCGTCCGCTGGACGCGCGGGCGCTGGCCGCCCTCGCCGCCAACCCCGGCTGCCGACGGCGGGCGGTCCTCGACGGGGCCGGGGTCGACAAGACGGCGCTCGCCGCGAAGCTGGGTGCCCCCTCGGGCTTCGGCCAGTCGCAGTTCGCCATCGCCCGGGGCAACGCGTTCGAGGCCAAGGTGAAGGCGGACGGCGGGCGGGAGCTGCTGCGGCTGCTCGGCATCGAGGAGCCGTCGGCCGTGGACCTGCCGGACCTCACGGCCGCCGGGCCCCAGGGCCGGGCGGCCCGGACCGCGCTCGCGCTGCGCGAGGCGACGGAGGCGGGCCGCTGGGCGCTGCTCGACCATCCGATGCTGGCGCTGGAGGTGGCCGGAGCCCCCGTCTATCTGGAGCCCGACGCGGTCGTGGTCCACCCCGACGGGCGGTGGACGGTCGTGGAGATCAAGTCCTTCCCGATGATCGACGGCGCGGCCGACGCGCCGAAGGTCGGCGCGGCGGCCCGCCAGGCCGCGGTGTACGTGCTGGCCCTGGAGCGGGTCGCCGCTGTCACGGAGGCCGCGCGGGTGGCGCACACCGTGCTGCTCGTCTGCCCGAAGGACTTCTCCAACCTGCCGACGGCCTCGGCGGTGGACGTGCGCAAGCAGCTGTCGGTGACCCGGCGCCAACTGGCCCGGCTGACCCGGCTCGACGAGATCGTGGACGCGCTCCCCGAGGGCGTGACGTTCGACGTGACGGCGTGCTCGGCCGAGGAGCTGACCGCGGCCGTGGAGTGCGTGCCGCACGCGTACGCGCCGGAGTGCCTGGCCGCCTGCGAGCTGGCCTTCCACTGCCGCGAGCGGGCCCGGGCCGCGGACGCCGTGACCGCCCTCGGCCGGTCCGTACGCGGTGAGCTGGGCGGCCTGACGACCATCGGCGCGGTCCTGGCGGCGGCGCGGGGCGAGGCCGGCGACCCCGACGACCCGGCGGTCGCGGCGCTGCGCCGGGCCCGGGCGCTGCGCGGCGAGGCGCTGGCGGGGGTGAGCGCATGTCGCTGATCTCCGCCCTCGCCCGGATGGAGGCCGTCGAGGCGGGCCGGGCGCAGCCGCTGGCCACGGTCCGGCACCGGCATCTGTCCGAACGGCCGCTGGTCCTGGTGCCGCTGACCACCGCCGGTGAGGCGGGCGCACCGCTCGGGGCGCTGGTGGGCACGGACCGGGAGGAGCCGCGGCTGCTCGTCGTGCCGCAGCCGCGCGACCGCGACCTGCGGTTCGCGTTCCTCGCCGCGCTGGCCGACGAGATCCTGCCGTACGTCGACTCCTTCGCCGGGGTCGTCGAGGCGGCGGAACGCTCCGAGACCGACCCGGAGACCGGGAAGAAGGTCAAGGTCGAGGTCGAACTGTGCGCGGACGCCCCGCAGGTGGTGGTGCCGAGCCGGGCGGCCGTGGAGTACGTACGGCTGCTCGGACGGTCCACGCGCTTCCGGCGGACCGCCGAGCAGGACCCGGAGACGCCGTTCCCGGCGCCGCCGCGGGTGCCGCTGCTCGGCCGCTGGCTGACGCACCTCGGGGAGCGGGCCCGGGTGCCGGGCTCCTCGCTGCTGGTCGCGGCGACGGACCTGCTGAACCGGCACTGGGCGACGGGCCAGTCCTCCCTGGAGGACCAGCACCTGGGGGCGCTGCTCGCCTGGATCGACACGCCCGAGGGGGAGTCCGGGGCGGAGGCGGTGCTGCGGGCGGAGCTCGGGCGGGACGCCCGGGGGCAGTTGCTGTGCCCGCCGGCCGGCCCGGCCACCGACCCCGCCTTCGACAACAAGCTGCTCGCGCCCGCGATCGAGGCCTACGACCGGGCCCGGCAGGCGCTCGGCGCGGCCGAGGACGGCGGGGCCGCCGAGGACGGACTGGCCGCACTGCACCGCGCCGAGCGGGAGGTCCGCCGGCTGGTCGCCGGCCAGCTGGAGCCGACCTGGCACGGGGTGTGGCGGGCGCTCGACCTGCTGCGCGCGCTTCCCGAGGGAGCGCGGGTGCCCGACCGCTGGACCCGCGACCGCTGGTCGTTCACCGGGCAGCGGGACCGGATCGCGGCGGGCGAGCCGCCGCAGCCGCGCCGCGACGACGCGGTGACCGCCGCGCAGAAGCTGGCCGCGCGCGAGCAGGCACAGGGCCAGCTGGAGGCGCAGGAGGCGCTCGACGACCCGCTGGTGATGGCGGGGCGGCGGCTCGCGGGCGAGGCGTTCGTGGCGGAGGTCGTCGAGGTGACGATGGCGCGGACGGAGAAGAACCGTCCTCGTCCGCGGCTCACGGTCCGCACGGACGACCGCCCGCATCTGGGCGTGGGCGTGAAGGTGTACCGCTCGCTGGACGGCAAGCCCCAGTCGGCCGAGTTCGTGGGGCAGGAGGACGACGGGGCGCTGGTCCTGCGGATCCTCGACAGGATGGGCCGTGCGAAGGAGCCGGCGGAGGGTTCGGTGCCGGAGAAGGGCGAGCGGATCGCCTGGACGCTGTTCGAGCACGACCAGCGGGTGGGCGCGAAGCTGCCCGACCCGGAGGAGACGCCGTGGACGCACGGTGGTCCGCCGCGCTCCGACGCCGCCGAACTGCCCGACGCCGTGACCCCCGAGGACATCCTGTGACCCCCGATCCCGCCCCCTTCGACCCGTCCGCGGCGGCCGCGCGGGCGACGGACGCCATCCTGGCGAGCACCCTGCACGGGACCGCCCGGGGTGTCGTCGTCGACTCCCCGCCGGGCGCCGGCAAGTCGACGCTCGTGGTGCGGGCCGCGCTCGAACTGGCCGACGCGGGCCGCCCCCTGATGATCGTCGCGCAAACGAACGCGCAGGTCGACGACCTGGTGCTGCGGATCGCCGAGAAGCGTCCCGACCTTCCGGTGGGCCGGCTGCACTCGAACGACTCCGACCCGTACGACAAGGCGCTGAACGATCTGGAGCAGGTGCGGAAGTCGGCGAAGGCCGGGGACCTGGCCGGACTGCCGGTGGTCGTGTCGACGGCGGCGAAGTGGGCGCACGTGAAGAACGTGGAGCCGTGGGCGCACGCGATCGTGGACGAGGCGTACCAGATGCGCTCGGACGCGCTGCTCGCGGTGGCGGGTCTGTTCGAGCGGGCGCTGTTCGTGGGCGACCCGGGGCAGCTGGACCCGTTCTCGGTGGTGGGCGCGGAGCAGTGGGCCGGGCTGTCGTACGACCCGTCGGCCTCCGCCGTCTCCACGCTCCTGGCGCACAACCCGGAGCTGCCGCAGCACCGCCTCCCGGTCTCGTGGCGGCTCCCGGCCTCCGCGGCGCCGCTGGTGTCGGACGCCTTCTACCCGTACACGCCGTTCCGCAGCGGCACGGACCACGGGGACCGGCGGCTGTCCTTCGGCGTGGCCTCGGACGGCTCCGGCCCGGACCGGGTGCTCGACGAGGCGGCGGAGTCCGGCTGGGGCCTGCTGGAGCTGCCGGCCCGGCACACCCCGCGCACCGACCCGGAGGCGGTCCACGCGGTCGCCCTGGTGGTGCGCCGCCTGCTGGACCGCGGCGGGGCGTCGGTGAGCGAACGCTCCCCCGATCCCGTGCCGCTCACCGCGGACCGGATCGCGGTCGGCACGGCCCACCGCGACCAGGCGGCGGCGATCCGCGTGGCGCTGGCCGAGCTGGGCGTCTCGGGGGTGACGGTGGACACGGCGAACCGGCTCCAGGGCCGGGAGTACGACGTGACGGTGGTCCTGCACCCGCTGTCCGGGCGCCCGGACGCGACCGCCTTCCACCTGGAGACCGGGCGGCTGTGCGTCCTGGCCTCCCGGCACCGGCACGCGTGCGTCGTGGTGTGCCGCGCGGGCGTCGCCGAGCTGCTGGACGAGCATCCGTCGACGGAGCCGGTGCAGCTCGGTGTCACGGTGAAGTTCCCGGACGGCTGGGAGGCCAATCACGCGGTCCTCTCCCACCTCGCGGAACACCGCGTCGCCTGGTCCCCGTGAGCGGGCCGTGGGGCCCTCTTGCCAGGGGCGGGAGAATGAGAGGTGGCCCGGGGGTTCGGGCCGTGTGCGCGAGGAGGAGAAGGACCATGGCGGAATCCGCGGAGCGGAGCGGACAGCGGCGGGTCAGGCCGGCGCCGCTGATCTTCGAGCCTGCCGAGGCGACCGCCGACCCGGAGCACTTCTTCGACCTGGAGTCGATCGAGGATCCGCGGGAGCTGCTGACCCGGGCGACCGAGCTGACGCTGGCCTTCCGCGCGGCGACGGACCGGGCGATCGAGTTCCAGGCGATCGCGGCGGCCCAGCTGGCGGACCCGCGCCGGTTCGACCGCCTGACCCCGGCGGACGTGGCCGAGCGGGCGGCGTGGACCGAGGACTACGCGCGCAAGATGATCGAGTTCGGGCAGGACCTGATCCGAACGGGCGGCCGCGACCCGGAGGAGTGAGTCTCCGGTCCACCCCGGCCGACCAGCGCCCTGGCATATGCCGGGGCGCAAGATACTCCTCCGAACCCCGGCTTGTCCGGATTTCCGGCAACCCGCTGAAACGGAAGCGTCACGCCCGGTAGATCTTCTCGTATGACCACCTGGCTGCGCGACGAGACCGCCCCGTACGACATCCTCCGCCTGCTGGCGGACCCCGACGAGGAGCGGCACCAGGCCGCGCGGGTGACCGAGGACGGCGCCGCCTGGCTCGCCTCCGCGGCCGCCGACCCGTGGGCCACGCTCGACCGCTGGGAGAGGCGGCCCGCCGCCCCGGCCGTGCTGCCCTGCGGCGGCGTCTTCGACGTGGTGAACGTGGAGCCGATCTTCGGGCGCCGGATGCTCGACCGGCTCTGGGCCGAGGGCCCGGGCTCCGGCCCGGTCGCCGTGCACCGGGGCCGGATGCTGCTCTTCGCGGCCCCCGGCACCGCCCAGCGCTTACCGTCCCTCCTCGACTGGGAGGAGTGGGGAAGCGCCGTGCCCCGGCCGCTCTGTCACGGCACCGGGGACGCGGTGACGATCCCGCCGCTCTCCCCGCACGACACCTCGGGCCCGCGCTGGCTGGTCGCGCCGGACACCCGCAAGCCCTGGCTGCCGGGGCCCGAGGTGCTGCTGTGGGCCTGTGTCCGGGCGGCCCGGACGGTTTCGGCGGCCGACGTGCGGGTATCGATTTTTCCTTCGGTGGATCCTGATGCTAATGTCTACGACGTCAGCAGGCGCCGCTAGCTCAGTTGGTTAGAGCAGCTGACTCTTAATCAGCGGGTCCGGGGTTCGAGTCCCTGGCGGCGCACAGACGGAAGAAGCCCCTCGCGGAAGCGGGGGGCTTCTTCGTGTGCGCCCGGCGGCCTCAGCTCAGCGCTTCGGCCCGGGGGCCGGTGACGTGGACCGTCCACACGCCCGCCTTGGTCCGCTCGGCGACCTCCACCCGTACGCCGGTACCCGGCACGGTGAAGGACTCGCCCTCCCGCAGGGGCGCGTCGGCGAGCGGCGGGTAGACCGAGCGCTCCCAGCACGCCTCGGTCCTGGGGTGGGTGTCCACGACCTCGACCGGACCCTCGCCGGAGGCCGCCTCGTTGCGGACCCGGTAGACGAGCACGCCCTCGGCGCAGGTGTCCCGGTCGTTGCCGGTGGCCGCGCGGGCCTCGATCGCGAGCGCGCTGCCCTCGCCCGTACGGACGACGGCCAGCCGGGTGCCGAGGGTGCCGCCGGCCACCGGGGCGGCGGCGACCGGCTCCAGGCTGATCACATGGGTGCCGGGCCCGCGGACGCACGTCACCTCGGAGCGGTCGAGCCAGCCCAGCTTCCACTTGTGCCAGGCGAAGAGGTCCGGGGCGAGGCCGAACTGGCTGCCCATGACGTCCCAGTCGCCCACATGGGTGTCCCAGTCGCCCTTGCCGTCCGTGGGCCGGTGGTAGAGGTCGGGCAGGTCGAAGACGTGCCCGGTCTCGTGGGCGAGCACGTTGCGGTCCGGCGGGTGGCGCTCGAAGACCGTGACCACCCGCTTGACCTCCGTGCCGTCGGCCTCCAGCGGGTGCTCCAGGTTGACCACCTTGGTGGCGTCGGAGTCCACGCCGGGGGCGTCGGGGTCGGCGACCAGATAGACGATGTCGTAGCGGGAGAAGTCGACGGAGTCGTCGGCGGCACGGATCGCGTCGCGCAGATAGGCCGCGCGGTGCTCGGCGCTCCAGTCCCGCCGTATCGCGTACGCGGTGGAGTCGTGCGGCATCCGGGCCCAGGCGGTCCGGGGGTGCACGCGCAGGCTGAACCGGCCGTAGGAGGCGCGCTCGAAGAACTCGGCCGTGCCGGGGAAGTGGTCGGCGGTCAGCTCGGCCGGGGTGGTCATCGGGGTGGAGTCCGGGAAGGACAGGAAGATCATGACCGCGTCGAGGGGGCGGGTGGGCCGCGGATAGGACCCGTTCCAGGTGTCGAGGCCGAGCGAGTGATGCGCGGCGGTACGGGGCAGGGTGCAGGGTCCCGCGGCGGGCGCGGCGACGGCGGGCCCGGCGACCAGCCCGGTCGCGGCGAGCGCGGCGAGCGAGGTGAAGGCCGCCGCACCGGCGCGCAGGCGCGAGCGTTGCACTCCCCCGGGTGGCTGCTGACCCCTCACGTGGACCTCCGGCTCCGGATCGCGTGACACGCCACCCACCTTGTGTCGGTTTGAGAGGTTTCGCACCTTTCCGCTGCCCCGGTCGGGTGAGCGGGACGCGCCGGGGCGACGCGACACAGATCGGCATCAGCTCACGGAAAGTCACATTCGGTCAGACCGCCGTCGACCCGTGTCAGACCCGCGCAGAAACGATCGGCCGGTGCTCCGGGTGGGCAGCCTCACAGGGCCCACGGGCCGGGCGGCGGGCCTCGGAGCTGGAACGGCCCCCGGGCCAGCCTCTATGATCGGCACACTTTCCTTGGCCGACCATTCCGACCACATCTGTACGGCCCGAACGCACTACGGGAGCGAGCGGTGAGCGGAACCCCCGAAGAACCGGTGCACCCGTCGGCGGCGCCGACGCTCACGGAGCGTCACGCATCCGATCCCGATCAGGAACTCCTCCCGCCGGAGTCCCGGGAGAGCGAACTCCGCGACTACCGCGCCGCCTTCCGCGCCGCGAGGCTCGCGATGGCCATGGTCGACCAGGACGGCGTCGTCGTCGCCGCCAACGACGCGCTCGCGAGCCTGCTCGGCACCGAGGCCACCGCCCTGCGCGAGCAGGCCGCCGCCGACCTCGTCGACCTCGCCTCCGACGGACGCACCTGGCACGCCTACCGCGAGGTGCTGGGCGGCCGCCGCTCCCGCTTCCGCTGCACCCGCCGGCTCAAGCACCCCGACGGGCGTTCCCTGTGGGCCGAGGTGACCGTCTCCCCCGTGCCCGACAGCCCGCGCGTGCTGCTCACCGTCGCCGACATCAGCGAGCGGCGCGAGCTGCAGGCCCGGCTGCGCCACCTCCAGATGCACGACCCGGTCACCCGGCTGCCCAACCGCACCCTCTTCTTCGAGCGCCTCACCACCGCCCTGGAGAGCGCCGCCGCCGAGAGCCCCGGGGACGAGGACCCCCGCGACCGGTCCTACGAGTCCTACGAGTCGTACGGGCATGGCAGAACAGGGCGGATCGGCATCTGCTATCTCGACCTCGACGGCTTCAAGGCGGTCAACGACACCCTCGGCCACCGGGTCGGCGACCGGCTGCTCGCCGCCGTCGCGAGCCGGCTCACCGAGTGCGCCGACGGCTACGGCTACACGCGCAACGGCGGGCACCTCGTGGCCCGCCTCGGCGGGGACGAGTTCGCGATCCTGGTCGAGGACTCGACCGGCACCGAGCAGCTCGCCGATCTGGCGCAGTCCGTCCTCGGCGCCCTCCAGGAGCCCTTCGACCTGTCCGGGCAGCGGCTCTCGGTCTCCGCGTCCATCGGCGTGGTCGAGCGACGGGCCCACGGCTCCTCGGCGACCTGCCTCATGCAGGCCGCCGACACCACGCTGTACTGGGCGAAGGCCGACGGCAAGGCGCGCTGGACGCTCTTCGACCCGGAGCGCAACGCGCACCGGATGACGAGGCAGGCGCTCAGCTCGACCCTGCGGCCGGCCGTGGAGCGCGGCGAGTTCGCGCTCGAGTACCAGCCGCTCGTGGACCTCGCCGACGGCGCGGTGCGCGGCGTGGAGGCGCTGGTGCGCTGGAACCACCCGCAGTTCGGCACGCTGACGCCGAATCGGTTCGTCGGGATCGCCGAGGAGGACGGCTCGATCGTCGAGCTCGGCCGCTGGGTGCTGCGGACCGCCTGCCGCCAGGCCCGGCAGTGGCAGAAGGACCATCCGGGCGACCGGCCGATCTTCGTCAGCGTCAACGTGGCGGTGCGCCAGGTCTGGGACTCCGACCTGGTGGCCGATGTCGCGGGCATCCTCGCCGAGACCGGGCTCGCGCCCCATCTGCTCCAGCTGGAGCTGACCGAGTCCGCGGTGATGGGCTCGGCGGGCCGACCCCTCCAGGCGCTCCAGGCGCTCAGCGACATGGGCGTACGGATCGCCATCGACGACTTCGGCACCGGTTACTCGAACCTCGCCTACCTCAGCCGGCTCCCCGTCTCGGTCCTCAAGCTGGACGGATCGTTCGTCCGCGGCTTCCAGAACGAGGAGCACGCCAACCCGGCGGACGAGCTGATCGTGGAGGCGCTGGTCCAGCTCGCCCACCGGCTCGGACTCACCGTCACCGCCGAGTGCGTGGAGACCGCGGGGCAGGCCGCCCGGCTGCGCCGGATCGGCTGTGACACCGGCCAGGGCTGGCTCTACTCCCGCGCGGTCCCCCCGGAGCACATCGCGGGCCTCATCGGCGTCGCGCCGCTGCCGGTCTAGCCGCCTCCCAGGGGGCCCGGCCCGGCGGCCTTCCGGCATGGAACTACCCCCGGCCGGAGGGACATTCCGGGCGGGGGCAGTGGTTCATGCGGGGTGACGGCCGGCCGGTCGGTGGCCGGTGAGCGATCGGCGGGCGGTCAGCAGGCGCCGAGGTCCTGCCAGACGCCCCACTCGCCGGTCGTGCCCGGCTCCTCGTTCTGGGTCCACCACTTGGCCTTCCAGTTGTGGCCCTTGTGGGAGACGGTCTGGCCGCCGGTGTAGACCTGGCCGGCCACGTACGCCGGGGCGGTGCAGCCGGTCGGCGGGGTGGTGGTCTGCGTCGGGGTCGGGGTCGGGCTCGTGGTGGTCGCCGTCGGGGTCGGGGTCGCCGTGGTCTGGGTCGGCGTGGGCGTCGGCGTGGTCGGGGACGAGCCGACCGCGGTCACGATCTGGTTGAAGAGCGTGGCGTTGGCGTCGAGGCCGAGCAGCGAGTACATCATCGCGCCGGCGAGACCGCGCTGGTGGGCGTAGTCGGCGCGGGCCTGGATGGTGCGCTGGTCGAGACCGGTGAAGAACTCGCCGTCCTTGTAGAAGTAGGCGGACTTGGCCTGGTCGTCCCAGTAGGTGGTCGCCGGGTTGTCGACGATGCCGCCGAGCTCCTTGTGGTACGCGATGCCGGCCGCCTGGCTGAGCGGGCGGGCGTTGGAGCCGCCGGTCGCGGTCTGGGCGAGGCCGTGGGTGGTGCCGGCCGGGACGCCCTTCCAGCCGCGGTAGTAGAACTCGTAGCCGAGGGTCAGCTTGCCGGCGGGGAAGCCGCCGGTGATGCCGTAGGCGGGCTTGCCGTCGATCCAGGAGTCGATGGCGTTGTCGATCGAGTACTTCTCGGTGCCCGGCTTGATGGCGTCGGTCGGGTCGTTCGCACCGGAGTACAGCGGCGACTGGTGGTAGGTCGGCCCGTCGCCGTCCCAGGCGCCGTGCATGTCGTACGTCATGATGTTCGCGTAGTCGAGGTACGCGCCGATCTTGTCCGTCTCGATGTTCTTGATCTTGTCCTGGCCGGCCGGCAGGGCGGCGGTCAGCAGGTACTTCTTGCCGCCGTGGGCGGCGCCGTACGCGTCGAGCTGCTTGCGGAACTCGGCGAGCAGGAGGGTGAAGTTCTGCTTGTCCTCGGGGGCGTAGTGGTTGCCGAGGTGGCCGCCGTCCGAGCCCGGGTACTCCCAGTCGATGTCGATGCCGTCGAAGATGCCGGCCGCGGTGCCGGGGCCGCCGTAGCCGCCCTCGACCGGCAGGTCGCCCTGGATGTACTGCTTGATGCAGGAGGCGACGAACTTCTGGCGGCTGGCGTCGGTCTTGGCCACGTCCGAGAAGTACTTGGAGTAGGTCCAGCCGCCCAGCGAGATGTTGATCTTCAGCTGGGGGTGCTTCGCCTTCAGCTCCTTGAACTGGTTGAAGACGCCCACGATCGGCTGGTCCCACTTGTCGGCCACGCCGTCGACGCTGTCCGCGGCCGAGAAGGACTTCTGGTAGTCGGCGTACGAGTCGCCCGCGCCGTCACCGGCGTTGGGGTTGTTGTCGTCGCCCGCGGCCTTGTTGGCCTCGAAACAGGTGAGGTCGGTCGGGTGGATGTTCCCGAACGAGTAGTTGATGACGTCGAGTTTGGCCGCGATGCCCCGCTCGTCGAGGTGCTTCGGGTAGAAGGCGTTCCCGTACACGCTCCACTGGTCGTAGTAGGCGATCTTGACGCCACCGGTGGAGGGGGCGGCGGCGGTGTCGGCGGCCTGCGCGGAGCCGAGGCCGACGGTGGTGGCGAGCGCGCCGGCGGCGAGTGCCGAACTCAGCAGGGCGGCGATCAGCGGTCTGCGGGGGTTGCGGGGGTGCACGTGCGGCCTCCGGGAGGGGTGGCGGTACGGAAGTTGGAGCAGTGATATCCGCCGCGTGAACAGCGCGTCAATGGTCTGAACCAAATTGAGGACTAGACCAATCGGCCGGAGAAAGCCCTTGTCAGGGCCTTTCGAGAGGCTCGCAGCACATGAAGGAACCGCTCGCCACCCCGCGTGACGAGCGGTTTAAGGCTCCCTTGAGACTTCCCCCGCCGGCCGCTTCGAGGAGGAACCAACGGGCGGGGAAATTCCGCTTATCCGAGCTCCGGCGCGGCCTCCGGGGCCTGCTCCGGCAGACCGTAGGCGTCGGCGATCAGCTCGTAACTGCGCAGCCGGGCCTCGCCGCTGTGCGCGTTGGCCGTGAGCATCAGCTCGTCGGCACCGGTCCGCTTCCGCAGCCCGTCCAGACCCTCGCGCACCTCGTCCGGCGTGCCGTGCACGACGTTCGCGAGCCAGCCGTCCACGAACTCCCGCTCGGCCGGGCTGAACGCGTAGGCCTCCGCCTCCTCCGGCGTCGGGATCAGCCCGGGCCGGCCGGTGCGCAGCCGCAGCATCGACAGGGCACCGGTCAGCACCTGCCGGCGGGCCTCCCTCGCCTCGTCGGCGGCGAGCGCGGAGACGCCGATCAGCGCGTACGGCGCGTCGAGCACCGCCGAGGGCCGGAAGGACTCGCGGTAGAGGTCGAGGGCGGGGAGCGTGTTGTGCGCCGAGAAGTGGTGGGCGAAGGCGAAGGGCAGCCCGAGCAGGCCGGCGAGCCGCGCGCTGAAACCGGAGGAGCCGAGCAGCCAGATCGGCGGCCGCCCCGCCGGCCCCTGCACCGGACCCGGCACGGCGTGGATCCGCGCGTACGGGTGCCCGTCCGGGAAGTCGTCGTCCAGGAAGCGGGTCAGCTCGGCCAGCTGCTGGGGGAAGTCGTCGGCCCCCTCGTTCAGGGTGTCCGTGCGGCGCAGCGCGGCCGCGGTCGCCCCGTCGGTGCCGGGCGCACGGCCCAGGCCGAGGTCGACCCGCCCCGGGGCGAGCGCCTCCAGGGTGCCGAACTGCTCGGCGATCACCAGCGGCGCGTGGTTGGGCAGCATCACACCGCCCGACCCGAGCCGGATGCGGCTCGTGTGGGCGGCGAGGTGGGCCAGGATCACGGCCGGCGAGGAGGAGGCGACGCCGGGCATCGAGTGGTGCTCGGCCACCCAGTGCCGGTGATAACCGCGCCGCTCGGCGAGCCGGCTGATGTCCACGCTGGTGGCGAGCGCCTGGCTCGCGGTGCGCCCGCTGCCGACGGTCACCAGGTCCAGTACGGACAGCGGTACGGGCGCGGTGCCGCGCGCCTCTCCTCGAATCGCGTCTCGAATCGCGTCGCTCACCGTGGGCGGCCTTCCTGCGCAGTGACGTCGGTAGGTACGGGAGGGAGTAACAGGAGGGAGTCTCCGGTTATTCCGCCGAAAAAATCTTCACGTCCGGAACGGCCCCGAACGCCCGTGCGGAACGCCCCGGTCACGGCCCTGACCTCCGCCTCTCCCGCAGGGCTGTGACCATGGCATATGCCAGAGTGGTGAGCCGCAGGATACGGCCCGTGGGCACCGCATCAATCTCGCCAACAGCCGCCCCGTAACGGGAGCTTGGCGGCTATCGTGGTACGGAAGCTTGCGGTCACAACCTGGTAGGGGGAAACCGTGGCGCTGAAGCCCGAGCCCACCGCGCCGTTCCACTCGGTGCAATACGCCCTGCGCGTGCTTGAGACGGTCTCACGGCACGGCGGCGGCGTGACGGACGTGCAGATCGCACGGGAGACCGGCCTGCCCACCGCCCATCTGACGTCCCTGCTCCTGATGCTCCGCCGCGAGGGCTATGTGGAGCAGGTCTCGGACGGCGCCTACGTCATCGGTGACTCCCTGGTCCTCCTCGGCTCCGGCACCACCCGCCGCGAGGCCCTGGAGCGCAAGCTCCAGGAGACCCTGACCGAGCTGCGCGACTCGGTCGGCGCGGCGGTCTACATCAGCCGGTACATCGACGGCGAGGTGAAGATCACCCAGTTCGCCGACGGCCCGCGCACGCCCAAGGTCAACGAATGGGTGGACTTCCGCTCGGCCGCCCACGCCAGCGCGGTCGGCAAGTGCCTGCTGACCCAGCTCGACCTGAACGGACGGCGTGACCACCTGTCCCGGCACAAGATCGCCCGGCTGACCTCCCGGACGATCACCAACGAGAAGGTGCTGTTCTCCAAGCTGGACAGCCAGCCGCCGACCGTCCCGGTGCTCGACCTCCAGGAGTACGCGGTGGGCACGGTCTGCGCCGCGGTGCCGCTGACGGCGGGCTCGGCCGTGGGCTGCCTGGCCCTGTCGCTGCCGCTGGAGCACGCGCACCGGCTGCGCTCGGCGGCCGACATGCTGAACCGGCGGGCGGCCCCGGTGGTGTTGTCGCTGGCGATCTGAGGACTCCCGCTCCCCGGGGCCCCGGACGACGTGGCCCGGCCGGACGAGGTGGCCGGCCCCGGAGGACCTGGCCGCGAGGGTGGTGCGGGGGCGGCCGGGGGCTGACCTGCGGGTGGTCACGAGGGTGGTCACGAGCACCCCTCGGGACCAGGTAGTATTTTCTCTGTCAGCAGGCGCCGCTAGCTCAGTTGGTTAGAGCAGCTGACTCTTAATCAGCGGGTCCGGGGTTCGAGTCCCTGGCGGCGCACCGACCGGAAGGCCCCTCGCGAGAGCGAGGGGCCTTCTGCTTTTGGTCCGTCTCCCCTGGCGGTCTCCCCTGCCCGTCAGGCCTGGAGGTAGGCGAGGACGGCGAGCACCCGGCGGTGGGTGTCCTCGGCCGGCGGCAGGTCGAGCTTGGCCAGGATGTTGCCGATGTGCTTGCCGATCGCGGCCTCCGTCACGACCAGCCGGCGGGCGATCGCCGCGTTCGAGTGCCCCTCCGCGACCAGGCCCAGGACCTCCCGCTCCCGCGGGGTCAGCGCCTGGAGGGGGTCGCGGTGGCGGCGCAGCAGCTGCCGTACGACCTCGGGGTCGACGACCGTGCCGCCGTCCGCCACCCGGGTCAGGGCGTCCAGGAACTCCTCGACCTGGCCGATCCGGTCCTTGAGGAGGTATCCGACGCCGGTGCCGTCGCCCGCGTCCAGGAGATCGGCGGCGTAGGAGCGCTGCACGTACTGGCTGAGCACCAGGACCGGCAGCGCCGGCCGCTCGGCGCGCAGGGCGACCGCCGCGCGCAGCCCCTCGTCCTGGAAGCCGGGCGGCATCCGTACGTCGGTGACCACGACGTCCGGATCGTGCGCGGCGACGGCCTCCCGCAGCGCGTCGGCGTCGCCGACCGCGGCGACCACCTCGTGGCCGAAACGTTTCAGGAGACCGATCAGCCCCTCGCGGAGGAGGACGCTGTCCTCGGCGAGGACGACTCGGAGAGGGCGCTGCACGGGATCTCCGCTCGTAGCAGGGTCGGCCCGCCGGGCGGGCTGATGATCGTCAGTGTGCCATCCAGGACGGCCAGCCGGTCGGCGAGTCCGGTGAGCCCGCTGCCCCGGGCGGAGTCGGCGCCGCCGCGGCCGTCGTCCTCGACGGAGACGACCAGCGCGCCGTCGCGGTGCCGGGCGGTGATCCGGGCCCGGGCCGCGCCGCTGTGCCGGTCGACGTTGGCGAGGGCCTCGCGGCCCACGAAGTAGCCGGCGCTCTCGACCGGGCCGGGCAGCCGAGGCAGGTCGACGTCCGTGTCCACAGGAGTGGAGGCCCGGTCGGCGGCGTCTACGAGGGCCGCGCCGAGACCGTAGTCGGCGAGCACCTGGGGATGGATGCCGTGGATCAGCTCGCGCAGCTCGGTGAGCACCTGCCCGGCCTCCGCGTGTGCCTTCGCCAGCTGGTCGGCGAGCGGCCCGGGCGGGGCGTCGTAACGGGCGAGCCCGAGGGTCATGGTGAGGGCGACCAGGCGTTGCTGGGCGCCGTCGTGGAGATCGCGCTCGATCCGGCGCCGCTCGGCCTCGAAGGCGGCGGCGAGCCGGGCTCGGGAGGCCGTGACCTCCCCGATCCGGTCCCGCAGCTCGGCCTCGCGCGGGGCGAGCAGCGCCCGGCCGAGCGCGGCCCGGGCGCCGGCGAGCGCGGTCAGCGGAAGGAGCAGCAGCGGCAGCAGCACGAGACCGAGGGCCGCGGCCGCGAAGGCCTGCGGATACGAGGTGACGAGACAGGCCTTGACGACCTTCGCCTCGTGCCCGTCGGCCGCGAACTGCAGCGGGGCGCTCATCAGCATGACCGGCAGTCCCACCCCGAGGGCGAGCACGGCCAGATCGAACGGCCACAGGACGGTGGCATGGAGCACGGCATGGGCGAACTCCCGCCAGGTGACCTGCTCCCGCACCCGCAGCCGCAGCCACGCGCCGAGCCCGGGCGCCTCGGGCACCCGGTGCGGATCGGCCGCCGCCTCGCCGTCGACCAGCCGCAGCCGCCACCGCTCGACCCGGCCGAGCGCCACCCCGGCGAGCAGCAGCAGGGGCAGGCCCACGAGCACCACGGAGAACCCCAGGAGCACGAGCAGCACGGCGAGCGCCACGACCCCGCTGACCACGCCGGACGCGAGAAAGGCCACGGCCCGCCAGGGCCAGGCGGTCCGGAGGAACCCCCGCGGCCGGGCGAGCGCCTGCCAGGCGGTCCGGGGGGCGTGGGGGATACGGAGAGCATGGGGGATGTGGGGGGTGCGGCGGTCAGGCGGCGGCATGACGATCACGCTATGCGCGGTGGGCCGGGGCGGGCCATGGGTGTGGCGGGTGTCCTGGGGGTAGGCCTGGCCCTACCCCCAGGGACCGAAGCAGCCCGGCCCCACCCGCCGGGACGGAAGCAGCCCGGCCCCACCCCCGGGACCGAAGCAGCCCGGCCCCACCGCCGGGGCCGAAGTAAGCGCAGCCCCACCCCCCGGGGCCGAAGTAGGCGCGGCCCGATCCCTGGGGCTGAGTAGGCCCGGCCCTACGCGGACGGTGGCGGGAGCTGTCCCGGGAAGGGTCGGTTCTGGTTCTCGTAGCGTCGGCGGAGGTGCTCTCGGCTCTCCGGGGTGAGCGGCTCGTACGGCGCGGTCGGCGCCGGGCGCCACCAGACGGGATCGGGGGTGGCGAGGCCGGTCCGCCGGAGGGCCACCCGGTGGATTTTGTTGGTGGCGGTGAGCGGGAGTTCCGGCATGACGCGGACGTAGGTCGGCGGCATCTTGGTGCCCAGGTCGGTCTGGGCGGCGAGGAACGCGGCGAAGGCGGCCGGGTCGAAGGCGGCGCCGGGGCGCAGGGCGAGGGCGGCCATGACCTGGTCGCCGGAGACCGGGTCGGGTATCGCGTAGACGGCGACGCCCGCCGCCCGGTCCCAGCGGGCGAGGATGTTCTCGATCATCGCGGCGGCCAGGTTCTCGCTGTCGACCCGCAGCCGGTCGTCGGTGCGGCCCGCGAAGTAGAGGAAGCCGTCGGCGTCCCGGTAGAAGAGGTCGCCGGTCCAGTACCAGCCGTCGCGGAGCCGGGCGGCGTCGGCCTCGGGGTTGCGCCAGTAGCCCTCGAAGGGGCTGCGGCCCCGGTTGACCAGCTCGCCGACCGCCTCGTCGCCGTTGAGCAGCACGCCGGTGGCCGAGAAGCGGGCCGGCGGGCACTCGCGGCGGGTCTCCGGGTCGACCACGGCCAGGTCGTCCCCGGGTGCGGCGCGCCCGATGGCGCCGGGCGGGGTGCCGGCGGTCCGCTGGATCGCGGCCCCGCCTTCGGAGGAGCCGTATCCCTCGACCAGCCGCGCCCCGAACCGCGCCTCGAAGCGGGCCGCGTCCACCGCGCCGGCCTCGGTGCCGAAGCCGAGCCGGAGCTGGTGGTCGCGGTCGTCGGGGCTCTCGGGGGTGGCGAGCAGGTACTGGACGGCGCGGCCGACGTAGGTGAAGTACGTGGCGCCGAAGCGGCGTACGTCGGGGAGGAAGCGGGAGGCGGAGAAGCGGGCGCGGAGCGCGATGCCGGCGCCGGCGGCGAGCGCGGGCGCCCAGTCGGCGATGACGGCGTTGCCGTGGAACATCGGCATGCAGATGTAGTGCGTGTCCTCGGGCGTGACGCCGAAGTGGGAGACCAGGGAGGCGCCGGCGGCGGCGAGCCGGCCCTGGGAGCAGACCGCCGCCTTCGGGGCACCCGTGGAACCGGAGGTGAAGGAGAGGAGCAGCCGGCTGTCGGGGCGGGCGGGCCGCAGGAAGGTGTCCTCGGGGGTGGCCGTCCCGTAGGGGGCGAGGAGGGCGGCGTAGGCGTCGGTGTCCGTGACGAGGATGCGGACGCCGGGCAGCGGGAGGCCGTCGAGCAGCGGCAGGTGGACGCGCTGGGTGACCAGGACCCGGCAGGCGGTGTGCCGGATGTCCCGGGCGAGCTCGGCGCCGCGCCGGGTGGGGTTGATCCCGGCGACGGCGGCCCCCGCGAGGGCCGCCGCGCCGAGCCAGAGCGGGTACTCCGGGGTGTTGTCGAGCAGGAGGCCGAGGTGCGGCTCGCTCCCCGGCCGGTCGGGCATCAGCTCCGTGAGCAGGGCGGCGCGCGCGGCGGCGCCGGAGGCGACCTCGTGGTGGGTGAGGGTGGTGCGCTCGTCCCTCAGTCCGGTCCGGTGGTCGCCCCACTGGCGTCGTACGAGTTCCGCGACGGTCCCCATGCGGCGGGATGGTAGCTGACGCCCTGTCAGATGTGAACGCCGGGAGCCGGCGCTAGAACTGGACGTCCGAGCACGCGTAGAAGGCGTTCCCGGTGTCCGCGATGGTCCACACCGCCAGGATCAGATGGCGGCCGGTCTTCCCCGCCGGGATGGTCCCTGAGTGCGAGAGGGTCGAGGGCGGCTGCTGGTTGTTGTAGGGGACGACCAGGAAGGGCTGGGTGTCGAGGTCGGCCCGGGTCAGGGCCTTGGTGCCGGTCCAGCCGTTCTTGGTGATGTAGTAGCGGAAGTCCGTGGTCGCGTGGCGGGCCGTGAACTGCCAGCGGAAGGTGTAGCTCTGGCCGGCGGTGACCCTGGTGGTGGGCCAGGCGCCGTTGCGGGGCGCGTCGAGCTGCGCGAAGCGGCTGTTGCCGCCGGCGCATATGGTCCCGTCGGCCGGCCCGGCGGCCGGGAAGCCCTTGGGCCCCTCGACCGACTGCGGCTCCCACTGGATGTCGCCGCAGTTGCTCACGGTGCGGTTGGCGCAGAGCTTCTGACGGCTGATCGGCGAGTCGGTGTAGCCGTGGCTGCTCGCGCTGGTGGTCGCGAAGAGGGAGGCCGCGGCGACGCCGAGCGCCACGGCCGCCACTCCTGTCTTTTTGCGCATGATGTCGCTCCAGGAGAACGTGGGGGAGTTCTGTGGGCTGTGCCGCACGCGCGCGGGGAGAACGATTCAGGTCTAGACCAAGTACCAAGGTAGGGACGGAAGTTGGCCATGTCCATACCAAAGTGGGGGCGGGGTGCGCCTGAAGCACACGTGTCCCCGCGGGGACGACCCGCGGGGACACGTATGGGGGCTGAGGGTGAAGGGAAGCCGGTTCCTACGCGCCCTCCCCCGGTGCCGTGCGACCGGTGTAGAACGCCACCGTCAGGTCCTTCACCAGCGCCTTCCGGTCGTAGTCGTCCAGCTCCACCAGCCCACGCGAGGTCAGCCGGTGGACGACGTCGTCCACCGCGTCCACGACCGAGGTGAGCACACTGTCCCGGTGCTTCGCGTCGATCGCCGCGATCCGGCGGCGCCGCATCGCCGCGGCGACCTCGGGGGCGTACTCGATCCGGGTCGGCTGCGCCGAGAACACGTCGATCCCGACCGGGGCGCACTCCGCCGACAGCACCCGGGTCAGCGCCTCGCCGACCGCCTCCGCGTCGCGCAGCGTCGGCGCGTCCTCGTGGAACGCGTCGGCCGGCAGCTGCGACAGCACGCGGGCCATCGCCGCCTCCACCTGCTCGCGCAGGTACTCCTCGTGCCGGTCGACCCCGAGCGCGGCCCGCACGGTGTCCCGGATCCGCCACACCACCAGGACGACGACGTCCAGCGCCGTGCCCTTCGCGTCGACGGCGGGCAGCGGCTCGCTCCGCCAGTGCCGCAGCCGTACGTCGACGCGGCGGCGGAGGAGCAGGGGGCTGACCCAGAGGAGTCCGGTGCGGCGGACGGTGCCGCGGTAGTCGCCGAAGAGGGTCAGGACGAGGGCGTAGCCAACCCGGCCGCGGCCGAGCCCGCCGAGGAAGAAGAGGGTCAGCAGCACGCCGAGCGCCAGCAGGGCCCACTGCCAGAGGTGGATCCCGTGGTACGGCCGGGCGGGCACCCGCAGCATCCGCGTCACCTCGGCGGGCACGGCTCCCGTCCACCACACCAGGAGCGCGCACCCGAGGAGCGCGAGCGCTCCTCCGACCGCCCCGATCCATCCGGGCAGCACCGGCCCGGGCCGCTCGACCAGCTTCGGATCGGCGGTCGGCGCGGGGCGGGCGGGCCCGGCGGCGTGTCTGTGCCGGGCGGCCCCGGGAACGGGGGCCTTGCCCTTCCCCTTCCGCGCGCCCGCCTTCGACGTCGCGGATGCCTTGTCCGCCGCGGACACCTTGGGCACGGGAACCGTGGCGGGCCCACCGTCGCCCGCGCCGTCCGACTCCTCACGGAACAACAGGTGCACGGGGATGGACCCGGTGGTCTCGGACCCGATCACGTTCCGCCGCCGCTGGCCGCCGCTGTTGCCGTTGTTGCCGGCGGTGCCGTTGCCGTTGGTGCCGGCGCTGCCGTTGCCGTTGCCGCCGCTCCCGCGCGGTACGACCTCGACGGTGGCGGCCACGGGCACGGCGACGCTCCTGACCCGCACGCCGGCGATCCACCCGGGGTCGGCGGCGTCGTCGGCTGCCTTGGTCGTCGCGACGCGCGGGGCCCGGGCGGTGGGGCTCGGGCCGGCCGGCCCGGTCGACTCGGCGCGCGCACCGGCCGGAGCCGCGGTGCGCGCGCCCGGCGCGTCGCCCGAACCGGCGCCGGGCGGCGGCGCGTGGTCGTCGCCGGCCGCCGCGGGCACGGGTGCGGGTGCGGTGGAGACGGCTGCATCGGCGGGACCGCCCGTACGGGCCGGGGCGGGCGACGCGGCATCCGCCACGGCGTCGGCGGGCGCGGTCCGGCGGGCATCGTGCGTCGCACCCTGCGCCGTGGCCAGGCCTGGGGACACGGGGAGGGGGCGGACGTGCTGCGGTACCGCGTCCGAGCCGGCGACGGGCGCAGCCGAGGTGGTCCGGGGGCCGGGCTCTCCCTTGGCCCCGGCCCCGCGAGCCAGGCCGGGCGACGCGGGCCGCAGCCCCGGCCGGGCCTGCGGCGAGGCCGCACCCGAGCCGCCGGCGGACGCCCCTCCGCCCGAACCGGCCGCGGCGGCACGGGTGTCGTGCGGCGCGGCGTCGTCGGCGGCCTCCGGGGCGCCGGACTGCGCGGTGGCGTGGCCGCCGGCAGCCGAGCCGGCACGCTCGGGCCCGGGGCCCGACCGCCCTTGGTACGGCGCGGCACCCGAACCGTCGGGGTGGGCGGCGGAGCCGCCGGGTGCGGTGCCCGTACGGGCCGCCCCGGACGCCCCGGAGTTCTGCGACGCGGCATCCGAACCGGCGGCGGGGGCGGAGGAGGCGCCCGGGGCATCGACGCCCCCCACGACAGCGCCCGCGTGCGGGCCGGGCCGCGAAGCGGCACCGGAACCGGCGGCGGACGCCCCGGCCGTGGTCCGGGGCCCGAGGCCTCCCACGACCGCGCCCGCGTCGGCCACACCGGACGCGGGCTGCGGAGCAGCGAGGCCGGCCGCTCCTGCTCGCGGGCCGGACTGCAGCGCGGCATCCGAGCCACCGGCGGAAGACCAGGAAACACCCCGCGGACCGAGCTCACCCCCGACCGCTCCCTGACCGGCCGGGCCGGACGCCGCAGTGGGTGAACCAGCGGGCATCGCCGCCGCGGTGGCCCGCGACCCGGCGGGCTCGCCCGTTCCGGACGGGCCGGGCGCCGCGGTTGTCGAACCGGCGGGCATCGCCGCCGTGGCGGTCCCAGCGGCGGCTGCCTCCCGGTCAGCCAGGCCGGGCGACGCGGTACCTGCGCCGCCGGCGGACACCGCCGTGGTGGCCTGCGGCCCGGCGGGGTGACCCGTTCCGGCCGGGCCGGGCGCCGCAGTGGGTGAACCAGCGGGCATCGCCGCCATGGTGGCCTGCGGCCCGGCCGGGTCGCCCGTTCCGGCCGGGCCGGAGGGCGTCGGCCGGAGGCCGTGTTGTGGCGCGGCGGAGAAGGCGCCGTTCGCCGCGGCAGCGCCGGTTCCAGCCGCGTCCGGTGCCGCCGAGACGCCGTACGGGGTGGCGGGGCCGCCGGTCCGGGCCCCGGACGCCACCGCCCCACCCATGAGTCCCGCTTGTCCGGCGGGCGCGCCCGCCACGGCCGGAGCCGTGGCCTCCGGCCGATCCGCCTGCGGCGAGGCGGCGTTCGGGGCCCAGCCCGAAGGTTCCACGTCTGCTGAATCGATTCGCGCCGTCGGGCCGGCGCCCGCGCCCGGGCCACCCGACACGCCCACCGCCGGGCCGACGGCGCCTACGGCCGCGCCCGAAGTCCCGTCAGCCGGCGCACTCGCCGCGCCATTGGCAGCAGCGGCGCCCACCGGGCTCGCCGTCGCACCACCGGCCGTCGCCGAGCCACCGTGCGAGGCACCCGCGTCCGGCGCCCCCACCGACGAGGCACTGCTGAGATCGCCCGCACCCTGACCCGCGTCGCCGTACGCGACCGCCCCCGCATCCACCGCTGGACCGCCCGCGCCAGGCGCAGTCGTCACCGCGCCCACCGCCGCACCGCCCACGCCAGGCGCGGCCGTCACCGCAGCCCCACCTGAGGGCACGGCACCTGCCGAGCCCGCCCCGGCCGCCGAGGCGGCCGGCCCCGTAACGACCCCGCTCACCGCGCCCGCACCGGCGGACGAGGCCCCGCCGACCGGAGCCCCCGCACCCACCCCGGAAACGCCGACGTCACCGGCCGGTGAGGCCCCGGCAAGAGGAGCCCCCGACCCACCGGCAGCTGCGGCCCCGGTAACCGGAGCCCCCGCCGAACCCTCGGCCACGCCCACCCCCTCAGCAGGCGAACCGCCTCCGCCTGGCGAAGCCCCACCACCGGGCGACCCCGCGTCGCCCGCCGAGCCCGCGCCCGTGGGCGACCCCGTGTCGCCCGCCGAGCCCGCGCCCGTGGGCGACCCCGTGTCGCCCGGCGGGCCCGACGGGCGTAGGCGGCCGTCGGTGAGGCGGCGGGCTGTGCGGGCCGCGTCTCGGGTGGCGGCCGGGCCGGAGTCCAGGGGGTTCGGGGTCGATGCCGTCATTCGGTCCACCTCATGTTCTCGGGGTCATCGGAACAAGCGCCGCCAGGTCTCCGGACCCGGGTAGCCGTCGGCCGCTGCGCCGCGCCAGCCCTGGGCCCGCTGGAAGGCCTCGACGTTGCGGCGGTCCGCCTCCGTCCACCGCGGACCGGGGCCCGACACGTAGTGCCCGCCGAAGCCCCGCTTCACCAGTTGTTTGCCCAGCTTCTCCACATATGCGTTGGATTGGCCCGGACGGAAGTAGCCACGCCCGGGGAACCCGGTCGCAGTTGCGCTCGACCCGCCCGAACCACTCGAACCGCCGATGTCCCGGCCCTGGCCGGACACCAGCAGCGCCCAGGTCCGCGGGCCGGGCATGCCGTCCGCCGCGGCGCCCTTCCAGCCCTGGGCCTGCTGGAAGGCCTGGGTCGCCCGGCGGTCCGCCTCGCCCCAGCGCGGCCCGGGGCCCTGGGCGTAGAAGTTCTTGCCGCCCCGCGCCACGAGCAGCTTCCCGAGCTGCGTGACGTACGCGTTGTTCGCGCCGGGGCCGAACATCGCCGTTCCCGGGAACGGCGTCCCGGCGCCCCCCGCGCCCGGGACCGTGTCCGTACCCGGCGAGCCGCTTCCCGTACTGCCGCCGGCCACGCCCTTGTAGCGGTAGGCCAGGTAGCGGTCGGAGTTCTCCCAGTACGCGAGCGGCGTGGCCTGCTTCCGGGCGCGCGGCTTCGTCTGCTCGTACGCCGTGTACGCGGTGTGCGTGTAGTCCGTCCACCCGCCGAAGATCGTCACGTGCGAGCCGCGGGTCGGGTTCGCCGGGTTGTGGAAGAGCAGGATGTCGCCGGGCTGGAGGTCGGTCCGGTCGATCCGGTCGGCGAAGCGGTCGAGGCTGCCCGTCCACTCGTTGCTCCGGAGGTTCCAGGCCATCGAGATGTAGCCGGAGCAGTCCTGGCGGTAGCCGTCGCTCCAGTACCGCTCCATCGAGTACGGGACGCTCTCGGTCACCCAGGTCTTCGCCCGGTTGATGATCTCGGCCCGGGTCGTCCTGCGCAGGGTCTGGACGGAGACCTGACCGGTCGTCGGGGCCGCGACCGGGGACGGGGACGAGCCCGGGCCGGGCGCGCCGCCGTGCAGCGGGCCCCGGTCGCCCTGCGGGGTGTCCGGGGCCGGGCCGGTGAGGACTCCGCCGCCGCCCGTGACCCCCGTGGCGTCCGTCACCCCCGTCGCCGCCGCGCCGGCCGCCCCCGCACCCCCGCCCAGAACCACCCCCGCCGCCGTCACCAGGACCAGCGCCCGGCGGGCGCCGTGCGCGGACGGGGGGCCTCCCGCGCGGACGGGGAGGCCCAGCGCGAGGTCGCGCCGCCGCTGGGCGCAGCCCGGGCAGCCGCAGTCGGCCGCGGGCTCGACTTCTTCGAAGACCGGCACACTCATGCGTTCCCCTCCACACTCGTCAAGATCTTCTGGCGCTCTTGCACGGGCGTCAGTGTCTCAACTGTCCGGACATATCGCATTTTGACGGATCGAAGGCTCAATACGACCATCCGACAGGCCGGGCGGACCGTAAATGGTCAGGAGCACGGTCGGACGTCCTGTAGAGTTATCTCTGTCAGCAGGCGCCGCTAGCTCAGTTGGTTAGAGCAGCTGACTCTTAATCAGCGGGTCCGGGGTTCGAGTCCCTGGCGGCGCACGCGAAGGCCGAGGCCCTTCACCGATCGGTGAAGGGCCTCGGTCGTTTCGGCGTTCTCCTCTACAGTGAGCGGAACCCGACCTCCCGCGACGGCTCCGGGCTCCTCCCGCGGTCCGTGAGCCCGCGGTCGAGGACCGGACCGGCCGGCGGCCGGCGCCACCCGCCCCGCCGGCCGGCCCCCGGTCGGTCGGCCCCGGTCGGTCGGCCCCGGTCTGTCGACCCTGGTCGGTCGGCCCCCGGCAGCCGCGCACCCCGCCGCACCCACCGGCCGGGAGTCGGTCAGCCGCGCGTTCCCGTCAGGTACGCCGACACCACCACGTTCGCCGAGTACTCCCCGCTCTCCCGGTCGTACGTCCCCCCGCAGGTGATCAGGCGCAGTTCCGCCCGGCCCGGCACGTGCGGGCCGTAGGCCTTCCGGGCGTCGAAGTCCGTCCTCGGGTGGACCTGGACGTCGTCGATCGTGAATTCCGCGACGCTCCCGTCCGAACGGGTCACGGAGACCCGCGCGCCGGGGCGGGCCGCGCTCAGGCCGTAGAAGACGGCCGGGCGGGTCTCGGTGTCGACGTGGCCGACGAAGAGGGCGGGCCCGGGGGCGCCCGGGCGGGTGCCGGAGCCGTACCAGCCGACGGTCCGCGGCATCTCGAACGGGGGCGGGTCGATCGCCCCGTCCGCGTCCAGGCCCCGGGCCACGACCGGCGCGGAGATCCCGAGCGAGGGGATCTCCACGCGGCGCGGTTCGACGGGGGCCAGGGGGGTGTGCGCCGGGGGCAGCGGCGCGCCGGGCGGGCGGCCCACGGCGGCGATGTCGCCGGTCGTCGGGGCCGAGCCGCCGACGGGCCCCTCGGCGGCGTCGCTGCCCCAGAACCACAGGCCGAGGAGGAGGACCGCCCAGGCCGTCCCGGTCAGCGCCCGGCCGGAGGTCACGCGGTCAGTCCGTGCCCGTACCGCGGCGGCGGGCGCTGCGGACGGCGACGGCCACCGCGGCGACGGCCGCCATGCCGAGCCCCAGGAGGGTGTACGGGGTGCCGAGGCCCGCCGCGCCCGCGGTCTGCGCCACACCGGGCGCGGCCGGGGCGGCGAAGGCGGCCGCGCCGCCGCCGCCCGCGTGGACCGGGGCGATCGGGGACGGGTGGTGGGTGGGCCGGTGGGTCGGCTCGTCGTGGCGCCTGACGTGGACGGTGCCGGCGTCCCGGTGCTCGCGCCCGTCGCAGGTCACGCTGATCCGGTACGCCCCGTCCTCGAGGCCGTGCCTGACCCTGGCGCTCCCGGACAGCGCGCCCTTCCCGCCGTCCCGGCCGGTGAGCTCGACGGCCTCGGTGAACGCCTGGGAGCCGGCGGCGCCGGTGGTGCCCTTGCAGCCGGTGACCCGGACCTCGACGTCGACGCCCGGCGAGGCGGTGGACGGGGTGACGGTGGCGTGGACTCCGTCGCGGGCGAGTGCGGTGCCCGCCGTGGGCGCCAGCACCAGCACCAAGGCCGCTCCCGCGGCACGGAGAGCGATGGGACCTGAACGCATGGTGACCTCCTGGTACTGGCAGGGTCGCCCGGTTCGGTCCCGTTCGCATCCGCAGAGGGCCGGCCGTGGCCCTCACCTGCGACGACTCAGACGCGGTCGACGAGGTCCGCGATCGACTTCACGATCTTCGACGGGCGGAACGGGAAGCGGTCGATCTCCGCCTGGGTGGTCAGTCCGGTGAGCACCAGGAAGGTCTGCATGCCCGCCTCCAGACCGGCCAGGATGTCGGTGTCCATCCGGTCGCCGATCATGGCGCTGGTCTCGGAGTGGGCGCCGATGGCGTTCAGGCCGGTGCGCATCATCAGCGGGTTCGGTTTGCCGGCGAAGTACGGCTCCTTGCCGGTGGCCTTGGTGATCAGCGCGGCGACCGAGCCGGTGGCGGGCAGCGGGCCCTCCAGGGACGGGCCGGTCTCGTCGGGGTTGGTGCAGATGAAGCGGGCGCCGGCGTTGATGAGCCGGACCGCCTTGGTCATCGCCTCGAAGGAGTACGTACGGGTCTCGCCGAGGACGACGTAGTCGGGGTCGTGGTCGGTGAGCACGTAGCCGATGTCGTGCAGCGCGGTGGTGAGGCCGGCCTCGCCGATGACGTAGGCGGTGCCGCCGGGGCGCTGGTCGTCGAGGAACTTGGCGGTGGCGAGCGCCGAGGTCCAGATGTTCTCGACGGGGACCTGGAGGCCCATGCGGGCCAGCCGGGCGTGCAGGTCGCGCGCGGTGTAGATCGAGTTGTTGGTGAGGACCAGGAAGGGCTTCCCGGTGTCGCGCAGCTTCGTGATGAACGCGTCGGCTCCGGGGATCGGCACGCCCTCGTGGATGAGGACACCGTCCATGTCGGTGAGCCAGGATTCGATCGGCTTGCGCTCTGCCATGGGTGCGGGACTCCTGCCGTACGAACGTGCTGTGTGCTGGGGGCGACGCGACGACGCTGTGGCGACGCCCCCAGACTAGGTCAGGAAGTGCTCACCTTGACCCCGTCGATCACCCAGTACCAGTTGTTGGACCCGGTGTAGCGGAAGCGGAAGCTCACGCTGGACGCGCCGGCCGGCACGGCGACCGTGACCGACTGCGGCTGCGAGACGACGTCGGCGGTGTAGCTCCTGACGACGGTCGGGGTGCCGCCGTTGAAGCTCGCGAGGATCTGCGCGGTCTGCGCGCCCTCCTGCCGGTAGAAGGTGGTGAAGTCCAGGGTGACGCGGGCCGCGCCGGTGACCGCGTACGCGGGACTGACGAGTGTGGAGTCGTACGTGCCGGAGAAGGTCTTGTCGGCCCACTCGTCGGAGTCGGCGACGGCGAAGACGCCCCGGGCGCGCACGTTGAGCTCGCGCCACTGGTCCCGCTGGGAGCGGGACCAGAACTCGTCGGTGGCGAAGGACCAGCCGCGCCACTCGGTCACCCCGCCGGTGCCCATGGCGTTGCTGATGACGGACCAGCCGCTGGGCGCGGTGTGGGTGAAGCCGAGGACGCCGGTGGGGATGCCGGTCTCGTCGACGCGGCCGCCGAGTGAGGACTGGAGGGCGTCGAAGGGGTCCGTGGAGCGGTCCTGGATCGGCTTGCCGTCCAGGCCCCAGGCCGGGTCGGGGGTGATGCCGAGCTGGCGGAAGACGGTGGCGGCGACGTCGACGAGCCGGGTGTCGATCGGGCGGGCGCCGGCGGCGATGCCGGGGCCCTGGGCGAGGACGAAGGTGCGGCGCTCCTCGATGCTGGACCCGCCGTGGCCGCCGGCGTCGGTGTGTCCGTGGTCGGTGGCGACGATGACGGTCCAGCGTTCGGTGGCGTAGGAGGGGCGGGCCCGGACGGCGGCGAGGAGGCGGCCGAGGTAGCCGTCCTGGACGTCGATGGCGTCGAGGTACTGCTGGCTCGCCGCGCCGTAGCCGTGCCCGATCTCGTCGGTCTCGCCGAAGTAGACGAAGAGGACGTCGGGGTTCTGGTTGCGCAGGACGTCCTCGGTGATCTGGGTGATCTGGAGGTCGTTGACGGCGTAGTCGTTGTTGTAGACGAGCTTGGCGTCGGCGCCGGGGGTGACCGTGCCGTAGGTGTCGAGCTCGGGCCAGTCGACGGCGGCGAAGAGCGAGAGTTCGGGCCGGACCTGGTGCAGGCGGGCGAGGAAGCCCGGGTAGGTGCCGTAGGCGCGGCCGCTGAAGGTGTTGTCCTTCACGCCGTGCTTGTCGGGCCACACACCGGTGGAGATGGTCGACCAGCCGGGGCCGGAGGAGGTGGCGGCCATCGGGTTGGCGTAGAGCAGGGAGCGGCCGTAGGTGCCGTTGGCCATCAGGGACTTGAGGTTCGGCGCCTTGGCGGCGTCGATGCGGTCGTGGCGCAGGCCGTCCATGCCGACGAAGAGCACCTTGTCCTTGCTGGTGCCGTCGGGGAGCGTCGGGGCGGCGGCGGCCGCCCGGGCGGCGGGGGCGGCGGCGAGGCCGGTGGCGGCGACGGCCGCCGTGGCGCCGGCGGCGGCGAGCACGCTGCGGCGGGAGATGCGGGAGATGCCGGTGAGCGGCATGTCGGGGGTCCTCCGTAGGGCTGGGCGTCAGGGGGCGGAGCGCACCAACGCCCCTGACGCGTCAGGGGCGTTGAACGAGGAATCGCTTTGGTCCGTACCCGTTATCCTTCCGCGACAATTCCGCGCGGGGAAAGGGGCGTGCGGTGAACTTTCAGCTGCCGGTCGCGGACTTCCACGCGTCCACGTAGGCCGTCAGGTTCTTGTCGATGTCCGCCCAGTCCGGCTCGAAGACCACGACGCCGCTCATCAGCCTGCCCAGCGCGATGGCGTTGGCGTCGGTGGCCCGCACGTCCTTGCGGACGGAGAAGCCGCCGCCGACCGCGCTGACCTCGCGCTGGGCCTGCTCGGTGAGCATGAAGTCGAGCAGCTTCTTCCCGTTCTCGCCGTGCGGGGCGCCGTTCACCAGGCCGGCGGCGTACGGCAGGGCGAAGGTGGTGGGCCGGCCGCCCTGCTTGGCGGGGAACCAGATGCCGAGGTTCGGCATGGACCGGGCCTGCGCGAAGTTCATCTGGACGTCGCCGTTGGCGACCAGGATCTCGCCCTTGTCGACCTTGGGGGCGAGCTTGGAGGTGGAGGAGGACGGGCCGACGTTGTTGGCCTGGAGCTTCTTGAGGTACTCCATCGCCGGCTCCTTGCCGCCGAAGTCGTGCATGGCCTTGATGACGACGGCGGTGCCGTCGCCCGCGACGCCCGGGGTGGAGTACTGCAGCTTGTTCTTGAACCTGCCGTCGAGCAGCTGCTCCCACGTGGTGGGCGCGGTGGGCAGCTCCTTCTTGTTGTGGACGAAGCCGAAGTAGTTGTTGACGACGGCGATCCACGTGCCGTCGTCGGCCTTGTCGGCGCCGCTGACCATGGCCGCGTCCTTCGGCGTGTACGCCTGGAGGAGCCCCTTGGAGTCGGCCTGCTGGATGAACGGCGGCAGGGTGACGAGCAGGTCGGCCTGGGTGTTGCTCTTCTCGCGGGCGGCGCGCTGCACCATCTCGCCGGAGCCGCCCTCGACGTACTTCACCTTGATGCCGGTCTGCTGCTCGAAGTCCTTGAAGACCTTGTCGTACCAGCCGTCGCCCGCCTCGCCCTTGAGGCCGTCGGCGCTGTAGACGGTGACGACCTTCTCGTCGGCGGCGGTGGTGGAGCCGGCGCAGGCGGTGAGGGTGGCGGCGAGGGCGAGAGCGCCGGTGACGGCGGTGATCGGCGTGGTGTACGTACGCATGGCGTCGTTCTCTCCAGGGTGAGGAGTGAGGGAGGGGGTGGGTTATCTGTACGAGGCTTTGGTACGGATGCGGGAGACGGCGAGCAGGACCACGAGCGTCGCCGCCATCAGGACCACCGCGAGCGCGGAGCCCGTGAAGAGCGAACCGCGGTCGGTGGCCGTGAAGACGAGCACCGGAAGCGGCAGCCAGTCCGGCGGGTAGAGCATCATCGTGGCGCTCAACTCGCCCATGGACAGGGCGAAGCAGAGCCCCGCCGCCGCGTTCAGCGAGGGCAGCAGAAGCGGCAGCCGGACCTTGAGCAGGACGTACGAGGGCCGGGCACCCAAACTGGCGGCGGCCTGCTCGTACATCGGGTCGAGACGCAGGATGGCGGCCGAAACCGACTGGTAGGCGAACGCCGTGACAAGAACGGTGTGCGCGAGGATCACGATCCAGCGCGTGCCGTTGAGGAGCAACGGCGGCTGCGAGAAGGCGACCAGGACGGCGAGTCCGACGACCACGGACGGCACCGCCACCGGCAGCACGAACAGCGCGTCGAGGACCTTCCGGCCGATGCCCTTCCCGCGCAGGGCCGTGGCGGCGAGCGCGGCCCAGGTCCCGAAGGTCAGCGCGAGCAGGCTCGCGCTGAGGGCGGTGACGAGGCTGGTGGTGAGCGCCTGGAGCGACTCGCCGCGCACGGCGGCGGCGTAGTGCTCGGTGGTCGGCCCGGAGGGGAAGGCGCCGGACCAGTGGGTGGAGAAGGAGGCGGTGAGGATGACGAGGAGGGGCAGGGCGAAGAGCGGTACGAACAGGACCGCGAACAGGGCCCAGGCGCCCCACCGGCCGGCTCGGCTATGCACCAGCACGACGGCGGCTCCCTTCCCGGCCGGCCCCGGCGCCGCCGGACCTGGCCACGAGCGTCCGGTAGAGCCCGTAGAGCCCCACGGAGATCAGCACGTTGACGACGGCGACCACGCAGGCCGCCGCGTAGTCGGACTCGAGGACTGCCTTGCCGTAGACGAGCATCGGCAGGGTGGTGACGCCCTTGGCGCCGGTGAACAGGACGATGCCGAACTCGTTCAGGCACATCACGAGGACGAGGCTGCCGCCGGCGGCGAGCGCGGGCAGCGCCTCGGGCAGGATCACGCGGCGCACGATCCGCAGCGGCCGGGCGCCGAGCGAGGAGGCCACCTCGAGCTGGGCGGTGTCCAGCTGCGAGAAGGCGGCGAGCAGGGGCCGCATCACGAACGGCGTGAAGTACGTGATCTCGGCGAGCAGCACGCCCCACGGGGTGGTGAGGAACCGGAAGGGCCCGCTGTCCGCGCCGGTGACGTCCGTCCACAGCCCGTTGGCCATGCCGACGGTGCCGTACAGGAACAGCAGGGCGAGCGTGATCAGGAAGGACGGGAAGGACAGGAAGACGTCGATGAACCTGGCCACCGCCCGGCCGCCGGGGAACGGCACGAACGCGAGGACGAGCGCCAGCACGAAGCCGAGGACGAGACAGCCCGCCGTGGCCGCCGCGGCGAGCCACACGGTGGTGACGAGCGCGTCCCGGAAGGACGCGGAGGCGAAGACCCGCGCGTACGCGCCGGGGGCCAGGGACTCCTGGACCACGAGGGCGAGCGGGTAGAGGAAGACGACGGCGAGGGCGAGGACGGGGGGCGCGGCCCAGAGCCAGGAGACGTCCCGGCCGTGCGGGCCGCGGCGGGGGGCCGGGGCGGCCGCGTCGCCGTGCGGACCGCGGCCCGGGGCCGGGGCGGCCGCGTCGCCGTGCGGACCGCGGCCCGGGGCCGGGGCGGCCGGGTCGCCGTGCGGACCGCGGCCGGGGGCCGGGGCGGCCGCGTCGCCGTGCGGACCGCGGCCCGGGGCCGGGGCGGCCGGGTCGCCGTCCGGCCGTGGATCCTTCTCCCCCGGTCGCGGGCAGGCGTCCGCGTTCCGGCCGCCGCGCTCGCCGCCGAGGTCCCGCGCGGCAGGGCGGCCGGGCACGGCCCCCGGCGCGGGCTGCGCCTTGGTGAGACGGGCCCCGGGGCTAGCCATCGTGCACCCCCGCCGCCAGCAGCACCGCGTCCTCCCGCGCGAAGTGCAGTTCCACCTCGTCGCCCGGCGCCGGTGCCACCCGCAGCTCCCGCACGTCCGCCTTCACCCGGTGTCCGGAGCCGACCGCCACGTACAGGCGGTGCGTCGCCCCCCGCCACTGGACCTCGGCGATCCGGCCCCGCAGGGTGTTGGGGCCGGGGCCCAGGCCCACCAGGTGCGGCCGGACACACAGCGTCGCGGAGGAGCCGGGGACCGCGCCCCCGTCGACGGGCACGTCGAGCGGCACCCCGTCGAGGGTCACCCCGTCCGTGCCGACCGTCACCGGCAGCAGGTTGGCGTTGCCGACGAAGGAGGCGGTGAACCCGGTACGGGGCCGCCGGTAGAGCTCCTGCGGGGTGCCGCAGTCCTGGAGGCGGGCCCGGTCCATGACGGCGATCCGGTCGGCGAGGGTGAGCGCCTCCACCTGGTCGTGGGTGACGTACAGCAGCGACACCTCGGGCAGCTCCCGGTGCAGCCGCGCCAGTTCGGCGAGCATTCCGGACCGCAGCCGGGCGTCGAGCGCGGACAGCGGCTCGTCGAGGAGCAGGACGTCCGGGCGGATGGCGAGCGCGCGGGCGATGGCGACGCGCTGCTGCTGCCCGCCGGAGAGCTCGCGCGGATAGCGCTTGGCGTAGGCCGCCATCCCGGTCATCTCCAGGGCCTCGGCGACCCGCCCGGGGATCTCGGCCTTGGGCGCCTTCCGCGCCTTGAGGCCGAAGGCCACGTTGTCCTCGACCCGCATGTGCGGGAAGAGGGCGTACTGCTGCACGACCATGCCGATCCCCCGCTGGTGCGGCGGGAGCCCGGTGACGTCGCGGTCGCCGATGAACACCCGGCCCGCGACCGGCCGGACGAAGCCGGCGACGGCCCGCAGGGCGGTGGTCTTGCCGGACCCGGAGGGTCCGAGCAGCGCCATCACCTCGCCGGGCTCGACGGTCAGGTCGAGGGAGTCGAGGACGGTGGTGCCGTCGTAGGCGACGGAGACGCCGTCGAAGCGGATGCCGCTGGTGGCGCTGCTCATCCCCGGCGCTCCTCGTACTCCCGTACGAGCGCGGGGAGTCCGGCGACCGAGGGCAGGACGTCGGTGGCGCCGTGCTCCCTGAGCGCTCTCTCGCCGTGGGCGCCGGTGAGGACGCCGGCGACGATCCCGGCGCCGGAGCGGACGCCGCTGAGCATGTCGTACGAGGTGTCGCCGGCGACCACGACCTGGCGGACGTCGTCGACGGCGCCGGTGTGCAGCAGGGCGGCGAGCACCATGTCGGGGTACGGGCGGCCGCGGCCGCCCGCGTCGGCGGGGCAGAGGGTGAGGCCGACGAGTTCGCGCCAGCCGAGGGCGTCGAGGATGGCGTCCTGGGTGGCGCGGGCGAAGCCAGTGGTGAGGACGACGGTCCGGCCCTGCTCCTTGAGGGCGGCGACGGCCTCGGCGGCGCCGGGGACGGCGGCGATCCTGCCGTCGGCCACCAGCTCGCCGTAGGCCGTCTCGAAGGCCAGGTTGGCCTGCCGGGCGCGGGCCTCGTCGCCGCCGAAGAGGTGGCGGAAGACGGAGATCTTGGACTCGCCCATGGTGGCCCGGACGTGGTCGATCATCGTCGCCGGGTCCTCTCCGAGACGCTCGGCGGCGGCCGTGAAGGCCTGCTCGACGAGGCCGCCGTCGGCGACGGTGGTGCCGGCCATGTCGAGGACGACCAGGTCGTGCCGGGGGGTTTTGTCGGTGGTCATGGTGTTCACCAGCCCAGTTCGTTCGCGGTGGTCTCGGCGATGGCGGGCGAGCAGGTCATGCCGCGCCCGCCGGGTCCGGTCACCAGCCACACGCCGTCGCTCACCCGCTGGCGGTGGACGACGCGGGTGGTGTCGGTGCACTGCGCGTACACGCCGGCCCAGCGGCGGCGGACCCGCGGGAGCGGGCGGCCGAGGAGGGACTCGACCACGCGCGTGAGGTGCTCGTAGGGGTCCTCGACGGTGTCGAAGGCGAAGGGGTGCTCGTACTCGTGGGTGTCGCCGATGGTCAGCCCGCCGTCCAGGCGCTGCACCATGAGCAGCTGCATCCGGTGGGCGGCGGCGGTCGGGTCCTGCGCCTGTCCGGCGTTGAGGGCGTCGAGGGCAGGCGAGGCGTAGGCCGGGTAGTAGCGGAAGGAGTCGGCGTCGGCGACCGAGGTGGTGAGGGGTTCGCCGAGCGGGTCGGTCTGCATCATCTGCAGCCGGACCCGGCGGACCGGGATCTCGCCGGCCACCTCGCGGACCAGCCCGGACAGCCACGCGCCGGTGCACAGGACGACGGCGTCGCCGCTGTGGACGTCGCCGTGGTCGTCGCGGACGGCGCCGCGTCGGCCGGCGTCGACGACCTCGCGCACCTCACGACGGGGCAGGAAGGTGTAGCGGCCGGAGGCCAGGAGGGCCTCGCGCAGGGCGAGTTGGGCGGTCCGGGGCTCGACGGCGGCATCCCGCTCGCACCACAGGGCGGCGTCGAACGCGCCGCGCAGGGCGGGGTTCACCGACCGGGCCTCGTCCGGCGTGAGCAGCTTGTAGCCGCGGGCTGCGGCGTCCGGCCGGGCCAGGGCGGCCTCGGCGACGGCGAGTTCGAGCTCACCGCGCACGGGGGTGAGGGAGCCGATGGCCCGGAAGCCGAGCCCGGGGACGCGGGCACCGATGCCCTCCCAGAGTTCGCGGGCGCGCAGCGCGGTGTCGAGCTCCTCACCGCCCGCGCGCCCGCTGACCCATATCTGGCCGAAGTTGCGGAGGGACGCCCCGCGCGCCTCGGCCTCGCGCTCGATGTGGACGACCTCATGGCCGCGTTCGACTGCCTGCCAGGCGTGCATGGTCCCCACCACGCCGGCTCCTACGACGATCACCTTCATGCCGTTCACGGTCGGGGCGGCGGGTGACCCGGGCCGGTCGGGGCGGCGACGGGACGGTGAACGGACCGACAAGCTTGGACTAGACCCGTTATCTCTTCGTGACCAACGGAAGGGGGAAGGAGGGGTGAGAAAGGAAGGGGGAGAAAGGGGAGGGATCGTCAGGTCTGGCGCCCCAGATGCGCGGTGAAGCTGAAGCGGTCGCCGCGGTAGAGGGTGCGGACGCGCTCCAGGGGCCGCCCCTCGGTGTCCCGCGAGACGCGGTGGATCAGGAGCATGGGCAGCGCGGGAGGGGTGCCGACGAGCAGCGCCTCGCGCGGGGTCGCGAGCACGGTCTCGATGCGCTCGTCGGCGTCGCCGAAGGAGATGCCGAGCCGGTCGTGGAGGTACGCGTAGAAGGACGAGTCCGGGTCGAAGTCGGTGTCCAGGCGCGGGGCGCGCGCCTCGGAGACGTACGTGCTCTCCAGGCCGACCCGCTCGTCGTCGGCGAGCAGCACGCGCTCCATGTGCCAGACGGGCGCGCCGCGTTCGACGCCGACCTCGGGGGCGAGGGCCTCGGGGCAGGGGAAGCGGTCGAGCGAGATGAGCGTACGTCCCGGCCTGCGGCCCTGCCGCCGCACGCCTTCGGTGTAGCTGGCGAGCGAGAGCGGCTGCTCCAGCTTGGGCCCGGCGACCACGGTCCCCCGCCCCTGCCGCCGCAGCCGCCCTTCCAGGAGCAGCTCGCGCAGCGCCTGCCGGACGGTCTCCCGCGACACCTCGTAACGGACCGCCAGATCCCGCTCGGTGGGCAGCAGCCCGCCCTCGCCCAGCTCGTCGACGAGGTCGGCGACCTTGGCCTTCACGGCGTAGTACTTCGGGACGCGCCCGTGCTCGGGGATCCCGGAGCGGATGGGGGCGCCGGGGTGGTCGGGGCTGCCGTGTCGCGGACCGCTCGGGCCGGGGCTGCTGTTTCTCTCCACGTTCTGCACGCGTTGATCGTCGCAGAGCCGAGTGAACGGGGAGGTGTACGGAACGTGGCCTGGGGGCCGTCCGGCCGCCCTGATCCGCCGGGGAGGGCCTGGGGCGGTCGGGTAGGGGGCGTCGTCTGCGCGGAGGGCAGGCGGCTGGTCCGGAAGAAGGCGCCGTCTGCGCGGAGGGCAGGCGGCGGGTCCGGAAGGGGGGCGTCGTCTGCGCGGAGGGCAGGCGGCCGGTCCGGAAGAGGGCGGCGTCGGGCGTGTCCGTAAAGTCCCGCATTGGCTCTCCGGGCAGACGACGCTACTTTCCGGACACGCCCTAGGTGTGCCGTCGGCGGCGGCCGCGGAACCGGAGGACGAGAACCACGCCGGTCGTGAGCAGGGCCGCGGCGGCCGGCGCGTAACGGAGGTCCGCACCGGGCCCCGTCGTGGCGAGTTCCGGGAAGACGGGTGCGGGCGCGGTGCTCTGGGCGGTGCCGGGGACGGTGGGGCGGGCGCTGGCCGACGGGCGCGGGGTCGGATCGGCGGAGCCGGTCTCGGCCTCCGGTTCGGCGGGGCCGATGGTCAGGCGGTAGTCGCCGGACTCGCCGACCCAGTCGCCGTCGTCGCCCCGGCGCTGGACGACGGCGGCGTTGACGACCACCTCGTCGGGCGCGGCGTCTGCCCGGAAGGCGAGCCGTACGGGGACGGTGAGCGTCCGGCCGGCGGGGACGGCGAAGCCGGGGAAGGCGGGGAGGGTGGAAGCGGGGTCGGGTTCGGCGGCGTCGGGGACGGAGCCGGGATCGGCGGACGAGGTGGATCGGGCGGTGCCGGTGGGGTGGAGGAGGCCGGTGGGTCGGGGCGAGCCGGCGGAGTGGGTGGGGCGAGTCAGGGCCTCGGGTTCGGTGGGGCGAGTGAGGGCACTGGGTTCGCCGGGGCTGAGGGGACTGAGAGGGCTGAGGGGGCTGAGGGGGCCGATGGGCGCGTCGGCGAACACGCCGACGCTCTCGGCCTGGTCGGTCCCCTCGAAGACCACCGGCCGCCAGATCCGCGCCGCCGCGTCGTAGAACTCGGCACGGATCTGTTCGGGGCTCAGCATCCGCTCGCGGTCGGTGAGGACGAGCACCGGATGGATGCCGCGGCAGGGCTCGGTGGTGGTGTTGGCGAGGTCCAGCTGCCAGGTCTGGAAGCGCCCGCCGGCGGGGTACTCGACGGGGCCGCCGCGGATCCGGGTGGCGAGCGGGAAGTCGGGCGCGTCGGCGACGCCGCACGTGGGGAGGGGTGCTCGGGCGGGCGCCGCCGCCTGGGCCGCCGGGGCGCTGTCGGGGACCACCGGGACGGCGGCCGTCGTGGCCGTGACGAAGGCGGCGAGGGCGAGGGCGTTGCGCGGTCGCATGAGGGGCGTGCCTTTGCTGCTCGCGGACGTACGGGGCGCCCGCGACGTTGCCACCTGCTTCCGGGCGGGCCCGGGAGCGACGCGGCGGGGCCGGCCGAACGCACCGCCGGTTCCGCCCGATCAGCCTATTTTCCGAAGATCGGCGCGAGGATCAGCTGGGCCGCGCCCTCCGCGACGGCGTACGGCGCGCCGGCGACCTCGACGTCCGCCGGCAGGCCGAGGCCGTCCAGGACCGCGCGGGCCCCGCGCGCGTACGCCTCGGGGTCGGCGAGGACCGCCCGGCCGCCGAGCAGCACGCGGTCGATGTCGAGCAGCCGCACCAGGTTCGCGGCGCCGGTGCCGAGGATGCGGGCGGCCTCCGCGCGGTCGCCGTCCGCGAGGGCCGCCAGGCACAGCACCTCCAGGCAGCCGCGTCCGCCGCAGCCGCAGGGCGGCCCGTCCAGCAGCACGGTCTGGTGACCGAGCTCGCCGGCACCGGTCCTGCCGCCGCGCAGCACCGCGCCGCCGAGGACGAGACCGGCGCCCAGGCCCGTACCCAGGTGGACGTACGCGAAGGAGTCCGGCGCGTCGGGACGCAGGGCGAGGCCGAGGGCGGCGGCGTTGGTGTCCTTGTCGAGGACGACCGGCAGGCCGAGCCGCCGCGCCAACTCGTCGCGCAAGGGAAAGCCGTCCCACTCGGGAAAGCCGGTGACCCGACCGGGCGTCCCGGCCCGGTGGTCCAGGGGACCGGGCATGGCGACGCCGACACCGAGCACGGGGCCACGGCCGACGGCGGGGTCGGCACCATGGCCGACGGCGGGGTCGGCACCACGGCCGACGGCGGGGTCGGCACCACGGCCGACGGCGGGGTCGGCACCACGGCTGAGAGCGGGGTCGGCGCCACTGCCGACGGCGAGGGCTCGGCCGTCGCCCGAGCCGGGGGCCGGCCCTATGCCGACAGCCAGGGCTGGGCCGTCGCTCGAGCCGGGGGCCGGCCCACTGCCGACAGCGGGGGCTGGGCCGTCGTCCGCCACGTCCCCCACGTCTCCCACGTCCGCCACGTCTGCCACCGCCTCCACCGCCGCCGCGACGACCGCCTCCGCCCCCGCGCCCAGGTCCAGGGGGACCCGGCGGGTGGCGACCCGGGTACCCGTGAGGTCGAGGAGGACGGCCGTGAGTTCGTCGCGGTCGAGGTGGAGGCCGACGGCGTACGCGGCCGCCGGGACGAGCCGGAGCACCGTGGCGGGCTTGCCGCCCGTGGAGGCGCGGCGGCCGGCCTCGGCGACGAGGCCCTCGGTCCGCAGCCGCGCCGTGATCTTGCTGACGGCCTGCGGGGTGAGGCCGGTGCGCTCGGCCAGTTCGAGACGGCTGATCCCGCCCTCCCCCGCCGCGCGCAGCAGGTCGAGCACCAGCGCCGCGTTGTGACTGCGCAGCGCGGGCAGGTTGGCCCCGGCGGCGGCTCCTCCGTTGTCCCTGTTCACGCCCCTATTGTGCCCGTCGCTTGCACTTCGGCAACAGCGTTGCCAAAGTGGTGGACATGAGCTCCCCCACCTCTCCGCCCCCCTCCCCGCTCCGCGTCGGGCTCGTCGGCTACGGCCTCGCCGGCTCGGTCTTCCACGCCCCGCTGATCGCCGCCTCCCCCGATCTCGTCCTCGACACGGTCTCCACCGGCAACCCCGAGCGCGCCGCCCAGGCCCGTGCCGAACACCCCGGGGTGCGCGTGGCCGGCTCCGCCGAGGAGCTCCTGGCGCGGGCCGACGAGCTCGACCTGATCGTCGTGGCCTCCCCCAACAAGACGCACGTCCCGGTCGCCACCGCCGCCCTCCAGGCCGGCCTGCCCGTCGTCGTCGACAAGCCGCTGGCCGGCACCGCCGCCGAGGCGCGTGCGCTCGCCGCCCTCGCCGACGAGCGCGGGCTGCTGCTCTCCGTCTTCCAGAACCGCCGCTGGGACAACGACTTCCGCACCCTCCGCTCCCTGCTCGCCGAGGGCGCCCTCGGCGAGGTCCAGCGCTTCGAGTCCCGGTTCGAGCGCTGGCGACCGCAGCTCAAGGGCGGCTGGCGCGAGTCCGGCGCCCCGGAGGAGATCGGCGGCCTGCTCTACGACCTCGGCAGCCATGTCGTCGACCAGGCCCTGGTCCTCTTCGGCCCGGCCGTCCGCGTCTACGCCGAGTCCGACGTGCGCCGCCCCGGCGCCGAGGCCGACGACGACACGTTCCTCGCGATCACCCACGCCGACGGCGTCCACTCCCACCTGTGGGTCAGCGCCACGACCGCCCAGCTCGGCCCCCGTTTCCGGGTCCTGGGACAGCGCGCCGGCTACGTGAAGTACGGCCTCGACCCCCAGGAGGCCGCCCTGCGCGAGGGCCTGCGCCCCGAGCCCGGCGCCGCCTGGGGCGTCGAACCGGCTGAGCTGTGGGGCCGGCTCGGCGCCGGAGAGTCCCCGCTGACCGGCGGCGGCACCCCCGTCGAGACCCTTCCGGGCGCCTACCCCGCCTACTACGCGGCCGTCGCCGCCGCCCTGCGCGGTGCCGGCGAGAACCCGGTCACGGCGTACGAGGCCGCCGCAGCGCTCGACGTCCTGGAGGCAGCGCGGAAGTCCGCCCGCGAGGGCGTGGCGGTGACGCTGTGAGTCCGAAGGGTTCGGCCGGCCTCTCCGTGGAGGAGTTGGCGGCTCAGGAGGCGCGGCTGGTCCTGCCCCGCTTCACTTACGAGGACGCCTGGACGCTCGGCACGATCCTGGTCGGGCTCGCCCGCGAGCGGCAGGCACCCGTCGCCGTCGACGTCCGGCGCGGCGCCCAGCAGCTCTTCCACTGCGCCCTGCCCGGGTCGAGCGCCGACAACGACGCCTGGATCGACCGGAAGCGGCGGGTCGTGGAGCGGTACGGCGTGAGCTCGTTCCTGGTCGGCGCCCGCTTCCGCGCCAAGGGCACGACCTTCGAGGAGTCCGCGCGCCTGGACCCGGACGTCTTCGCGGCGCACGGCGGCTCGTTCCCGATCGCGGTCGAGGGCGCGGGGGTCATCGGCTCGGTCACGGTCTCGGGCCTCCCGCAGGCCGAGGACCACGCGCTGGTCGTCCTCGGCCTGGAGCGGCTGCTCGGCTCGTACGCGTAGGAGCGCGCCCGCCCGGCCTCAGCGCCTTCGGCCCCTGCGGCGGGCGACCGCCACGAGGACGCCGCCGGCGGTGGTGAGGGCGAGGGCCATGGCGGCCATGACGGCTTTGGCGGCGGCGGATCCGGAGCCGGTGTCGGGGAGTTCGCCGCCATCGGGGGTGTGACCGCCGGTGGTCCCGGTACCGCCGGTGGTCCCGGTACCGCCGTTGCTCTCGCCGCCGCCGTTTGCACCGCCGGTGGTGCCGCCGGTGGCGTGGCCGCCCGAGTGCCCGCCACCGCTCGTCGTACCGCCGTCGGCGGCGCCCCCGTCGGACGAGCCGCCGTCCGTCCCGCCGTCCGCGCCTCCGTCCGTACCGCCGTCCGTACCGCCGTTCGTCCCGCCGTTCGTGTCCGAGGTCGTCGGGTCCGGGGTCGGGTCCGGGGTCGGAGTCGGCCAAGGGGTCGGCGTGGGCGTCGGCGTCGGGGTGGGCGAGGTCGGGCTCAGGCTGGGGCTGGGGGTCGGGGTCGGGCTCGGGGTCGGGGTGGTCTCGCCCTCGTCGCAGTCGGGCAGGTCGCCGTCGAACGGGTAGTTGTGGAACTCCTGGCCGCCGCCCCCGCCCACCACCGAGGCGTGGACGAGCGAACCGCTCGTGTAGAAGCGCCCGTTCATGCCGGGCATCGTCACCCTGGTCGTGCTGGCCCGGCCGGCGACGAGGACACTGCCCGCGAACTGCCCGCTGCCCTCGAAGAGCACGTCCGTCGCGTCGGGGAAGTTCCACAGCAGCCGCTCGCGCAGCCCCTCGGGGAAGCCGTTGACGTAGGTGTCGACGGTCCGCTTCGGGCCGACGACGTTGACGAGGACGGTCGCGTCGGCCGGGATGCGGGTGAAGCGCAGGCCCTGCGAGCCGCCGTTCGCCGACTCGAGGTCGAAGTCGACGTCGAAGACCTGGAGCGCGGACTTCCCGTCGCCGCTGAACACGGTCTCGTAGCCCTTGTTCACGGCGGTGCCGGTCGGGGTGCGCGGCCTGCCGCCGGGGTAGGCGTAGCAGCGGCCGGCCGCGGTGAGCCGATCCCGCAGGTCCCGGTACGGATCGGCGGCCTTGGGGTCGGCGACGGACGCCGGGCTCACGGTGCCGCTGCGCGTGCCCCCGTACCGTACGACTCCGTGCACCCGGCCTTCCTCGGCGAGCAGGCGCTGGCCGGGGGCGACGGTGACGTCCCCGCCGGCGGTGAGGAAGTCGGTGCCGTTGTCGGGCACGACGCGCGAACCGACGCCCGCGACACCGACGTTGTAGACCTGCGAGACGCCGGCGCGCTTGTGCAGGTCGAAGTCGCCGAGGACCACGACCTTGCCCTCGGCCTCGGCGGCCGCCTCGCGCACGAGGAAGTCGCCGCCGACGAAGATGTTGACGTTGTTGTCGCGGCCGGCGACGTAGCCGTTGTGGGCGTCCGGGTACGGCGCCGGGCAGCTGCCCGGCAGACAGGGACCCAGACCGCCCGGGAGCGGGGCGGCGGAGGCGGCCGAGGCGAGGGCGCCGACCAGCACAGCGGCCCCGGCGACCGCCACTCCGACAGGCCCCGCCCGATAATGACGATTCATTACATGTGCGCGCATATGCGGCAATATGCAGAACGCCAGTGGACATGGCGACGCCCCACGCGCGGGGCGCATGGGGCGTCGCCCGAACGACTCACGTACGGGAGGGGTTCACGTACGGGAGGGGTTCACGTACGTGAGGGGTTCACGTTCGGACCCGGCTCACGCACGGGCCGGGGAGCGGCTCACGCACGGGCCGGGGAGGGGCTCACGCGCTCTTGAGCTCCTGCCGCTGCCGGCCCAGGCCCTCGACCTCCAGCTCGACGACGTCGCCGGGACGCAGGTACGGCTTGGGCTCCGGCTGACCCATGGCGACGCCCGCGGGAGTGCCCGTGTTGATGATGTCGCCGGGGTAGAGCGTCATGAAGCGGCTGACGTAGCGGACGACCTCCGCGACCGGGAAGATCTGGTCGGAGGTGTGGCCGTCCTGCTTCAGCTCACCGTTGACCCAGAGCTTCAGGCCGAGGTTCTGCGGGTCCGGCACCTCGTCGGCGGTGACGAGCCACGGGCCGAGCGGGTTGAAGGTCTCACAGTTCTTGCCCTTGTCCCAGGTGCCGCCGCGCTCGATCTGGAACTCGCGCTCGGAGACGTCGTGGGCGAGGGCGTAGCCGGCGACGTGGGCGAGGGCCTCCTCGTCGGTCTCCAGGTAGCGGGCGGTCCGGCCGATGACGATCGCGAGCTCGACCTCCCAGTCGGTCTTCACCGAGCCGCGCGGGACGAGCACGGTGTCGTCCGGGCCGACGACGGTGTCGGCGGCCTTGAGGAAGACGACGGGCTCCTCCGGGATCGCCGCTCCGACCTCGGCGGCGTGGCCGTGGTAGTTCAGCCCGATGCACACGACCTTGCCGATGCGGCCGACCGGCGGACCGATCCGCAGCCCGGTCGGGTCGAGCGCGGGCAGCACGCCCGCGCCGAGCGCGGCGCGTACGCGCTCGAGCGCGGCACCGTCGGCGAACAGACCGCCGTCGATGTCGTCGACCACGGCGGACAGGTCGCGCAGGGTTCCGTCCTGGTCGAGGAGGGCAGGCCGCTCGGCTCCCGCCGGGCCGACACGCAGCAGCTTCATGGTCTTCTCCCTGTGGTCGAGGTGGCCCGGGGAGCGGGCCGTGATGAGCCCCGGCCGATGGAGTGCGGCCATCGGAGGATTGGTCGATCCTCCAAGACAAAAGGTCACTCTGCAAGACCCCGTTCACACCCTGGACCCTTACGCGCGGGTAACAAGGCGGACGGGTCGCGAGCAGCAGCCCGCGGGCCGGCAGGCCGCCGACCTTGCGGCGGACGGGCGGGCGACCTTGCGGCGGACGGGCGGGCGACCTTCCGGCCTGACGGGCGGGCGACCTTGTGGCTGAGGGCCGGCGGCCTTCCGGCCGACGGGCCGGCGACCTCCCGGCCGACGGGCCGGCGACCTCCCGGCTGACAAGCCGACGGCCGCCCGCCTGACAGGCCGGCGGCCCTCCGGCCGGCAGGCCGGACCCCTTCCGGCCTGCCGGCCTGCGCCCCGCCCGGGCTCACTTCAGGTGTCGGTCCAGGAACCGGCAGGAGTCCTCCAGCTCGAACCACGGCGTGCCGACATGCCCTCCCAGATTGGCGTGCAGCGTCTTCTCCTTGCTGCCGAAGGCGTCGAACAGGTCGAGGGCCCGCTGCCGGGGGTTCCCGTCGTCGTCCCACTGCAGCAGGAACAGCAGCGGAACGGTGACCTGCCGGGCCTCCTCGCGCTGGGCGCGGGGCACGTACCCGCCAGCGAAGAACCCGGCGGCCGCGATGCGGGGCTCGACCACCGCCAGCCGGATGCCGAGGGCGGCCCATCCCCCGGAGTACCCCACCGGGCCGCCGATCCCGGGCAGCTCGAGGAGGGCGTCCAGGGTGGTCCGCCAGTCCGGCACCGCCTCCTCGACCATCGGGCCGACGAGGGACTCGAAGATCTCGTCGAGGGGCTCGCCGGCCTGCATCGCCCGGCGGAGTTCGGCGCGGGCCTGCTCGGCGGCGGCGGAACGGGGACGGTCTCCGCACCCGACGGCGTCGATGGTGGCCACCGCATAGCCGCGCGCCGCGGTGTACCGGGCCCGGGCCACCAGCCGGGGGTCCGCCTTGGGCAGGCCGTTGTTGTGCGCCATCAGGACGAGCGGTGCCGGTGCGGCGGACTCCGGCGTCCACAGGGTGCCGGGGATCTCACCGAGGGTGAACTCGCGCTCGAGGACGCCGTCGTCGAGGCGCTGTTCGGAAGTGAAGTGAAGGGCCATGGTCGTGCCTTTCGGGAGTGCGCTGGAACGGCGCTCCCGGACGACCTATCGCCCGACCGTGACCCCGGAGGGGAGCACCCATGTCGATACTGCGTTCACGGGTACCACCTCCTCGTTCTCTCGCACGGCCTCCGGAAAGCTAGCAGCGGTCGCCGTGAGCCCGCCAACGGGTTTTCGCGGGGGCTCCGTGGCCGGCCGGCTGCCACGGAGCCACTCCCCCGACCGCAGGAGGAGGCGCTTGCCCTAGACGGTCGGCGCCAGGGCCCCGGCGGCGGGCATGTCCCGGTAGAGGAAGGCCCGCTCGACGGCGCTCCAAGTGGTGCTGGTGACGATGTAGAGCGCGGCGGCCAGCGGCACGACGGCGACGGAGATCAGCGTCGCGAAGGAGAGCAGAGGCAGGTAGCGGGCCATGCCGGCGGCGAGCGCGGCACCCGGCTGGCCGGGGTCGGCGGCCGGGGCGGCGGCCTGCTGCCGCTTCGCCCGCACGTAGTTGTACGTGGCGACGGCGGCCACGAGCGCGAAGAGCGCGAGGTAGACCAGGCCGGCCGGGCCGAGGACGCCGCCGTGGGAGAGGGCGTCGGCGTAGTGGTCGCCGAGCGGCGCGGCGAAGAGGCTGTGGCCGGCCATCCGCCCGCTGGAGAAGAGATGGAACATCAGGAAGAACGCGGGCGCCTGGAGCAGGCTGGGCAGGCAGCCGGCGAACGGCGAGACCTTCTCCTCCGCGTGCAGCTCCATGACCGCCTTCTGCAGCCGCTCGGGGTTCTTGGCGTGCTTCTTGCGCAGCTCGGCGAGCTGGGGCGCGAGGCGCGTGCGGGCCTTCTGGCCGCGGGCGGCGGCGCGGGAGAGGGGGTGGATGGCGAGTCGTACGGCCATCGTGAAGAGGACGATCGCGGCGGCGGTGGAGGCGGTCGCGAACAGCGGCTGGAGCAGGTCGGCGAGCTGCTCGACCAGGGAGGCGAAAACGGACATGGGAGCCCTCCGTAGGGTCTCGTCGTGCCGGGAGAAAGGGGATGTCGGCAGGACGGAACCGCGCGGAGAGCGTGGGTGGTGAACCTCGGAGAAGCAGGACTCGGCTCTCCTCGGAGAACCGGGACTCGGCTCCTCGGAAGACCGAGGTACGACTCCTCGGAGAACCGGGACCCGGCTCCTCGGAAGACCGAGGTACGACTCCTCGGAGAACCGGGATTCGGCTGTCCTCGGAGAACCGGGGTGCGGCCCCCGGAAAACCGGGGTGCGGCTCCTCCGAGAACCCGGGAGAACTGCTGGTCGTCTCGCTACGCGGCCGTCAGGAGGGGACGTCCCGGCGCCCGGGGCCGGCGGCGGCCTGGTGCGTCGGGGTCGCGTTGCGGCAGGAAGGCGGTGCGCCGGGCGCGGTCGCGCAGGGCCGTGCGTACCCGGGTGGGCGGTACGGGCAGGGCCGAACGGGCGCCGGTCAGGGCGTAGAGGAAACCGGCCGCGGCGACGGCGAAGGCGGCGGAGAGACCGGCCCCGGCCCCGCTCGAGCCGTCGGAGAGCAGCAGATCGGCGAGGGCGAGGAGGACGAGCAGCGGCGCGAGCACGCGCAGGACCAGGTCCTTGAGCATCTCATCCTCCTTTCGCAGATCTCGTCCGTTATACACGACGGGCGTCGGGCGGCGAGAGTTCCAGCGGGACGAGAAGCCGGCGCGGGGCGAGCAGGGCGCGGCTGACGGGGTCGGCGGGGTCCGGGTCGAGCCCGGCGCCGGGCCGCATCTCGATGTCGGCGGGGTGGACGGGGATCCGGCAGGCCGGGCACTCGCCGTACGGGCCGACCTCGGTGCCGCAGTCGACGTGGTGGAAGTGCCGCATGGGAACGGCCCCGGGCAGTGCCTCGCGCCCCCACAGCCCGAGCGAACGCAGGACGGGCCACAGGCCGATGCCGCGCTCGGTGAGCACGTACTCGTCGCGCGGCGGCGACTGCTGATAGCGGCGCTTGTCGAGGACGCCGAGGTCGACGAGGGTCTGGAGGCGGGCGGCGAGGACGGCGCGGGGGGCGCCGAGGTGGACGAGGAAGTCGCTGTAGCGGCGGACGCCGTAGAAGGCGTCGCGCACGACGAGAAGGGTCCAGCGCTCGCCGACGACCTCGAGGGCGCGGGCGATGGAGCACTGCTGGGTGGCGTAGTCCTTGCCGAGAGCCATGGGGCCGAGTATAGCGAACCGGGTTCAATGAACGAACTAACCCTGTTACGGTGGGCGAGCACCTAAGGTTCATTCACCGAACCCATCCCGCTCCCCGAGGACCTGCCATGCCCGAGCCCACCCCAGCGCCGCCGGCCTCACAGCTCCCCGGCCGAACCACCTCGCGCACCCGCACCAGCACCACCCCAAGCCCCAGCCCCAGCCCCAGCCCCACCCCCGGCCCCAGTCCCAGCGCCCGACCCCACTCCCACCCCGCCCGCGACTCCGACCCCTCCCCCGCCACCCACCTCCCTCCCCACCTCCCTCCCGACCCCGGCTCCCGCCCCGGCGCCACCCTCGCCGTCACCAGCGCCGCCACCGCGCTCACGCTGATGGACTACACGGCCCCGATGCTGACCCTGCCCGCCACGGCCGCCGCCTTCGGTACGGCGCCGTCCGCGCAGGCCTGGCTGCTGAACGGCACCCCGCTCGGCCTCGCCGTCCTGCTCCTCGTGGCGGGCAGCCTGGCCGACGAGCACGGACGCCGCCGCGTGTTCCTGCTGGGCACCCTCGCCCTCGGCCTCACCACCGCGCTCGGCGGCCTCGCCACCACCACCCTCACCTTCACCCTCGCGCGCATCGCGCAGGGGGCGGCGAGCGCTGCCGTGCTGGCGGCCAGCCTCGGGCTGCTGGCGCAGGCGTACCCGACCGGCGCGGCACGGATCCGGGCGACCGGGGTGTGGGGCGCGTTCGTCAGCGCGGGCATCGCGCTCGGCCCGCTGCTCGCGGGCACGCTGAGCGGCCTGGCCGACTGGCGGTGGACGTACGAGGCCCTGGCGGCGGGCACCCTGCTCGTGGCCGCGCTCGGCACCCGTGCCCTCGCCGAATCGCGCACCCCGCGGGAGGGCCGCCCGGACATCGCCGGCGCGCTCAGCCTGGGCCTGGCCCTGGCCGCGCTGCTCACCGCGCTGACCCTGGGCCGGGACGGCTGGCTGCGTCCGTCCGTGGGCCTGCTGCTGCTCGCGGCGGTGGTGCCGACGGCGGTGTTCGTACGGGTCGAGCGGCGGAGCCGTACGCCGATGATCGATCTGGAGCTGTTCCGGCGCCCGGCGTTCCGGGCGGCGACGGCGGGGGCGCTCTTCACGGGCCTGGCGGTGATCGGCTTCTTCAGTGTGCTGCCGGCGCTGTTGCAGCGGGGCGCCGGGATGTCCCCGCTGAGCACGGCGTGGCTGTTCCTGCTGTGGTCGGGCACGGCGTTCGTGGTCGCCCTGCAGACGCGCCGCCTGGCGGGCCGGATCTCGGCCCCGTACCAGCTGGCGGTCGGCTTCGCGCTGTCGACGGTAGGGGTGCTGACCCTGCTCGGCGCCCTGGAGGGGAGCGGCCACGGGAGCGGACACGGGGGCGGGGCCGACTGGCTCCGCCTGCTGCCCGGCCTGCTGGTGGCGGGCGCGGGCAGCGGCCTGCTGAACGCGGCGCTGCCGCGCATGGCCGTGGACTCCGTACCGCAGGAGCGGGCGGCGATGGGCTCCGGCGCGAACAACACGGCCCGCTACATCGGCTCGTCGGCGGGCGTGGCCCTTGCCCTGGCGATGTCGACGGCGGGCCCGGACGCGGCGGTCGTGACGTCGGCGGCGCTGGGCCTGGCGGGTGCGGTGATCACCGTAGCGGCGGCCCGGGGAAACAGCCGGAAGAGCTGAGAGACCGCGGACAACCGGGCAACGACCGGACAACCGGTCGACGGGTCGACGGGCAGACGGGTCGACGATCACGCTCAGCCGGCGACGAGCGTCGACGATCACGCTCAGCCGGCGACCAGCGTCGACGATCACGCTCAGCCGGCGACGAGCTTGGCCCAGACGACCAGCCGGTATCGGGAGGTGAACTCGGGCGTGCAGGTGGTGAGGGTGAGATAGGCGCCGGGCCGGTCGTAGCCGTAGGACGGGTGGACGAGGGACCGGGGGACGGGCTCGATGACCCCGGTGTCGCGGGCGGAGGTCTGCGGCAGAACGCGGTCGACGCGGTAGGTGAAGGTCCCGCCCCGGGTCCGAACGGTGATCCGGTCCCCTTCCTGGAGCCGATTGATGTAGCGGAAGGGCTCGCCGTGGGTGTTGCGATGCCCGGCGAGGGCGAAGTTGCCGGTACGGCCGGGCTGGGCGGTGCCGGGGTAGTGCCCGACGTAGCCGCGGTCGAGCACCTGGCGCTTGCCGACACCGGCGGCGACGGGAACGGTGAGGCCGAGCCGGGGGATGCGGAGGACGGCGTAAGCGGAACTGGCCCCGGGCGTGCCACCGGACGCACTGCCGGACCGGCCCCCTCCCCCTTCCCCCGGACCGCCGCCGGAGGCAGGACCACCGGATGGCGCCCCGCCGGAAAGGGCCCCGTCCGTCATCCCCTCCGTCTCGGAAGGTGACACGACGGGGGGTGAGGCGTCCCACTCCCGTTCGAGGGCGCGCACGGACTGGACGGCTTCGGTGCGGGCCTGCTCGTTGGTCCACCACAGCTGGTGGACGACGAGGAGGACGAGGAGAACACCGCAGGTGACGAGGCCTTCGGCGCAGGTGAAGAGCGCACGCCCGACGGGCCCGCGCCCTCTGCGCGGGCGCCCGCGCGCCTGCACGACCACCGGAATGCGCTCCTGCCGACCCCGCACGGCGGGCACGATAAGCGCTGACGCGCCAACTCTCCAGGGCCGTACAGCAGTACGGTGGTCGACATGCGCCCCGACACGCCTGCCGATCACACCACCGAAGCCGAGCGCCTGCTCCGCACCGCGGGGCAGTACCCGGAGGACCGCGAACCGCTGCTGCTGCGCGCGGCGGCCCACCTGGAACTGGCGGGCGAGCGCGAGAGGGCGACGGCCCTCTACGACGACCTCCTCTCCGGCGCCCCGGCCGACCCCTTCCTCATCAGGTCGCTGAAGGCGGCGAACCTGTGGGAGTACGGCCATGAGGCGGAGGCGAGGGCGATCATCGAGGGCGTCCGGCGGGCCCGCCCGGAGGAGCCGGCACCCTGGGAGATCGTCGCGGAGACGCTGGAGTCGCACGACGAGCTGGAGGAGGCGGAGGCGACGTTCACGGAGGCGGCCGGCCTGCTGCTCCCGTCCGACGCGGAGGACATCTCGTACGCCCTCCAGTCCCTCCTGACCGGCCGGCACCGGGTCCGCCGTCTGCTGGCCCTGCCGCACGACGAGGGCGACACCCTGGCGGACCGCCTCCACACGGCGGACGTCCCGCTGGACGAGCTGCACGACCCGAAGCGCCTGTGGGCCCTGGGCTCCTCGGACCCGGCGGAGCTCCAGGCCGAGATCGCCCGCCTCCGCTCGGAACTCGGCTCCTACCGCACGGCCCTGTCCCGCCCCTTCCCGGTGGCGGTCCTGCACTGGCCGGAGGCGGAACTGGACGAGCTCCTGGCGGCCTATCCGGAACTGGAGGCGGAGTACCCCACGTACCGGGCCCACCTCACCGACATCGAGGCCTCCCTCCGCGAACTCGCCCAGTCCGGCACCCCCAACCTGGGCATCGTCCCGGCCACGGTCCCCTCCTACGAGGCCTTCGCCGCCTCCGAGTCCTCCACCCCCGCGAACCCGGACCTCCTCCCCCAGTACGCCACGACCCTGGCAGCCCGCGGCCGAGCGACCGCCTGGCCCCCGGCCAGGTCGGCGGAGTGCTGGTGCGGCTCGGGGCGGACTTACGGGGAGTGCCACGGGGCGGACTGAAGCCCCGGAGTCACGGCAAACAACCTCTCTCTCAGCCACCGACGCATCACGCCTGGTACGAATGGCGGGGGCTGATGAGGGAGGGGACGCAGTTGAGTGGCGTACTCGCGAAGCACGTCGCCGACACCGTGCGTCGTGTACCGGACGGGTTGGCGCCGGGAGAGCGGGGCCACGCGGCCGCATGGGTCTGATAGCGGCGGCCGGTTACCGAGGTGTCAGTCGTCCTGTTCTGCGACTCCTCGATCGCGGGGAGTTGACGTTGCGCGGGCGGTGGCGGATGCCACCGCCCGTGCGCTCATCCTGCCGACGAGGTAACGCTCTCAACGACCTGAGTGATCTCCTTGACCACTCCCGTCCCTGACTCTATGGCGGTCTGCACCGTCGCCATGCCCGTGGCGAGAAGAGCGGATGCCGCGATGAAGGAAACGAAGCCGCGCCGCCACTTGCCACCGGTCTGCGGGTCCTGGCCGGTGAGCACGGTGGAGGCTTGCGCCAGCGCCCCGATGACCGACGTGGACTCACGGGAGATGCGAGCGATGCCAAAAAGCTGAGCGTTCTCGATCAGCCACAGAAGATGCCGAATCTGAGCCGCGATTTCCTCGCGCAAGGACGGGGCAAGCTCGGAATCCGGCGTCTGCTCCAGGAGTTCCAGCCAGGAGGAACAACTCTCCTTCAGCGTATCCAGGTTGGAACCGGCAGGCGCCGACGCCGTGCCCTGCAAGGCCCCTTGCAGGAGGTCGGCCGCCGAGGCCAGGTGATCGAGCGTTTCCTGGGTGACGAGAACGCGTGCAGGTCGACCGGAGTCCGTCCAGCCCACATCCGGCTGGACCACTGCCGTCCACCACTGCGGGAAGTACCGGGAGTATCGGGCCTGCTGCGCTTCGGGTAGTGCTTGGACCTGCTGAATGGTCTCCGCGAGAAGGCCGGCGACCTCGGCGTGACGACGCGCGAATTCCGGCGACCCCCATTCGGCACCAAGCGCCGCCGCCCAGCCCTTTCGGAAATTCTCGGCACCGGATCCCCAGACCCTGGCCAGAATGTCGTGCAGCCCATGGGCACTCGTCCGGGGAATGCGACTCTCCATCCCCACCCTCCCCCGCTCTCACGGTCAGTAAGAAGCATCGAAGCTACCAGACGTGCGGAGCACGGCCGGGCAAGCGGGCGTCCCTTCCGGACAATGAGGTAACAATTCACCATAAACTACGCACCAGTTGACGGAGATGGAGCCATCTCCGTCACACCGCACGCGCGCGTCGATAGCCTTGGCGAGAACCCGGGAAGGACCCACCATGGCCATCATCAAGAACGCCGCACGCCAAACACTCGGCCAGCTGATCGGCGCGAATAATCCCCCTGTCGTCGTCCCTGATGACAGTCAGCGGCAATACGCTTGGGGAAAGCGCGAAGTAGACACCTACTGGCAAGACATTCTGAAGTTCATGCGGGCCCGCAGCACCGGGAGCCAGGCGTCATCCGAGTACTTCATAGGCCCGATCGTCACCATCACGGACGACAAGATCACGACGCGCTCCCTGCTTGATGGCCAGCAGCGTCTCACCACGTCAACGATCCTGATCGCCGCCATACGCGACACCCTCGGCGCCATGGCCGCGACCGAGGCCCGCGTCATGGCGAACAACCTGCAGCGGGACTACATCGCGCGCCGCGACGGGCGGCACGCCCAGCCGCAGTACTTCCTGACTCTTTCCCTGTTCGATCGGGACTTCTTCAGGGACTACATCCAGAACTGGAGCGAGACGACCGGCCGGCAGTTCACCACGGAGAAGGCCTCGCGCCCGTCACACAAACTCATTGAGGATGCCTACGGGGCCTTCAAGACGCACATCATTCGGGCTCTGGACCACATTCACGACGACGAAACGCGGCTCGACTGGCTGGACGAGCTCGCGGATTGCCTCATGAAGGGGCTGGTATTCGTGGAGGTCCAGACTCCCACGTCCAGCGACGCCAATGAGGTATTCGAAACGATCAACTCCCGGGGCAAGGACCTCTCGACCGTCGATCTCGTCCGAAACTTCCTCATGGAAAAGAGCAGGAACGACGACGAGAAAGACCGCGTCAACAACGCGTGGCGCTCGCTCCTCGATGGATTTGAGCGACGCGAGGACATAGAGAAGTTTCTCCGTCACTTCTGGGTGGCGCGACACGGTGACGTCCGCTCGCACAGCCTGTACACGACGATCCGAGAGGAACTCACGGATCGGTTCGACAACGCGATGCCCCGCTACGAGGTGCGCACCTTCGCCGCCGAGCTCCAGAACGCGTCCGGCCGCTACATCGAGCTCATCACCTCCGACACCGGCGTCGAAGAACTCGACGGGCTCCTCGACGAGGTGCGAAGCCTCAGCGCGGACGCTGCCTACCCGCTGCTCCTGGCGATCTCGGAGGCGGCGAACTACACCGAGATGGTCAAGGTGACCCAGGCCCTCATCAGCTACTACGTCCGTTGGACGGTCGTCGGCCGACGTGAATCGACCCTGCTGGAGGAGAAGCTCTTCAAGTTGTCCAAGCAGGTCAGCGCTGGCCTCAGCACGGACGACGCGTGCGCTCAGATCACCAGCTGGACCCCCGACGACGGCACCTTCCAAACCGACTTCGCCCAGGCGTCCATCCCGCGCAGCACCCAGGCGCGGTATCTCCTCAGCACCATCGAGCAGTACCTTCGACAGCGCGCCGGCGTCGACGACGTCGTCGTGGCCGGCACGACGGCGGTGCACGTCGAGCACGTCTACCCCCAGTCCCCGGAGGCCGAGTTCAGACTCGACGACCACGGTCAGTGGATCAACCGACTGGGGAACCAGACCCTCCTCCACGGCCGAAAGAACCGGTCTGCCTCGAACAAGACCTACCCGGAGAAGGTCAGCGCCTACGACTCCTCCTCGCTCCTCATCACTCAGGACACGGGGATCGAGCGCCTTTGGGACGACGAGCGCGGCGCGTGGCGCGTCCGCGGAATCGACGAGCGGCAGGCGGAGCTTGCCAAGATCGCACTCGACGTGTGGCCCGTCGGGGCCCGCGATGAGGGCACTCTCTGACCGCACGGAGAACGCCCTGGTTAGGCTCGTTCCGAGACCGTACCCGCGAGAAAGGCCCCACCATGCCCCGCATCCCCTCCCCCGCCGTCGCCGCCGCCGGGCTCGTCGGTGGGTACGCCGTAGCGCGGTGGACCAAGAAGCGGCCGCTCGGTGGGGTCGTGCTGGCGGTGGCCGGTGGGGTGGCGGCTCGGGAGTGGCAGCAGGTGGGTGGGGCGAAGGTGGCCGGGGGGCTGACGGCCGCCTACGTGGCCGCCTTCGCCGGGTCCCACCCGCTGGCCAAGAAGATCGGGGCCTGGCCCGCCGTGTTCTCCGTGGCCGGAGCCATGGCCGGGGCCGCGTACGCCGTGACCCGCAAGACGGGCTGAGGCCGCCGGGACCGGACGCGCGGTGGCCGCTTCTCCGTGGCCGGAGCCATGGCCGGGGCCACGTACGCCGTGACCCGCAAGACCCGCTGAGGCCGGGCTCGGACGCGCGGTGGCCGCTTCTCCGTGGCCGGAGCCGCGTACGCCGTGACCCGCAAGGCCCGCTGAGGTCGCCGGGCCCGGACGCGCAAGGGCCGGTCAGCCGCCCAGGGCGTGGCTGACGGTGTAGATCAGCAGGCCCGCCAAGGCGCCCACCACCGTGCCGTTGATGCGGATGAACTGGAGGTCGCGGCCGATGTTGGCCTCCAGTTTCCGGGAGGTCTGGGTGGCGTCCCAGCCGGCGATCGTGTCGGTGATCAGGGACGTGATCTCGGTGCGGTAGGTGGTGACGACGTAGGCCGCCGCGTCCTCCGCCCAGCCTTCGACCTTGGTCTGGAGGCGGGTGTCCGAGGACAGGCGCTGGCCCAGGGAGATGAGGGAGGCGCGGGCGCGGCGGCGGAGCTGGCTGCTGTCGTCCTCGGCGGCGGCCAGCAGCAGCGCGCGGACCGACGACCAGGCCGAGGCGATGATGTCCTGGACCTCCGGCCGGGCCAGGAGCTCGGACTTCAGGCGTTCCACGCGGGCGCGGGTGTCCGTGTCGGCCTGCAGGTCGGCCGCGAAGTCCGCCAGGAAGCGGTCGATCGCGGCGCGCGCCGGGTGGGCCGGCATGTCGCGCATCTCCGTCACGAAGCGGAGCAGCTCGCGGTAGACGCGGTCGCCCACCTTGCGGTCCACGAAGCGCGGGGTCCAGCCCGGGGCGCCGCCCTCGATGGCCTCCATCACCGAGGCCCGGTGGGTCACGAGCCAGTCGTGGCCCCTCGCACAGATCAGGTCCACCGCCCTGCGGTGGGCGCCGTCCGTCACCATCCGGGCCAGCGTCTTGCCCAGGGGCGGGCCCACCTCCGCCGACTCCGCCCGGCGGGTGATCGCCTCCCCGACCACCGCCTGCACGTCCGAGTCCCGCAGAACGGTCAGGGCGCCGCGCAGGGCGGCGGCCAGTTCCGAGGTGACCCGGTCGGCGTGCGCGGGGTCGGCGAGCCACGCTCCCAGGCGGCGGGCGATGGCGAAGCCGCGCAGCCTGCCCCGTACGACGTCCGCGGAGAGGAAGTTCTCGCCGACGAAGGAGCCGAGCGACGCACCCAGCTGGTCCTTCTTCGTCGGGATGATCGCCGTGTGCGGGATCGGCAGCCCCAGAGGGCGGCGGAAGAGCGCCGTGACCGCGAACCAGTCGGCCAGCGCACCCACCATGCCGGCCTCCGCCGCGGCCGCCACATAGCCCGCCCAGGCGCCCGCGTCCGAGGCCTTCGCCCAGGTGGCCAGGGCGTAGATCGCCGCGACCAGGGCCAGCAGGCCCGTGGCGAGGGCCTTCATCCGCCGGACGCCCCTGCTCTTCTCCTCGTCCGCCGCCGTGTAAGTGAAGCTGACCATCACCCCACCTCCCTATCTGAGGGACTCCGCAGCCGCATCCGGAGTTCCCCGGTACATCTTCGCGATCACCGCCTCGATGTCCGGTTCCCGCACCGAGAGGTCCACAAGCGGGTACGCGGCGGCCACCGCCGCCACCACCGGGGCCGCCGACGCGGAGGACGGCAGGGACAGCCACTGGCGCGGACCCTCGGCGCGGACGAAGCGGGCGCCGGGTACGTCGATCGGGGGCGCCTCGCGCGCCAGGTCGACCACGAGCAGCCGCTCGCTCTCCCCGACCGCGTGGAGACCCGACAGCTCGCCGTCGTACATCAGGCGCCCGTGGTCGATGACCATCACCCGCCGGCACAGCTGCTCGATGTCGGTCAGGTCGTGGGTGGTCAGGAGGACCGTCGTGCCGCGGGTGGCGTTCAGCTCCTTCAGGAACTCCCTGACCTTCGCCTTCGACACCACGTCCAGGCCGATCGTCGGCTCGTCCAGGTACAGCACCTCCGGGTCGTGCAGCAGCGCCGCCGCGATGTCCCCGCGCATCCGCTGCCCCAGCGACAGCTGCCGTACGGGCACGTCCAGCAGGTCGCCCAGCTCCAGGAGGTCCACGCAGCGGGCCAGGTTCTCCCTGAACCGGGCGTCGGGGATCCGGTACATGCGGTGCACGAGGGCGTACGAGTCGCGCAACGGGAGGTCCCACCACAGGGTGGTGCGCTGGCCGAAGACCACCCCGATGCGCTCGGCCAGCCTCGTGCGTTCCCGCGACGGGTCGATGCCCGCCACCCGCAGCCGCCCGCCGCTGGGGGTGAGGATGCCGGTGAGCATCTTGATGGTGGTGGACTTCCCGGCCCCGTTCGGGCCGATGTAGCCGACCATCTCCCCCTTCCCCACCGTGAAGGAGATGCCGTCGACCGCCCTGACCTCGCGCTTCTCCCGGCGGAGCACACCGGTCCGCTTCCTGATGGTGAACGTCTTCTCCAGCGCCTCCAGCTCGATGAAGGACATCTCGGGCTCCTCCGCCTTCCTTCGGTCCGTCCCCCTCCGGGGATCTGATTCCGCCGGCCCGATTCCCCGGGCCACCGTGCCTCGCACCGCGCCGGTCTAACTGCCCGTCGATCTGTACGCCCGCAGCCCCGTCCGCCACGTCCATCCCGCCACCGCGCAGCACGCCACCGCCACCACGGGCGAGGCGAACGCCGTCCACCCGGGCACCCCGGCCGGTGCCGGGCGGCCCAGGACGTACAGGGCCGGCAGCCAGTTCACGAAGGCCAGGGGCACCACGTACACGACGCCCCGCACCAGGTCCTGCGCGAAGATCGTCGGCGGGTACTGGAGCATGGTGTTGCCGCCGTACGTGAAGGAGTTGGTCACCTCCGCCGCATCCTGCAGCCAGAACAGCGCGGACGCCCCGACCACCATCACCGCCGCGAAGATCAGTGCACCGCTCAGCAGCATCACCGGCACCAGCAGCACCTTCAACGGCGTCCATGACACCCCGTCGAGCAGCACCAGGCCCCAGGTCAGGACCAGCAGGCCCTGCGCCAGGCGCCCCAGTCTCCGCAGCGCGAAGCGGTCGGCCGCGACCTGGGCCAGGACCGGGGCCGGCCGCAGCAGGAAGGTGTCGAGGGAGCCGTCCCGCACCCGCTTGCCCATCCTCGGCAGCGAGCCCATCACCAGGTCCGCCAGACCGAAGGACGTGCCCGTCGTCCCGTAGAGGAAGGCGACCTCGGGGAAGGTGAAGCCGCCCAGGCCCTCGACCTGACCGAACATCAGGAGGATGACGACGAAGTCGAAGAAGGTGACCGTGAAGGAGGAGAGGAGGGTCAGGGCGAAGGAGGCGCGGTACGTCACCGTCGAGCGGATCCACATCGCCGCGATCATCCGGTACGTCCGCCACGACTCGGCCGCTCCCGTGCGGGCCCGGCTCCCACCGGCCCCGCGCACCCCCTCCGCCCGCGCCTCACCCGTCCCGCGCACCCCCGCCGTCCGCGCCTCACCCGTCCCGGGCGCCCTCGCCGTCCGCGCCTCATCCGCCCCGCGCACCCCCTCCGTCCGCGTCTCACCCACCCTGGACCACCACCTTCCGCGTCGCCGCCGCCTGCGCCGCCCGGCCCGCCGCCAGCAGTACCACCGCCCAGCCGGCCTGGAAGGCGTACGCACGCGCCAGCCCCCAGCCCTCGTACCGTTCCAGGTAGACGTCCGCCGGCACCTGCAGCATCGACGCCCACGGCAGCGTCCGGGCCACCTCGCCCAGGGCGCCCGGGAAGACGCCGAGGGGGAGCAGCATGCCGGAGAAGAACAGGCCGCCGAGCCAGGCGACCTGGACCACGCCCTGCCCGTCGAGCAGCCAGAAGGCGCTCATCGCGACCAGGTACCAGATGGCGAAGCTGACGATCGAGCCGAGCGCCACGGCGAGGAGGAAGGCGAGCCAGGTCCAGGGGCTCGACGGCAGGGTGAAATCGAAGACGAGGGCGCCGAAGGCCATGGGGAGGACGCCCCGGCCCAGGAGCTGGTAGGCGGAGCGGCCCAGGTTGGCGGAGAACCACCAGGTCTGGAGGTCGGCGGGCCGGTAGAGGTCGACCGCGATGTCGCCGGTCCGGATGCGCTCGATGAGCTCGTCCTCGAACCCGCCACCCATCAGTCCGCACACGGTGATGAGGGCCTGGCCGATCCACACGTAGGCGAGCGCGTCGCCCATGTCGTATCCGCCGAGCGAGGGACGCGCGTCCCAGAGGGCGATATAGGTGTACGACAGGATGAAGCCGAAGACCGTGTTGGTGAAAACCCCTGCCGCCGTGGCCACCCGGTAGGTGGCATGGCGCCGGAAGCCACCTGCCGCCACGGTGGCGTAGAGCCGGAGCATGCTTCCGTCTCCTCCCGCTCTTTTCGCTCGTTCCCGTCCGCGCCAAAGGGGCCGACCTTAGTGGGATTTCCCGTGTCGTCGCGAGCGGATTTCCGGCCCCTCGGGCCCCCTCGGGGGCAGGATGTACTGTTATGTCCCCTTCATCCGGTATGCCCTCAGGTGCGGCGAACGAGGTCCTGCCACCCGATCCACCCGGTCCGGGCCCACGCTCCGGTGCCGACCCCCGCTCCGGTCCCGGCCCCCGGTCCGGCCCAGCGCCCCGCTCCGGTCCCAACTCGGACGGCGGCTGGGACCCGCGGGACCCCACCCTCCCCGCCCCGCCCCCGAGACGCACCGGCGACCGCCCCGGCCGCGGCCGCCCCCGCAGTCGTCCGCGCCGCATCCTCCGGCGTCTGTTCGGCCTGCTCGCGCTCGGTGTCCTGCTGCTCGTCGGCGGCTTCGTCGCCGGCTACCTCCTCGTGGACATCCCGGCCGCGAACGCCACCGCCGTCGCCCAGTCCAACCTGTACCTCTACCGGGACGGCACCCAGATCGCCCGCGACGGCGAGGTCGACCGGGAGAACGTGAGCCTGGAACGGATCCCGGTCGCCGTCCAGCACGCCGTCCTCGCCGCCGAGGAACGCGACTTCCACACCTCGCAGGCCGTCGACCCGCGCGCGATGGTCCGCGCCACCTGGAACACCCTCACCGGCAAGGGCCGCCAGTCCGGCTCCACCATCACCCAGCAGTACGTCAAGAACTACTACCTGGGCCAGGAACAGACCCTCACCCGCAAGGCGAAGGAGTTCTTCATCGCGCTCAAGCTGGGCCGCGAGAAGAGCAAGGCGGAGATCCTCGAGGGCTATCTGAACACCAGCTACTTCGGCCGCAACGCCTACGGGGTCCAGGCCGCCGCCCGCGCCTACTACGGCAAGGACGCCAAGGACCTCGACACCGCCGAGGGCGCGTACCTCGCCTCCCTCCTCAACGCCCCCAACGCGTACGACGTCGCCACCCACCCCGAGAACCGGGACCGGGCGCTCGCCCGCTGGCACTACGTCCTCGACGGCATGGTCAAGGAGGGCTGGCTCTCCCCCGCCAACCGGGCCGCCGCCGTCTTCCCCGCCCCCCGGCCGGCGCACGCCTCCGCCGGGCTGTCCGGGCAGCGCGGCTATCTCGTGCAGGCCGTCGAGCAGTACCTGACGGAGAACGGCATCGTCGACGAGAAGACCCTGGCCGCCGGTGGCTTCCGGATCACCACGACCCTGGAGCGGGCCAAGCAGGACGCCTTCGTGAAGGCCGTCGAGGACCACGTGACCTCGAAGCTCGACCCGGCCCGCAACCCGGCCGACCGCTGGGTACGCGTCGGGGGCGCGGCCATCGACCCGGCGAGCGGCAAGGTCGCCGCGATCTACGGCGGCATCGACTACACCAAACAGTTCGTCAACAACGCGACCCGCCGCGACTACCAGATCGGCTCCACCTTCAAGCCCTTCGTCCTCGCCGCCGCCCTCCAGCACGGCGCGCAGACCCAGGAAGGCGAACGGATCACCCCCAACACCTTCTACGACGGGGACAACCGGCGCCCGGTGCAGGGCTGGAGCGGCGCGCCCTACGACCCGGCCAACGAGGACGACACGAACTACGGCGCCATCACCGTGCGGGCCGCCACGGACTACTCGGTGAACGCCGTGTACGCCCAGATGGCCGTGGACGTCGGACCGGCCCGGGTGCGCGACACGGCCGTCGCGCTCGGCCTGCCGCGCCGGACCCCGGACCTCACCGCCTCGCCCTCCATCGCGCTCGGCCCGGCCACCGCCAGCGTCCTGGACCTCGCACAGGCCTACGCGACGCTCGCCAACCACGGCGGGCACGGCTCGTACACCCTGGTCGAGAAGCTCGTCCGGGACGGCGAGGAGTTCCCGCTGCCGGGCTTCGCCGGCCGCCGCCAGGCGATCGGGCGCGAGGCCGCCGACACCACGACCTCCGTGCTCAGGAGCGTCGTCGAGGGCGGCACGGGCACGGCGGCGCTCGCGGCCGGGCGGCCCGCGGTGGGCAAGACGGGCACGGCGGAGGACGACAAGGCGGCCTGGTTCGCCGGCTACACCCCCGAGCTCGCGACCGTGGTCGCCATGATGGGCCAGGACCCCGAGACGGGCCGGCAGCTGCCGCTGTACGGGGCGCTCGGGCAGCCCCGGATCAACGGGGGCGGGACACCGGCGCAGATCTGGGCGCAGTTCACCCGCGACGCGCTCGCCGGGGTCCCGCCGAAGGACTTCGACCTGCGGCTGATGGCCGGCGCCGAGGAGGAGCCGGTTCCGCCGATGCCGGACGACCCCGGGGCCGAGGGGTACGAGGGCCCCGGCGCGAACCGCCGGCCCCACCACCCCCGCCCGACGGTGCCGAGGGTGCCGGGGCGGGAAGAGGCGGTACGGGAAGGGGCCGGCGGCGCACGGGACCAGACGGGACCGCAGGCCGGGCCCGAAGTCGTGCCCCGGACGCCGGAGCAGGCCCAGGAGCTCGTACGGAGCTGGGAAGCCGCGCCCGGCACCGGCCCGGGGGCGGCGTCGACGGAGGTCTTCCCGACCGCGGCGGCCGAGGCCCCGCTGCCGGACCGGCCCGCGCCGGTCCCGCCGGTGGGACCCCCGGTCAGTGGCCCGACGTCGCCTTGAGGCCGACCACGGCCACGAGCAGCAGACAGACGAAGAAGATCCGGGCGGCGGTCGCCGGTTCGCCGAGGACCACCATGCCGAGCACCGCCGCCCCGGCCGCGCCGATGCCGACCCAGACGCCGTAGGCGGTGCCGATGGGCAGGGTCTTGGCGGCCTGAGAGAGCAGCATCATCGAGGCGACGATCCCGGCGGCGGTCAGCACGCTGGGCCAGAGACGGGTGAAGCCCTCGGTGTACTTCATGCCGATCGACCAGCCGACCTCGAGCAGACCGGCGACGAGGAGAAGAACCCAGGCCATGACGACGAACACCTCCGCGAGACGGATCAACAGGGGTGCGTCGTCTTGTCGTGGAACCCGGTACGGCGCGTCTCGTCGGGTACGTCCACTTTAGCAAAGAGCGGGCAAAGGGCCTGGTGACACCGGTCACCAGGCCCTTCGCGCGGACCGGCCCGAAGCGGACCGGCCCGGAGGTCCTAGAGGTACAGCCCGGTCGAGTCGGTCGCGCCCTGGAAGCGGTCGGCGGCGACCGCGTGCAGGTCACGCTCCCGCATCAGGACGTACGCCACGCCCCGCACCTCGACCTCTGCACGGTCCTCGGGGTCGTACAGGACCCGGTCTCCGATCTCGACCGTGCGGACGTTCTGCCCGACGGCGACGACCTCGGCCCAGGCAAGGCGGCGGCCCACGGCCGCGGTCGCCGGAATCAGGATGCCGCCGCCCGAGCGCCGCTCCCCCTCGGGAGAGTCGGTCCGGACCAGGACCCGGTCGTGGAGCATCCGGATGGGCAGCTTGTCGTGCGTGTTCTCGCTCACGGTTCGAACCTACCTGCCCGGGCGTGTCGTCCGTACCCGGGACGGGTCAGAAGGCGCCGGGAGAACTCCAGGACGGTCAGCCCTTGCCCCTGCGGGAGGACGCCGCGATCAGCCCGACCACGGCGACGGCCACGAGGGCCACCGGCACCACCCGCTCCAGACGCGGCGCCCCGTCCTCGCTCGTGAAGCGGGCCTTCACGTCCGAGACGAGACGGTTCACGGCGACGAACGCCCGCCCCGCGGTCTGGTCGACCTGGGCGGCCACCTTCGCCTTGGCGTCCCCGATGATCGTCTTCGGGTGCATCCGAATGCCGATCTCGTCGAGAGTGACGGCGAGCTGCTCGCGCCGGCGGACGATGTCCGCCTCGATCTGCGCAGGGGTCCTGGCGTCCGACACCGCGCTGCCTCCGTAGTCGTGTTCCGGTCGTTGCGGACAGTCTGTCAGCTCATGCCTGCCAGGGTCGGCACAGACCCCCATTAGGCTGGGTCGGCGTACGCGTACGACCTCCGAGGAGAGCCATGAGCGAGCGACTGCAGCCCGGCGACACCGCCCCCGCCTTCACCCTTCCCGACGCGGACGGCAACGAGGTCTCCCTCGCGGACCACAAGGGACGCAAGGTCATCGTCTACTTCTACCCGGCCGCCCTGACCCCCGGCTGCACGAAGCAGGCCTGCGACTTCACGGACAACCTCGACCTGCTCGCCGGCGCCGGCTACGACGTCATCGGCGTGTCGCCGGACAAGCCCGAGAAGCTCGCGAAGTTCCGCGAGAAGGAGCACCTGAAGGTCACGCTGGTCGGCGACCCGGACAAGAAGGTCCTGGAGGCGTACGGCGCCTTCGGCGAGAAGAAGCTCTACGGCAAGACGGTCACGGGCGTGATCCGCTCGACCGTCGTCGTCGACGAGGAGGGCAAGGTCGAGCGCGCCCTCTACAACGTGAAGGCGACCGGCCACGTCGCGAAGATCCTCAAGGACCTGAAGATCGAGGCCTGACACCCCTCCCCCGCCGTGACGTGGATCGCAATCCACGTCACGGCCCGTTTGCGGCCGGCGTGACCGCGCAGACGTCCTTCCTGGAGCACCCCCGGAGAAAGGACGTACGGCCATGCCGGCCCCCGACCTCGACCACCCGGCCGACGCCGGCGCCCTGAAGCGCCACCCCCGGCTGTTCCGGGCGGTCAGCCGACGGCAGCGGCCCCGGCTGCGCCGTACGGACATCACGGTGACCGACGAAGCGGCGGTCAGGCGCGCCGTCCGGGCGGCCTCGCTCGGCAACGCCATGGAGTGGTTCGACTTCGGCATCTACGCCTATCTCGCCGTGACCCTGGGGCACGTCTTCTTCCCCGCCGGCAACGACACGGTCCAGCTGCTCTCGTCGTTCGCGACCTTCGCGGTCGCCTTCCTGGTCCGCCCGCTCGGCGGTCTGGTCTTCGGCCCCATGGGGGACCGGCTGGGCCGCAAGAAGGTGCTCGCCCTGACCATGATCCTCATGGCGCTCGGCACCTTCGCGATCGGCCTGATCCCCTCGTACGCCGCCATCGGCTTCTGGGCACCGGCCCTGCTGGTCTTCTTCCGGATGCTCCAGGGCTTCTCGACGGGCGGCGAGTACGGCGGCGCCTCCACCTTCATCGCCGAGTACGCGCCGGACCGCCGGCGCGGGTACTTCGGCAGCTTCCTGGAGTTCGGCACCCTGGCGGGCTACGTCGGCGCCGCGGGTCTGGTCACGGCGCTCACCGCCTGGCTGGGCTCCGACACGATGGAGTCCTGGGGCTGGCGGGTGCCGTTCCTGGTCGCCGGGCCGCTGGGCCTGGTCGGCCTCTACCTCCGGATGCGGCTCGACGAGACCCCCGCGTTCCAGCGGCTGGAGTCGGACCCGGCCCACCCGTCGACGGCCGCGGACGCGGTGGAGACCTCCGCCAAGGGCGACCTGGGCAGGATCTTCCGCGAGCAGTGGCGGGCGCTGGTCCTCTGCGTCGCGCTGGTCGGCGCGTACAACATCTGCGACTACATGCTGCTGTCCTACATGCCGACGTACCTGTCCGACGAGCTCGGCTACAGCGAGACGCACGGACTGCTCGTACTGCTGCTCGTGATGGTCCTGCTGATGCTGGTCATCACCCGGGTCGGGCGGCTGAACGACCGGTTCGGCCGCAGGCCGGTGCTGATGACGGGCATGCTGGGCTTCCTGTTCCTCTCCCTGCCCGCGTTCCTGCTGATCGGCCAGGGCGGCGTGCCGGCGATCACGGCGGGCATGCTGATGCTCGGCCTGTCCCTGGTCTGCCTGCTCGCCACCATGTCGGCGGCCCTCCCGGCGCTCTTCCCGACCGAGGTCCGCTACGGCTCCCTCTCGGTCGGCTACAACCTCTCCACGTCCCTCTTCGGCGGCACGACGCCCCTCGTGATCACCGCCCTGATCGGCGCGACCGGCAGCACACTGATGCCCGCGTACTACGCGATGGGCGCGGCCCTGGTCGGCGTGGTCGCGGTCGCCTGCATGAAGGAGACCGCCCGCCGCCCCCTGGAGGGCTCGCCACCGGCGGTGGCAACCCCGGAGGAGGCGGCGGAGATGGTGACGGCCCAGGCCCCGGAGCCGAAGTTCTGACATCCGGCTCCCATCCGCCCCCCCAGCCCTGAACGGCCCGCGCCGGCCCCGTCCGCGCGGGCCGTTCGGCGCGCCCGCCGAATTGCGATATCCGCACGCGATATGACGTGACCGTCCGATATTCGGGTCGTTGGTCCGTGCGAGATCCGTACAAGGAGGGGATCCATGGGGACGAGCCCGTACACGAAGGACCGCCTGGAGGCGGCGGCCCGCGGGGCGCGGACGCTGTCGGAGGCACTGGAACGGCTCGGGGTGGACCCGCGGAGTTCTACGCGGCGGTACGTGGCGGAGAGGATGCGAAGGCTGGGGGTGGACACCTCGCACTTCGAACGGGAGGGGGTGCGGTGGACGCGGGAGGTACTGGAAGCCGCCGTGGCCGCGTCCACGAGCGTCCAGGGAGTACTGCGCCACTTGGGTATCGACACGGTCGGCGGACACCACACGCACATCAGCCGACGTCTCGCCGCGCTAGGCATCGACACGGCTCATTTCACACCCGCACGGCGGGGGCGCCCACAGCTCTCCCGCGGAACACCGCTCCGGCACGGTGCCCCAGCAGACGGAAGGGTTCCAGGGCAGCGCCTTCGGCGCCACCTTCTCCTCCGCGGGGTCGAGGAACGCTGCGCGGAGTGCGGGACGGGGCTGGAGTGGAACGGGAAGCCCCTGCAACTCGAAGTGGACCACATCAGCGCGGAGTGGTGGGACAACCGACCGGAGAACCTCCGGTTCCTGTGCCCCAACTGCCACTCCGTGACGGACACTTACCGAGGCCGCCGTAAGCGGAGGGGCGGGGAATGACCACACAGGACTACTCCCGCGATCTCCTCACCCGGACCGCTGCGGTGTCCACGAGCATGCTCGACCTGATGCGCAGACTGAATGCCCCCTTGGCCAGCGGCCCGCGTGGGTACTTGAACAGACGGCTCAGGCACTACGGCATCGACATCTCGCACTTCCAGGAGGAGAGCCTGCCCGAGCGGCCGCGCCGCTCCTACACGAAAGAGGTGCTGGCGGAGGCTGCCGCCCACTCGCACAGCATCCGCGAAATGATCGAGTTCATGGGGTACTCGCCGCGTGACTGCCCCTACGGACACATCCGCAAGAAGCTCGATCAATTCGGTATCGACACGTCTCACTTCCGCAGCGGACGAAGGTACGGCGCCGAACTCCCCCCGCGCGACGAGCTCGTCCGCGCGGCAGCGTGCTCGCAAAGCCTCGCTGGTGTGTTGAAGCAGCTCGGCATGCCCGACAACGGTGCATCCCGGACTCGCGTGAAGCGGGCCATGGCTGCCTATGACATCTCCTGCCAGCACTTCGTCGGACAGGCCCATCGACGGGGCGTCCCGTCCCAGAGCCGCAAGACGGCGGCCGAGATCCTTGTCCGCCGGGAGCCGGGCTCTCATCGCGCCAAGACCGCACAACTGCGTCGCGCGCTGGACGAGCTGGGCGTTCCGCACATCTGCCAGGCGTGCGGCATCGGCGACAGCTGGCAAGGCAGGCGCCTCATCCTCGAGATCGACCACACCAACGGCGATCGCCTCGACAACCGCGCCGAGAACCTGCGGTACCTGTGCCCCTCGTGCCACAGCCAGACTGGCACCTTCTCGAACCGTGGTGGCCGCGCGCAGTACAGTGGGCGCCGAGGGTCCGTACCCCAGCTGGCCTAGAGGGCGCCGGTTTAGGTCCGGTGTGTCGTGGGTTCGAGTCCCACCGGGCCCACCATCACAGGGCGCGCCCCCGTCAGGGTGGCGCGCCCTGGTGCATGCCTCAGCCCAACAGCTCCCTGACCACCGGTACCAGCGCCCGGAACGCCTTGCCGCGGTGGCTGATGGCGTTCTTCTGGGCCGGGGTCAGTTCGGCGCAGGTCACGTCGTAGCCCTCCGGCTGGAGGATCGGGTCGTAGCCGAAGCCGTTGGTGCCGACGGGCTCGTGGCGCAGGGTGCCGGGCATGCGGCCCTCGACCACCCGCTCGGTGCCGTCGGGCAGGGCGAGGGCGGCCGCGCAGGCGAAGTGGGCGCCGCGGTGGGCGTCGTCGATGTCGGAGAGCTGGGCGAGCAGCAGGTTCAGGTTGGCCTTGTCGTCGCCGTGGGAGCCGGCCCAGCGGGCGGAGAAGATGCCGGGGGCGCCGTGGAGGACGTCGACGCAGAGGCCGGAGTCGTCGGCGACGGCGGGCAGGCCGGTGGCCTGGGCGAGGGCGTGGGCCTTGAGCAGGGCGTTCTCGGCGAAGGTGACGCCGGTTTCCTTGACGTCGGGGATCTCGGGGTACGCGTCCGCGCCGACGAGTTCGAGGTCGAGGCCTGCGTCGGCGAGGATCGCGTGGAGTTCGGTGATCTTGCCCGCGTTGCGGGTGGCGAGGATCAGACGGGTCATGGCCCGATTATCCGGGCCCCGCGCGGGGGCTGGTGACCGCTCAGCCCGGGGTGCAGACCTTGCCCACCTCGGCGGCCGCGTCGGTGATCGGCGTGATGTCCGGCGTGGTGTCGCCGTTCTTCACCGCGGCGCGGACGGAGTCGACGCCCTTGTTGAGGTCGTCGACGGCCTTGGAGAGGTCGGCGTTGTCCGTCGTGTTCTTGAGGTTGCCGAGCTCGGTGTCGATGCTGTTGAGGGCCTCTTCGATCTGGGTGGGGTCGTTGGAGGCGTTGGAGACGGCCTGCTGGAGGTTGCTGACCGAGGTCGCTATGGCGTCGGCGGTCTTGACGCAGTCCATGGCCTTGTCGAGCGCTCCGCAGCCGGTCAGGCCGGTGACGGTGACGGCGGCCGTGGCGACGGCGAGTGCTATGGAGCGGCGGCGCTTCAAGGGTCGGGTCCTCCCCCTCGTATGTACGAACTCGTGGACGGGGCGCACGGTTCGACCCGTGCGCCCGTATGCCCAAGGACGCCGCAGTCTGTCAGAGAGTTCCCTCGAGCGTCTTGCGCTGGATCTCGGCGAGCTCGGCGCAGCCGCCGGAGGCGAGGTCGAGGAGGGCGTTGAGCTCCTTGCGGTCGAAGGGCTCGGCCTCGGCGGTGCCCTGGACCTCGACGAAGCGGCCGTCGCCGGTGCAGACGACGTTCATGTCGGTCTCGGCGCGCACGTCCTCCTCGTAGCAGAGGTCGAGGAGCGGGGTGCCGTCGACGATGCCGACGGAGACGGCGGCGACGGTGCCGGTGAGCGGCTTGCGGCCGGCCTTGACCAGCTTCTTGCCCTGGGCCCAGGCGACGGCGTCGGCGAGGGCGACGTAGGCGCCGGTGATGGCGGCGGTGCGGGTGCCGCCGTCGGCCTGGAGGACGTCGCAGTCGAGGACGATGGTGTTCTCGCCGAGCGCCTTGTAGTCGATGACGGCGCGCAGGGAGCGTCCGATGAGGCGGGAGATCTCGTGGGTGCGGCCGCCGATCTTGCCGCGGACGGACTCGCGGTCGCCGCGGGTGTTGGTGGAGCGGGGGAGCATCGAGTACTCGCCGGTGACCCAGCCCTCGCCGCTGCCCTTGCGCCAGCGCGGGACGCCTTCGGTGACGGAGGCGGTGCAGAAGACCTTGGTGTCGCCGAAGGAGATGAGGACGGAGCCCTCGGCGTGCTTGCTCCAGCCGCGTTCGATGGTGACGGGGCGGAGCTGTTCGGGGGTACGGCCGTCGATTCGAGACATGCCACGAGCGTAGCCCCATGACGGAGGGGCCCGTTCCCCTGCCGGAACGGGCCCCTCGTCGGCTGGTGTCAGCCGCTCACATCATGTCTTCGATCTCGGCGGCGATCGGGTCGGCGTCGGTGCCGATGACGACCTGGATCGCGGTGCCCATCTTCACGACGCCGTGGGCGCCTGCGGCCTTCAGGGCGGCCTCGTCGACCAGGGCGGGGTCGTTGACCTCGGTGCGGAGGCGGGTGATGCAGCCCTCGACCTCTTCGATGTTGTCGATGCCACCGAGCCCGGCGACGATCTTCTCAGCCTTGCTGGCCATGTGTTTCTCCCTGTCCGTTCCGTCCGAAGACGTGTGAAGAACGTGAGTCTCGGCGCACCCTTGGTCCGCTTTGTCACGGTAGCCCACGGTTGGCCCAACCTCGCGAGCGGATGCCGCCGTTCTGCCGAATGATGACGATCACCGGCGGCCTGCCCTGAGCGACCTCCGGGAGCCTATCGCAACTGGTCTACACCAGTATGCATCCGCAGCACCCAGGGAGGACGCCGATGAGTAGCGCGAGTGCCGCAGCCGGGCCGAAGAAGTCGGTGTGGGGCGGCTTCTTCCAGGGACTGCAGAAGATGGGCCGCAGTCTCCAGCTGCCGATCGCCGTGCTCCCGGCGGCCGGCATCATCGGCCGGCTCGGCCAGCCGGACGTGTTCGGCGCCGACGGCCTCGGCTGGGACAACGTCGCCAAGGTGATGGCGGGGGCCGGCGGGGCGCTGCTGGACGGCAGCCTGGGTCTGCCGCTGCTGTTCTGCATCGGCGTGGCGATCGGCATGGCGAAGAAGGCGGACGGCTCGACGGCACTGGCCGCGGTGGTCGGCTTCCTCGTCTACTACAACGTGCTGCGCCAGTTCCCGAAGGACTGCCCGACGGGCACGAAGGACATCGGCGGCGGCTGCCTCGGCACGGACGACTCCTTCGCCGGCTACACGTACCAGAACCCCGGCGTCTTCGGGGGCATCGTGATGGGCCTGTTGGCGGCCTACCTCTGGCAGCGGTACCACCGTACGAAGCTGGTCGACTGGCTGGGCTTCTTCAACGGCCGCCGGCTCGTCCCGATCATCATGGCCTTCGTCGGCATCGCCTTCGCCTCGCTGTGCCTGTGGGTCTGGCCGCCCATCGGCGACGGCCTGGAGAGCTTCAGCGACTGGCTGGTCGGGCTCGGCTCCTGGGGGTCGGGCATCTTCGGGGTGGCGAACCGCGCGCTGCTCGTGGTGGGCCTGCACCAGTTCCTCAACGTGCCGATCTGGTTCCAGTTCGGCTCGTACACCAAGCCGGACGGCACGGTGGTGCACGGCGACATCACCATGTTCCTCTCGGGCGACCCGAACGCCGGCCAGTTCACCACCGGCTTCTTCCCGATCATGATGTTCGCCCTGCCGGCGGCGGCCCTGGCGATCACCCACTGCGCCCGGCCGCACCGGCGCAAGGAGGTCGGCGGCATGATGCTCTCGGTCGCGCTGACCTCGTTCGTCACCGGGATCACCGAGCCGATCGAGTACTCGTTCCTCTTCATCGCGCCGGCGCTGTACGCGATCCACGCCGTGCTGACCGGTGTCTCGATGGCGGTCTCGTGGGCCTTCGGGGTCAAGGACGGCTTCAGCTTCTCGGCGGGCCTGATCGACTACGTGATCAACTGGAACCTCGCGACGAAGCCGTGGCTGATCATCCCGATCGGTCTGGCGTTCGCCCTCGTCTATTACGTGCTCTTCCGCATCGCGATCACCAAGTTCGACCTCCCGACTCCGGGCCGCGAGCCGGAGGAGGTGGAGAAGGAGATCGAGCAGGACGTCACGAAGGCGTAGGCCCCGCTCGCACAGGCCCTCGGACCCCCCGGTCCGAGGGCCTTTTGTCGCGCCCTGCCCGGCTATGGCTCAGCGCACAGAATTCACAGGTTCCTTATCTAAGTCTCACGTGCTACAACAGGTCTACACCACTCAATGGTGTAGACCACGCGGTCCAGACCACCGCGTTCCCCCGAGACGTCGCCGTCACCCCCTTTCACTGTCCTCTGGCGGCGCCTTGTCCAACTGGAGGAAGTTGATGAGTACGGCCACCGCCCAGGCCGCCGCTCCCGCGAAGAAGCGCGGATCCGGCCTGTTCCAGGGCCTGCAGAAGGTCGGTCGCAGCCTGCAGCTGCCGATCGCCGTACTGCCGGCCGCGGGTATCTTGCTCCGTCTCGGCCAGCCCGACGTCTTCGGCGCCGACGGTCTCGGATGGGACAAGGTCGCCTCCGTGTTCGCCACCGCCGGTGGCGCCGTCTTCGACAACCTGCCGCTGCTCTTCTGCATCGGCGTGGCCATCGGCTTCGCGAAGAAGGCCGACGGCTCCACGGCCCTCGCCGCCCTCGTCGGCTTCCTGGTCTACAGCAACGTGCTGAAGGCCTTCCCGGTCACCGAGGCCGTCGTCAACACGACCGCCAACAAGGGTGTCGACGTCGCCGCGACGTACAACAACCCGGGCGTCCTCGGCGGCATCCTGATGGGTCTGCTGTCCGCGGTGCTGTGGCAGAAGTTCCACCGCACCAAGCTGGTCGACTGGCTCGGCTTCTTCAACGGCCGCCGGCTCGTCCCGATCATCATGGCCTTCGTCGGCACCGCCGTCGGTGTCTTCTTCGGCCTGGTCTGGGAGCCGATCGGTGAGGGCATCTCCAGCTTCGGCGAGTGGATGACCGGCCTCGGCGCCGGTGGCGCCGGTCTCTTCGGTCTGATCAACCGCGCGCTGATCCCGGTCGGCATGCACCAGTTCGTGAACTCGGTGGCCTGGTTCCAGATCGGCGACTTCACCAACGCCGCCGGCGACGTCGTCCACGGCGACCTCAGCCGCTTCTTCGCCGGTGACGCGACCGCCGGCCAGTTCATGTCGGGCTTCTTCCCGATCATGATGTTCGGTCTCCCGGCCGCCGCCCTGGCCATCGCGCACGCCGCCCGCCCCGAGCGCCGCAAGGCCGTCCTCGGCATGATGCTCTCGCTCGCGCTGACCTCCTTCGTCACCGGCATCACCGAGCCGATCGAGTTCACCTTCATGTTCATCGCGCCGGTCCTCTACGGGATCCACGCGGTCCTGACCGCCGTCTCGATGGCCGTCACCTGGGCGCTCGGCGTCCACGCCGGCTTCACCTTCTCCGCCGGCGGCATCGACTACCTGCTCAACTGGAACCTGGCGACGAAGCCGTGGCTGATCATTCCGATCGGCCTCGTGTTCGCGGCGATCTACTACGTGGTCTTCCGCTTCGCCATCGTCAAGTTCAACCTCCCGACCCCGGGCCGCGAGCCCGAGGAGGAGATCGAGGACCTCACCAAGGCGTGAGCCTCCGCCGCACGACGTGGAAGTCCCCCGGAACCGGCTGGTTCCGGGGGACTTCCCGTCTCCGGGCACTTCCCGCCTCCGGGGGACTTCCCGTCTCCGGGGCATTTCGCGCCTCCGGGGCACTTCCGTCTCCGGGGCACTTCCGTCTCCGGGGCACTTCCGTCTCCGCGGGACTTCCCGTCTCGGGTCACGTCCTCGTTCCGGGGACCTCCCCGGCTCAGGCCTCGTGGACCACGCCCGTCAGACCTCGTAGACCGCGCCCGCCCGTGCCAGCTCCGTCGGCCCCCCGAACACCTCGCGGGCGTCCGCCAGGTTGCGTTCGCCGTCCGTCCACGGCGGGATGTGGGTGAGGACGAGACGCCCGACGCCGGCCCGGGCGGCCTGGGCGCCGGCCTCGCGGCCGTTGAGGTGGAGGGCCGGAATGTCCTCCTTGCCGTGGGTGAAGGACGCCTCGCAGAGGAACAGGTCCGCCCCCGCCGCCAGGTCGTGGAGCGCGTCGCAGACGCCGGTGTCGCCCGAATAGGTCAGCGTGCGGCCGCCGTGCTCGATCCGGATGCCGAACGCCTCGACCGGGTGGCGCACCTTCTCCGTACGGACGGTGAAGGGACCCACCTCGAAGGTGTTGGACTTCAGGGGCTGGAAGTCGAACACCTCGCCCATCGCGCCCTCCGGCGGCGTGTCCCCGTACGCCGTGGTCAGCCGCTGCTCGGCGCCCTCCGGTGCGAAGACCGGGATCGCCCCGCAGCGGCCGCCCTCGTGGCGGTAGTAGCGGGCGACGAAGTAGACGCACATGTCGATGCAGTGGTCGGCGTGCAGATGGCTGAGGAAGATCGCGTCGAGGTCGTACAGACCGATGTGGCGCTGCAGCTCGCCGAGGGCGCCGTTGCCCATGTCGAGGAGCAGCCGGAAGCCGTCGGCCTCTACGAGGTAGCTCGAGCAGGCCGATTCCGCGGACGGGAACGACCCGGAGCAGCCGACGACGGTGAGCTTCATGGAGCGTGAACCTCCGAAGACGGGTGCGGAAAGCGCGCTGAGAGGGGAGGTCGTGCGGTCTGTCGAGCGTACGGCGCGTCGCCCTCCGTCGCTCCTCCGTGGCGGCCCGTTGTGGGCGAACTCACGGGCTCTGTCACCGGTTCGGATGGATGGCGGGCCTTCGCGGCACGGTGGGGGGCGCGACGGTACGGTCTTGAGGTATGGACACGTCGTGGTGGCCCGCGCTCGTCGCGGTCGTGGTGATCGCGCTCGTCGTGGCGCTCGCCTGGGGGTCCCCCGGGACGAGGTCGGGCGGAGGGTGGCGGCGCTCGGACCGCCGCCCCGCGGGCCGGACCCGGCCGCCCGCCCGGCCGGCCGCGCCGGGCAAGGCGCCGGAGCGGCTGCCGCGGGCGGGCGAGATCTGGTGGGCGGACGTGCCGTACGAGGACGGGCCTGGCTCGAAGGACCGGCCGTGCCTGGTCCTGGCCCTGCGCGGGGAGAACGCGCTGGTCGCCAAGATCACCAGCAGGTACCACGACGAACGGCCGGGGGTGATCCCGCTCCCGCCCGGTTCGGTGGGCGACGCCCAGGGGCGGCCCAGCTTCCTGGAGACGGACGAGCTGAGGGACGTCCCGGTGTGGGAGTTCCGCCGCAGAGTGGGAACGGCGGACCCGGTCGTCTGGGACCAGGTCCGCCATCTGACCTAGGGCGTTTCCTTCGGATCAGGCCGGGCTCGCGCCGGCGGTCCGGGGACGCGGGGCTATGCCCAGAGCTGGCCCTGGACCGTCTCGATCGCCTCTTCCGTCGTCCTGGCCGTGTAGAGGCCCGTCGACAGGTACTTCCAGCCGCCGTCCGCGACGACGAAGACGATGTCGGCGCTCTCGCCCGCCTTGACCGCCTTCTTGCCGACGCCGATGGCCGCGTGCAGGGCCGCGCCCGTCGAGACGCCGGCGAAGATGCCCTCCTGCTGGAGGAGTTCGCGGGTGCGGGTGACCGCGTCGGCGGAGCCGACGGAGAAGCGGGTGGTGAGGACGGAGGCGTCGTACAGCTCGGGGACGAAGCCCTCGTCCAGGTTGCGCAGGCCGTAGACCAGGTCGTCGTAGCGGGGCTCCGCGGCGACGATCTTGACGTCGGGCTTGTGCTCGCGCAGGTAGCGGCCGACGCCCATGAGGGTGCCGGTGGTGCCCAGGCCCGCCACGAAGTGGGTGACGGAGGGCAGGTCGGCGAGGATCTCGGGGCCGGTGGTGGCGTAGTGGGCGCCGGCGTTGTCCGGGTTGCCGTACTGGTAGAGCATCACCCAGTCCGGGTGCTGCTCGGAGAGCTCCTTGGCGACGCGTACGGCCGTGTTCGACCCGCCCGCGGCCGGCGAGGAGATGATCTCCGCGCCCCACATGGCGAGCAGCTGGCGGCGCTCTTCGCTGGTGTTCTCCGGCATGACGCACACGATGCGGTAGCCCTTGAGCCGGGCCGCCATGGCGAGCGAGATGCCGGTGTTGCCGCTGGTGGGCTCCAGGATGGTGCAGCCGGGGGTGAGCCGGCCGTCCTTCTCGGCCTGCTCGATCATGTGGAGCGCGGGGCGGTCCTTGACCGAGCCGGTGGGGTTGCGGTCCTCCAGCTTGGCCCAGATGCGGACGTCGTCCGACGGGGAGAGCCTGGGCAGCCGGACCAGCGGCGTGTTGCCGACCGCCGCGAGCGGGGAGTCGTAACGCATGGGGACCGGTCCGCTCAGACCATGCCGCCGGCGACGGCCGGCAGGATCGTGACGTTGTCGCCGTCGGTGAGCTTGGTCTCGATGCCCTCGAGGAAGCGCACGTCCTCGTCGTTCAGGTAGACGTTGACGAAGCGGCGCAGCTTGCCGCCGTCGACGATGCGGGCCTCGATCCCCGCGTGACGGGACTCCAGGTCGGCGAAGAGCTCGGCGAGGGTCTCGCCCTTGCCCTCGACGGCCTTGGCGCCGTCGGTGTACGTGCGGAGGATGGTCGGGATGCGGACCTCGATGGCCATGACGTGGGGCTCCTGTCGGAAGGGACGGAATGGGCGCGCGGCTCTGGCCCCCGCGCGAGGGGGGTCGTGCTGGGAATGCGCTCGGGCCGGTCGTTCAGAGCGCAGCGCGCGGCGTACACATCGCGCTGGCGAGGCGGCACAGGTCGACGTGCAGCCGCGCGACGAGCAGGGGTGTGCCCGGCGTCTCTTCGCTCACGTCGTGGGAAACCATGCGGTCATCGTATCGATTCCCGGTCCGGGTTCCGGAATGTGATCTCACATGACGGACAGATCGCGTTCGGCTGTCGGACGGTCCTCCGGGGCCGCGAGGTAGAGGACGAGCGGGCGACCGGTCCGCGGATGCGGGATGACCTCGGCTTCCACCCCGTAGACCTCGTGCAGGAGGGCCGCGGTGAGCACCTCGGCGGGCGCCCCCTCGGCGACGATCCGGCCGTCCGCCAGGACGTAGAGGCGGTCGCAGTAGGTCCCGGCGAGCGTGAGGTCGTGCAGGGCGAGGAGGTTGGCGGTGCCCAAGTGACGCACGAGCGAGAGGATCTCCAGCTGGTAGCGGATGTCCAGGTGGTTGGTGGGCTCGTCGAGGACGAGCAGCTCGGGCTCCTGGACGAGCGCGCGGGCGACCAGGGCGCGCTGCCGCTCCCCGCCGGAGAGGCCGGGGTACGGGCGCTCGGCGAGGTCCGCGATGCCGACCCGGGCCAGGGCCGCGTCCGCCCGGGCCAGGTCGGCCGCGCTGTCGCCCTGCCAGAAGCGCTTGTGCGGGGAGCGGCCGAGGGCCACGAGCTCGCGGACGGTCAGCTCGAACTCGGCGGCGCTCTCCTGCGGGACGGTCGCGACCCGGCGGGCCCGCGCCCGGGGCCCCATCGCGAGCAGGTCGGCGCCGTCGAGGAGGGCGCGGCCCGCGGTGGGCGCGAGGGTGCCGTAGACGCAGCGCAGCAGGGTGGTCTTGCCGCTGCCGTTGGGGCCGACGAGGCCGACGGTCTCGCCGGGACGCACCACGAGGTCGGCGGCGTGCAGCCGGTTCCGGTACGCCATCCCCTGGACGCGCAGTCCGGTCATGCCGTCACTCCTTCCGGGCGGCGGCGCATCAGCCAGAGGAAGAACGGGCCGCCGGTGAGCGCGGTGAGGACGCCGACGGGGATGTCCTGGGGCGCGGCGACGGTCCGGGCGGCGAGGTCGGCGAGGACCAGGGCGAGCGCGCCGCCGAGGGCGGCGACCGGGAGGAGCCGGCGGTGCGGTGCGCCGACGGCCGTGCGGGCGGCGTGCGGGACCATCAGGCCGACGAAGCCGACGGCGCCGCTGGCCGCGACCATGACGGCGGTGACCAGGGAGGCGAGGACGAAGACGACGGCGCGGAAGCGGGTGGTGTCCAGGCCGAGGACGGTGGCGCCCTCCTCGCCGACGAGCAGCAGGTCGAGCGGCCGGGCGAGGGTGAGCAGCAGGCCGATGCCGAGGGCGAGGACGGCGGCGGGCAGCAGGAGGCCGTCCCAGCGGGCGCTGCCGAGGCCGCCGAGGGACCAGAACAGCGCCTCCTGGAACTGCTCGGGCCGGCCCGCGACGACCATGAGCAGGGTGGTGAGCGCGGACAGGATGTAGGAGACGGCGACGCCGGCGAGCACGAGCCGGGCGCCGGTGAGGGTGCCGCCGCGCCGGGCGAGGGCGTAGACGAGGACGAGCGAGAGCAGGGCGCCGGCGAAGGCCCCGGCGGGCAGGGCGACGCCGGTGGAGACGCCGCCGGCCACGCCGAGGACCAGCACGCACACGGCGCCGGCGGAGGCCCCGGAGGAGATCCCGAGGAGGAAGGGGTCGGCGAGCCGGTTGCGGACGAGGGCCTGGAGGACGGCTCCGACGACGGCGAGCCCGGCGCCGACGATCGCGCCGAGCAGCACCCGGGGCAGTCGTACGTCGAGCACGATCGTCCGGTACGGGGAGGGCCCGGCCCGCCCGGTCAGGGCGTCGAGCACCTGGCCGGGCGGGACGCGGACGGAGCCGAGCGCGAGCGAGGCCACGACGGCCGCGGCGAGCGCCACGAGCAGCCCGGCGACCACGGCCGGGCAGCGCTTCGCCGGGGTCATCGCGCGGGGTGCAGCTGGGCGGCGAGCTTGCCGACGGCGGCGGGGGCCCGGACGCCGAGGACCGTGTCGGAGAGCGGCATGACGGCGAAGCGGCGGTTCTTGATCGCGGGGACCTCGCGCAGGGCGGGGTCGTCGAGGAGGCGCCGCTTCTTCTGTTCGACGGTGGTGGCGCCGTAGTCGTAGATCACGATGACCTCGGGCCCGCGGGCGACGACCTGTTCCCAGGTGGCGTCGCCGAAGGCCTTGTCGAGGTCGGCGAAGACGTTGCGGCCGCCGGCCCGGGTGATGATCTCGTTGCCGATGCCCTTGCCGCCGGCGGTGAACGCGGTCTTGTCGCCGCTGTCGTAGACGAAGACGGAGACGGGGGCGACGCCCCTGAGGGTCTTCTCGGCGGCGGCGACGGTGTTCTTCGCCGTGGCGACCCAGGCCGCGGCCCGGTCGGCGGCGCCGAAGGTGCGGCCGACCTCGTCGACCTCGCGGTAGAGGTCGGCCAGGGAGCCGCGGCCGCCGGGGCAGTACTCGGTGTTGAGCCGGGTGGCGATGCCGGAGCGCTCCAGGTCCGCCCGGCCGCGGCCGGCCGTGGGGTCGAAGGCGGAGGCGTATCCGCCGTAGACGAAGTCGGGGTTCGCGGCGAGCAGCGCCTCCTTGGAGGGGTACTCCTTCGCGAGCACGGGGACGGCGTCGTAGGCCCCGCGGTAGGCGGGGAGGATCGCGTCGTCCAGGTAGGCGGTGCCGACCAGGGACTTCTCCAGGCCGAGGGCGAGCATGACCTCGGTGACGTGCTGGTTCATGGTCACCGCGCGCCGCGGCGGGGCCTGGTAGGTGGTCGTCACGCCGCAGTTGGTGACGGTGTAGGGGAAGCCGGGCGCGGGCGCGGCCGCGGGTGGGGCGGCGGGGGCCGCGCAGGCGGCGAGCAGGGCGGTCAGTGCGACGGCGGGCAGCAGCGACGTACGGCGCCAGGGCATGACGGAACGATCCTCCTGACGGGGATCTCCGCGTCCCCGATCGGCGGTGGGAAGGCGGCAGGTCAGTTCCTGGCTTCCACCCCGGGAGGGATGGTCACAGTGGCGGGACCGTGCCGGATTCGCACCGGCTTCCTGGTTCCTGCCGCCCGTTGGTCGCGCTCAGTCTCGCATGATCATCCGCACGGTCACTCGTACGCCTCGACGACCTTGACCTCTTCCTCCGTCACGACGCCGTCGACGATCGTGTACGAGCGGAACTGGAAGGGGCCCGCGCCGTCGGTGTCGGCGGTGGAGACCAGGACGTAGTGGGCGTTCGGCTCGTTGGCGTAGGAGATGTCCGTACGGGACGGGTAGGCCTCGGTCGCCGTGTGCGAGTGGTAGACGATCACGGGCTCCTCGTCCCGGTCGTCCATGTCCCGGTAGAGCTTCAGCAGGTCGCCGGAGTCGAACTCGTAGAAGGTGGGCGAGCGCGCGGCGTTCAGCATGGGGATGAAGCGCTCGGGGCGGCCCGTGCCGACCGGTCCCGCGACCACGCCGCAGGCCTCGTCGGGGTGGTCCGCGCGGGAGTGTTCCACGATCTGGTCGTACAGGGCTCGGGTGATGGTCAGCATGCCGACAGGATAAGCAGACGGGCCGCCCCGTACCGAGGAGTGGTACGAGACGGCCCGAATGCCGAGACGGTGCTGGTCAGGAGCGCTTGGCGAAGGCGGCGCCCTCGGGGTTGCGGGCCTTGAGCACCAGGTAGGAGACGGCGAGGATCAGGCCCCAGACGGGCGCGCCGTACAGCGCGACCCGGTTGTCCTTGTCCATGCCCATGGTCACGACGACCATCCCGATGAAGGCCAGCGAGAAGACGCTGAACCAGATGCCGCCCGGCGCCTTGAACGAGGACTGCGGCAGCTCGCCGCGGTCGGCCCTGAGCCGGTAGCGGATCTGGCAGATCAGGATGACGATCCAGGCCCACATGCCGGAGATGGTGGCGAAGGAGACGACGTAGTTGAACGCCTCGCCGGGCCACTGGTAGTTGATCCAGACGCCGACCGTCATGAGCGCGGCCGAGACGGTGGTGCCGACCAGCGGGGTGCCGGACTTCGTGAGCTTGGTGAAGACCTTCGGGCCCTGACCGTTGAGCGCGAGGTCGCGCAGCATGCGGCCGGTGGAGTACATGCCCGAGTTGCAGGAGGACAGGGCCGCCGTCAGGACGACGAAGTTGACGATGGCGGCGCCGATGCCGAGGCCCATCTTCTCGAAGGCCGCGACGAACGGGCTGACGCCCGGCTTGAACGCGGTCCACGGGACGACCGACAGGATCATGATCAGCGCGCCGACGTAGAAGACGGCGATGCGCCACGGCACGGTGTTGATCGCCTTCGGCAGGACCGTCTTCGGGTCCTTCGACTCGCCCGCCGTCACGCCGACCAGCTCGACCGCGAGGAAGGCGAACATGACCATCTGCAGGGTCATCAGGGTCGAGAAGATGCCGTCCTTGCCGGCGAAGAAGCCGCCGAGGCTCCACAGGTGGGTGACCGAGGCGGTGTCGCCGGCGTCGGAGAAGCCCAGGGTGAGGATGCCGGCGCAGATCAGGATCATGCCGACGATGGCGGTGACCTTGACCATGGAGAACCAGAACTCCAGCTCACCGAAGAGCTTCACGGAGATCAGGTTGGCGCCGTAGAGGATCACGGTGAAGACGAGGGCGGACAGCCACTGCGGGATGTCCCACCAGTACGTCATGTAGGTGGCCGCGGCGGTGACTTCGGTGATGCCCGTGACGACCCAGAAGAGCCAGTACGTCCAACCGGTCACGAAGCCCGCGAACGGGCCGATGAACTCCCGTGCGTACTCCGAGAAGGAGCCCGAGACGGGGCGGTACATGAGGAGCTCGCCGAGCGCCCGCATGATGAAGAAGATGACGAGGCCCGCGACGGCGTACGCGAGGATCAGGCTGGGTCCCGCGATCGAGATGCCCTTGCCCGCGCCCAGGAAGAGGCCGGTGCCGATGGCTCCGCCGATCGCGATCATCTGGATCTGACGTGCGCCGAGTGCCCGGTGGTAGCCCTCGCCCGCCGTCGTGTCCGCGGCCTCGTCGCCGTCGTGCTGCGTGTCGACCTGCGCAGAGGTCATGGTGGTGCGCCTTTCTCCATGCTGATCCGCGCACCGGCCGGCTCGGCCGTCTGTGCTGCGGATCAGGTCCTGATCCCCCCGGATGTGGAATGGAGTGCCACCGGCGGTCAGCCGGTCGAAGCGCCCCCGGGGACAGGGGTGGCGTCCCCGGGTGGTCGTGAAGATTTATCACGCGCTTAACCGTGATCGAGGACCCCGCGCGTGACCCACACCACACGAAAAGGGGGGTGAAACGGACTCAACAGAGCAAAGCGGGGCGCTTTGATAACGCATTCGTTATCCGGATTTGAGCGTCCGCTGAGCGAACACCCGCCGTCGCAGGTGTCCCGTCACATCGAACCCAGGGCCACACCCAACCCAGGGCCACACCGAACCCAGGGCCACACCGAACCCAGGGCCCGGCCGGCCGCGGCGGCAGCAGCAGCGGCGGCAGCGAGCCGATGGGCCCCCGCGGCCGGCGGCTACGGCATCAGCGTCTCGACGAGCGACTCCTGGAGCCCGCCGAGCCAGAGGTACGCCATCACCATCGGCTTGCGGGGGTCGGAGTCCGGCAGCCGGTACAGCCGCTCGCTCTCGTCGTCCTCCGTGACCTCCAGCCGGGTGCCGATGGTCAGCCGCAGGTCGTTGAGCGCGCCGAGCCACGCCCGCGACTCGTCCTGGGTCAGCTTGAGGACGCCGCCGCCCTCACCGGCCGCCGCCGAGGCGAGCGCGTCGAGGCTGCGGACCACCGTGAGCGCGTCGTCGCGCTTGCGGGCCCGCAGGTCGTTCTCGGTGAAGCGGCGGAAGTCGGCCGCCGCGCGGCGCAGCTCGTCGGTGTCGTCCCCGTACGCGTCGGGGAAGAGCCGGCGCAGTGCCGGGTCGGCGGGCGGCTCGCTCGGGCCCTCGGTGAACAGCGCGGCCAGCGGATCGTCGCCCTCCACCGGCTCCTCCCCGGGACCGATCAGCTCCATGAGCTGTACGGCCAGGGAGCGGAGGATGGAGATCTCGACCTCGTCGAGCGCGACGGCCGCGCCGCCGCCCGGGAGCGACTCGAAATGGCCCGCCATCAGCCGCGGTCCTGGGAGAGGGTCGCCCACAGGCCGTAGCCGTGCATCGCCTGCACGTCCCGTTCCATCTCCTCGCGGGTGCCGCTGGAGACCACCGCGCGGCCCTTGTTGTGCACGTCGAGCATCAGCTTGTGCGCCTTGTCCTTGGAGTAGCCGAAGTACGCCTGGAAGACGTAGGTGACATAGCTCATCAGGTTGACCGGGTCGTTGTGCACGAGGGTCACCCACGGCACGTCCGGTTCGACGACGGCGGAGACCTCCTCGGCCGATTCGGTCCGTTCGATCTCGATAGGCGCAACGCTCACTTACCCCATGCTGCCACCCCGACCGGTCCGTCGCACAAACGGGTCACCCGTGCCACGCCGCGAGTTCTCCCAGTATTCGTCAGAGTGACGAATACTGCGGTAGCATCCTCACATGAACGCTGCGGACCTTGGGCTGCCGGTGGACGTTCCGTCGACGGCGCTCTTCACCGACCAGTACGAGCTGACCATGCTCCAGGCGGCCCTCAGGGCCGGTACCGCGGACCGCAGGTCCGTCTTCGAGGTCTTCACCCGCCGGCTGCCCGAGGGGCGGCGCTACGGCGTGGTGGCGGGGACCGGGCGGGTCCTGGACGCCGTCGAGAACTTCCGCTTCGACGCGGGCGTGCTCGGCTACCTGCGCGAGCGGAACATCGTCGACGAGCCCACCCTGGAATGGCTCGCGCGCTACCGCTTCTCCGGCGACATCTGGGGCTACCCCGAGGGCGAGGTGTACTTCCCCGGCTCGCCGATCCTGCGGGTCGAGGGCTCCTTCGCCGAGTGCGTGCTCCTGGAGACCGTCATCCTGTCGATCCTCAACCACGACTCCGCCATCGCGGCCGCCGCCTCCCGCATGTCCTCGGCCGCCGGGGGCCGCCGGCTCATCGAGATGGGCGCCCGGCGCACCCACGAGCTGGCCGCCGTCGCCTCCTCGCGCGCCGCCTACGTGGGCGGCTTCGACTCCACCTCCGACCTGGCGGCCGGCTTCCGCTACGGCATCCCGACCGTCGGCACCTCCGCCCACGCCTTCACCCTGCTGCACGACACCGAGCGCGACGCCTTCCGGGCCCAGGTCGACTCCCTGGGCAGCGGCACCACCCTGCTCGTCGACACCTACGACGTCGCCGAGGCCGTCCGTACCGCCGTCGAGGTGGCCGGGACCGGGCTCGGGGCCGTCCGGATCGACTCCGGCGACCTGCTGCTCGTCGCCCACCGGGTGCGCGCGCAGCTCGACGAGCTGGGCGCCACGGACACCAAGATCGTGGTCACCTCCGACCTCGACGAGTACGCCATCGCCTCGCTCGCCGCCGCGCCCGTCGACGCGTACGGGGTCGGCACCCAGCTCGTCACCGGCAGCGGCCACCCCACCTGCTCCATGGTCTACAAGCTGGTCGCCCGGGCCGGCTCGGCCGACCCGAAGGCCCCGCTGACCCCGGTCGCCAAGAAGTCGGTGGGCGGCAAGGCCTCCGTCGGCGGCCGCAAGTGGGCGGCCCGCCGGACGGACGCCGCCGGCGTCGCCGAGGCCGAGGTCGTCGGCACCGGGCCCGTCCCGGCGGAGCTCGTCGACCGCCAGCTGCTCGTGGAGCTGGTCAAGGGCGGCGACGTGGTGGCCCGCGAGCCCCTGGAGGCCGCCCGGGCCCGGCACATCGCGGCCCGCGCCGGGCTGCCGCTGTCGGCGACCCAGCTGTCCCGGGGGGAGCCGGTCCTGCCGACGGAGTACGCGTAACGCCTCTGAGCGCCCCCTCCCGCAGGGAGGGGGAAGTCTCTAGGCTCGAATCCGTCCGAGAACCGACGCCCGATCCGGCCTCCCCGATCCGGCCTCCCGATCCGACCGCTAAGGACCTGTCATGCACCGCGCATTGATCGTTGTGGACGTTCAGAACGACTTCTGCGAGGGCGGCAGCCTCGCGGTGGCCGGCGGCGCGGACGTCGCCGCCGCCATCACCGACCTGATCGGCGAGACGGCGGGCTCCGCCTACCGGCACGTGGTCGCCACCCGTGACCACCACGTCGACCCGGGTGACCACTTCGCCCCGGCCGGCGAGGCGCCGGACTACGTCACGAACTGGCCGCGGCACTGCGTGGCCGGCACCGAGGGCGTCGGCTTCCACCCGAACTTCGCGCCCGCGGTCACCGCCGGCGCGATCGACGCCGTCTTCGACAAGGGCGCCTACGCCGCCGCGTACAGCGGTTTCGAGGGGAAGGACGAGAACGGCGACGCGCTCGCCGAGTGGCTGCGCGCCCGCGACGTCACCGAGGTCGACGTCGTCGGCATCGCCACCGACCACTGCGTACGGGCGACCGCCCTGGACGCGGCCCGCGCGGGCTTCCGCACCCACGTCCTGCTCGACCTGACCGCGGGCGTGGCGAAGGAGACCACCGCCCGGGCCCTGGACGACCTGCGCGCGGCGGGCGTCGAGCTGACCGGCGAGCCGGTCGTCGCCCCGTAGCGGAGGCCTCGCCGGACGGGCGGGCCGGACAGGCGCCCTAGGCGGCCGGGGCCTTCGGGAGGGAGCGTATGGGGTGCCAGAGCTCCTGGGCGGTGGCGCGCCACAGGAGCCCCTCCGGGTGGTGCAGGACGGCCGTGATCTCGTCCGGGGTGGGCGGCTCGGTGTTGCCGCGGAGGTAGACCGCCCGCAGTCCGAGGTTCCGCAGCCGGGTCAGGGCGCGGGCACGGTTCGCGGCGTGCACCAGGAAGCGGACGGTGGCCCCGTCGCCGGCCGGGCTGGGCAGGCCGATGGCGACGACGACACTGCCTCCCGGCAGTCTGCAGAACCCTCCGTTGGGCATGCGGAACCACTCCCCCGTGGAACTACTGTCAATAAGGTCGGGCGGCCGAGGCCGTAAGACGCACCTAAACACGATCGGCCGCCGCCCGCTAGGGGGCGACGGCCGATCATGCGTTGACCTGCGACGATTCAGAAAAACTCGTCGTTACTTGGTCGAGGGACCCACCTGGACCGTGATCGTGGAGCCGTCCTTGGCCTCCTTGACGACCTGGATCTTGGTGTTGGTGTCAGTTACCTGGACACCGGAGCGCGCGGTCTCGGAGAACCAGTAGACGCCCTTGCGGTCGTCGAAGGTCGGGTTGCCGGCCTGGGACGGGACCCAGGTGCCGACGCCCTTGTTGTGCAGCTGGAAGCCGTCCGTGCGGGAGATGCTGAACGGGGAGTCGTAGGCCTGGATGCGGCCGCGCATCAGCGTGCCGTCGCCCCACTTCAGCGGGCTCGGGTGGGCGTCGATCGGGAGGACGCGGCCCACACCCGGGTGCTGGGAGGTGTTGTTGTCCTTCTGGGACAGGTCCCACTTCCAGATCAGCAGACCGTTCTGGTACGGGTAGTGCTCGACCCAGCTGGCCTTGTCGCCGGTGAAGCCGAAGTTGTACGGGCCGACCTTGAGGGTCTGGTCGTACGAGACGTACTGGCGGTTCTCCGCGATGTAGTACTGCTCGTACTCCTTCGCGAAGCCCTTGCCGATGCGCGAGAAGCCCTTGGCGACCCAGCCGTTGTCACCGTTCTCGGCGTTGTCCGAGAACACGGCGGCACCGTCGGCGGTCAGCGTGATGGCGTCGGCCGTGAAGCCCTTGCCGCCCGCGCCGCCGTCCGTCTGGTAGCGGAAGCGCAGGTCGAACTTCTTGCCCGCGTACGCGTTCAGGCTGTAGACGAGCTTCTGGTGCGTGTTCGAGGCGCCGGTCAGGGCCGGGGCGCCGGACGCGTCCTTCTGCAGCGGCTTGCCGTCGGCGGTGCCGTCGAGGGCGACCCAGTTGGCGCCACCGTCGGTGGAGACCTCGGCGTACAGGTAGTCGTAGTCCTGCTCGATGTCGTACCAGCCCTGGAGCTCCAGGGAGGCGGCCGACTTGCCGGTCAGGTCGACGGAGCGGGTCAGGGTGTTCTTGAGGTCGTCACCCATGTCGCTCCACCACTGCGTGGCGCCCTCGGCGGGAGCCACGACGTCGGTGGTGACCTTCTTCTTCGGCAGCTCGACGACGAGCGCCTGCGGGTTCTTGGTGTTGTACTCCGAGACGCCCAGCTTGTGGGTGGTCTTGGTGCCACGCTGCCAGTCGTTGACCTTGGCGTAGTTCAGCCAGCCGAGCTGCAGCTTGTCCCAGGCGTTCATGTCGCCGGGGAGGTCGCCGATGGAGTCCTTGCCGGTGCCGAGCCACGAGCCGGAGGACATGAGGGTCCAGAAGCCGGTCGAGTTCTCGCCGCCGGAGGTGTCGTAGTGGTCCGGCAGACCGAGGTCGTGGCCGTACTCGTGGGCGAAGACGCCGAGGCCGCCGTTCTCCGGCTGCATCGTGTAGTCGCCGACCCAGATGCCCGAGTCGCCGATCTGGGTGCCGCCGGCCTTGTTGTTGGCCGGGCCGGTCTTGCCCGCGTCGGTGCCGTAGGCGTACCAGCGGTGGGCCCACAGCGCGTTGGTGCCCTCGACGCCGCCGCCGGCCGACTCGTCCTCGCCCGCGTGGACGATCTGGAAGTGGTCGATGTAGCCGTCGGGCTCGTTGAAGTTGCCGTCGCCGTCGAAGTCGTAGCGGTCCCACTGGTCGTACTGCGCCAGCGTCGCCTTGATCTCGGCGTCGGTCTTGCCCTTGGCCTTCTGGTCGGCGTTCCACGCCACCAGGCCGTCGCGCACGGTGTCCCACACGTTGGCGCAGTTGGTCTGGCCGCAGTAGTTGGAGCCGTAGCGGGCCTCGTTGTACGGGACCTTGACCCAGTCGGAGACCTGGCCGTCGACCGAGTAGCGGCCGGACGAGGTCTTCTCGTAGTAGGTCTTCAGGGACTGCTTCGGCTGGCCCTTCTTGTCCTTGCCGGTGCCGAAGTACAGGTCCTGGAAGTGCTGCTGGTTGTAGTCCGCCTGCCAGGCCGTGGAGTTGTCGTTCGCACGGTCGGGCTTGGCTATCGCGTTGTGCAGCGGGCCGGGCTGGCCGCCGTACTTCGGCTTGAGCTCGTTCGTGTCGTCGTCCTTGCGGTCGACCAGGGTGGTGTTGTCCACCTGGTCGCCGAACTCGACGAGGATGGTGAAGATCTTGTCGGTCTTCTCACGGCCGAGCTCGACGTACTTCTTGCTGTCGAGCTTGACCACCTGGGAGCCGTTGCGGCTCTCGACCTTGCTCTCGCCGCTGAGCACCTGCTCGACGGCGGCCTTGCGCTGCTGCTCCTGCTGCTTGCTGAACGGACCGTCGAGGTCGTGGTCGACGGTGAGCTTGTCGACGGCCCGCGCGGAGCCGGCCACCGGCGCGCTGCCGTGGTTGTCGGCCCATGCCGTGCTGAAGGTCGAAGCAGTGGCGGCCGTGGCCGCGAGGGCCACGACGATCGCGGACGCTCTGATCGCCCGTCGCTTGTTGGTCACTTGGATCTGTCCTCCCCGGCGCTCCTCGCCCGCGGACCGAGTGGTGGGGTGTCCGCTCGGGCGGGATAGCGCATCACAAGTGACGACATTCGACCGGAGTTGAAGCAGAAAAGACAGATCTTGACTTGGACAGGCCAACTGCACTATGCGGGATCGGATTTCCGATAGTCGAACTTCGAACGAATATCCGGCGTGCGTGTGCGCCCCTGCGCCCCCCGTGCATCGGCCGTGGGTTAGGCCACGCTTACCAGCGGTTCGCTCCGGGCATCCACCGTCGTAGAGTCGACCCGTCGGAGAGTCGCCCGCGCCCGGGGTCACCCGCCGCGGGGTCACCCGCCGACGCGTCGAACCCGCCGAGTCGACCGATCGCCCACCGCCACGTGCCCGAGGGACGGTACCCGTCATGCAGCGACCGAACGCCGCACAGTCCGCCTACGGTTCGGCCACCGTCGTTCTCGCGACCGTCGCCCTGCTGCTGCTCTCCGGCACCACCACCACGCTCGGCATCGTCGCGATCTGCGTCGCGGGCCTGATGCTCGGTGTACTGGTGGCGGTGACGATGCCGGTCCGGACGAGGCACGTCAAGCCTTTGGTCACGGATTCCGTGCCCGCCGGGAACACGGAGATCCGGGTGCCGGCCGCGCCGGTGGGCGCGGGAGCGGACACCCGGACCGTTTCGTGACACCGGGTCCTCTGCGCGTGGTTGCTCCCTCTTGTCACTGAGGTACGGACACCACCACGGTCTTGGCCGCCTTGTCGTGAAGGCCCTGCTTGTACGGCTTGTCCACGAGGATGAGGATCAGCAGGAGCAGCGGCCACAGGCAGGCGCAGCAGATCAGCGCGGGCAGCCAGAGCACGAGCGCGCGGACCAGGGAGGTGCTCATCGGCGGCGTGGAGCCGTCGTTGAGCATCGCGACCCGCAGTTTCATCCACTTCTTGCCGAGGGTCTGCCCGTTCTTGGCGACCATGACGGTGTCGTACGCCACGTACGCGACGATCGTGATGAGCTGGAAGACCAGCTGGCCGCCGCCGTTGAGGCTGTTGACCGTGGCGTCGAAGTTGTCGTTGTCGGTGGCCCGCCGGTAGACGTCGAACGGGATGCCGACGATCGCGAGCGGCACGGCGATGATCAGCCAGTCGATGATCCTGGCGACGATGCGCTTCCCCGACTCGGCGAGCGGCGGCATCCCGGCGAGCGGATCGGCGCCGCCGTACCCGCCCCCGTAGTCGCCGTAGGGCGGGGGCGGCGGGGGCGCCTGGTCGTACGGACTCCCGGACGGCGGGCCGCCGGGAGGGGGACCGCCGGGGGGAGGACCGCCGGGGGGCCGGCCGCCGGGCGGACCTCCCCCCGCGGGCGGCTGCTGCCAGGGCCTCTTGCTGAACGGATCGTCCTCGGGCGGCTGACCCGGGGGCGGGGGCGGCGGCTGATCGTTGCTCATGGGGGCAGTGCATCCCGGGCACCCGGCCCCCGCAAGGAATCGCCGCCCGTTCGAGGGACGCCCCCGCTCTCGGGGCGGCCGGAGTGCTTGACCGTTCAAAGCTTGACCGGTGCACAGGACCGCTCCCGGCGCCCGTCCTAGCCTGAAGAGGGGTCCACCGTCGCGGGAAAGGCGGCGAGCTCATGAATGCACGGGCCAGAAGCGCTGTGGTCGGAGCCGCGGCGCTGGTACTCGGTCTGACGGCCGGCGGCACGACGTACGCGGACGATTTCGATCCCAAGGAGATCTACGAGCGGTCCGCGCCCGGCACCGTCCACGTGCTGGGGAGGACCGGATCCGGCACCGGGTTCGTCTACGACGCCGACCGAGGTCTCATCGCGACGGCCGCCCATGTGGTGCAGGGGGAGGCCTCGCTGAAGGCCGTCGTCGGAGACCGGCCCGCGGCGCCGGTGCGGGTGGTCGGCATCGACCCCTGCGAGGACCTGGCGGTGCTGACGTTCACCTCGCCGCAGTCCGACCTGAAGGCGGTGGAGTTCGGCGACAGCAAGGACATGCAGGCGGCCGACGAGGTCGTCGCGCTCGGCTACCCGGCCTCGCTCGGCAGCCAGGGAGAGACGCAGAAGCCCGCCTTCACGAGCGGCTCGGTCCAGAACCCGAGCGTCAACGACGCCGAACCGTCCCCCTCGCTCCCCCGCTACCCCTCCACCATCCAGCACTCGGCCACCATCAACCCGGGCAACTCCGGAGGCCCCCTGTTCAACACCGACAACAAGGTGGTCGGCATCAACGTGCTGAGCGTGACCGGCGACACCCAGGGCCAGTTCTACTCGATCAGTTCCGACCACGCCCGCCCGATCCTCGACACGCTGGCCGGCGGGCAGGTCAAGAACGACCCCGGCTGGCGCCTCAAGGCCGTGGACGACCCGACGGTGATCGACGAGTTCGGGCCCGACGACCAGGCCGAGGTCGAGGCCCGGCAGAAGCGGCTGGTCGCCGGCAACGCCACCGGAGTGCTCGTCGTCGGCGTGACCAGCAACTCGCCCGCGGCCAAGGCCGACCTGCAGCTCATGGACCTGATGACCGCCATGAAGGACAGCCCCGTGAACTCCGTCGGCGAGGTCTGCGACGTCCTGCAGTCCGCCGGCCCCGGGGAGACCGTCCCGCTGGAAGGCATGTACACGTTCGACGACCCGCAGGAGAACGTCAAGTTCGGCGACGGGTGGACCACCAACCTCGTGCTCAACAAGAACTCCGGAGGCGGCGGGGCCGGCCGGGCCGGGTCCTAGACCGGGTCCTAGGCCATGTCGTCCAACTCCCGCCTGCCCGCCCCGGGGCGACGACGGGAGACGACGGGAGCTGACGACAGGGCCTAGCGGGCGACGAAGGTGCGGGCCGCCTTGTCGTGCCAGCACTGCCGCCACGGGCGGTCGAAGAGGCACCAGAGGACGTTCAGCACCCCGACGGCGAGCAGTCCCAGCACGCCGTAGACCAGCCACCGGCGCAGCGCGGCGCCGAAGCTCGGCGGCTCGTGCGCCTCGATGTCCCGTACCTCGATGCCGCAGAGCTTCTTCCCGAGCGTGCGGCCCCACTTGGCGGTGGGCAGCGCGTCGTAGAGCGCGCCGAGGACGAGGAAGGCGGCGAGGACGATCCCGAACTGCACGGAGGTCGTCGAGTCGACCAGCCACACCTGGACGGTGACGCCGGACTGCTTGGCGGCCTCGATCTTGTCGCCGATGTGCGTGACGGCGGCGGTGAGGAAGGGGTACGACACCGCGCCGACGAGCGCCCCGAGCACGACGCCGTCGATGAGCCGGGCCAACAGCCGCCGCCCGAGCCCGGCCGGCCGCGCGGCGGCCTGCGCCCGCGCCGCCGCCATGAACACGTCCTCGACGGGCGGCTTCCAGGGGACGACCGGCTGCCCGTCGGCCTGAGCCTGCTGGGCGGGCGACTGGGCGGCCGGCTGCGCGGGCGGCTGGGCGGACTGAGGGGCGCGCGACTGCGGGGGCTGGGGGGCGGAGGTCTGGGGGGCGGAGGGCTGAGGGACGTGGGGGGACGGGGCCTGGGCGTGGACCTGGGCCTGGGCCTGGGCCTGGGCGGGCTGCGGGGCGGCGTGGGGGCCGTGGGCCTGGGGGGACGGGGTCTGTGCCTGGGCCGGGGCCTGCGCCTGGGCGGACTGCTGGCCGACGCCCTGCGCGGGCTGCGGGGCCTGTGCCTGTGCGGGCTGCTGCGGGGGCCAGTGGCCCGCGGCGGGCGCCGGGTTGACCGGCATGCCGCCGAGTCGCGCGGAACCGGTCGACGTGCCGGGACGCTGACCCGGCAGCCCGGCCGAGGCGTCACCCTGCGGCCGCACGCCCTGCTCGTCGGTCCCTCCGGCGGCGGGCCACGCGGGCGTCGCCGTACCGGCGTTCGCCTGGGCGGGGGCCGCGGCCGGCCCCTGGGCGGGCACCGCGCCGGGGCCGCCCGGCGTACCGGAGGCCGTACCACCGGCCGCGCCGGCGGACGCGGACGCCGCCGCGTCGGCCGCCGGGGCCGGGTCCGCGCCGGGTCCCTGGACGGCTACCGCGCCCCGGCCGTCGGCCGGTCCACCGGTCCCGGGCCACGCGGACGCGCCCTGGCCGTCGGCCGCCTGCCACGCGGGCCTGCCCGCCGACCCGGCGGGCGCCGCGGCACTGCCGGACGGACCGCCGGCCGCGGGCCAGGCGGGTGCGGGCGCACTGCTCGACGCCGCGCCCGGCGCCCGGTCCGCGGACGCGTCCGTGCCCGACGCCCGGCCGTCGCCGCCGGCGGGCCAGGCAGGGGCCCCCGTACCGGAGTTCGGACGGTCGGCGGGGGAGCCGCCCGGCTGGGCGGGACGCGCGTCGTCCGAGCCGCCCGCGCCGGCCGGCGGCCAGGCCGCGCGCGGATCGCGCGGGTCCGGGGCGCTTCCCCAGGAGACCTTCTGGTCGCGCTCGCCGCCGAAGCCGGTCTGACGGTCCGTGGACGCCTGCCAGGCGGAGGCGGGCTCCTGCTGCGCGGCCGGCGCGGGGGCAGGAGCGGCGGCCGGGGTGGGGGTGGACGCGGGGCCGGAGACGGGGGCGGGGTCCTCGTCGAAGAAGAGCGGACCCGTCTCCTCGACCGCGGGCACGGCGGGCACGGCGGGCACCGACGGTGCCGGGGCCGGGCTCGGAGCCAGCAGAGGGGCGACGGAGACCGGCGGGGCCGGGAGCGCCTCGCCCTCCTTGGGGGCGGGCCGGCTCGTACCGGGCACCCACGCACCGCCGTTCCAGTACCGGATGTACCCGGGAATCGACGGATCCGGGTAGTAGCCCGCCTGCGGTACCTCTCCGCCGCCTCCAGGTGGAGTAGCCACTGACCCGACTCCGTTCAGTCACAACGTCTTTGATCGGCCGGACCGCGCCCCGTTCGCGCACCGTCCGCGCCACGCCCAGGGAGGACAGTAACGAAGAACGCCCGCGCAGGGACAAGGAGCCCGCCATAAAGGCCGCCTTCGAGGGACAGACACGCGCTTTCGTCACTCAGGGTGATTCTCGGGCCCCTGCCCGGACCCCGGGCTCCTACCCCGGCTCCGGGCCCCGAAAAAAATTCTCCGGAAAATCTCGCGAAGTCGCGTAATGACTCCGCCCGACCGCTCTCTCTCCCTGTGAAGGCCCGCCGCGGGTCTCACCGAGAGAGAGGCAGCACGCCATGCAGAACACCGACAACAACGTCGTGGAGCGCGAGCTCGAGCTGAAGCTCGTCCTCTCCCCGGAGCGCTCGATCCCGGTCCCGGCCCGTCTCGCCTACCGCGTGGACGACCCGTACGCCGTCCACATCACCTTCCACGTCGGCTCCGAACACCCCGTCAACTGGACCTTCGCCCGCGAACTCCTCGTGGAGGGCGTCTTCCGGCCCTGCGGCCACGGCGACGTGCGGGTCTGGCCGACGAAGGCGGACGGCCAGAACGTGATCCTGATGGCCCTGTCGTCGCCCGACGGAGACGCGCTCCTGGAGGCGCCGTCGGCGCAGGTCTCGGCCTGGCTGGAGCGGACCCTGCGCGCGGTTCCGCCGGGCACCGAGTCCGAGCAGCTCGGCATCGACGACGGTCTCGCCGAACTGCTCGCCACCACGGTGGCGGCCGACGACCTGTGGCTGAGCGACCCGTGGCCGTCGGACGAGTCCACGGACGGCGAGGCGTGAGCCGGGCACGGGCCACGTTCCCGCCCACGCCCGCGCTGCTGTTCGCGCCCGCGCGCCCGCTCGCGCCCCGTCCGCGCCCCCACTCGCACCCACACCGGCGCCCGCGCCCGCGCCGGTGGCCTCAGAACAACTTGCCCGGGTTCAGCAGGCCCAGCGGGTCGAAGGTCTTCTTGATCCCGCGCTGCAGCTCCACCCCCACCGGCCCCAACTCCCTCGCCAGCCACTCCTTCTTCAGCACGCCCACCCCGTGCTCACCGGTGATCGTGCCGCCGAGCTCCAGGCCGAGCGCCATGATCTCGTCGAACGACTCCCGCGCCCGCCGCGACTCGTCCTCGTCGGCGTGGTCGAAGCACACGACGGGATGCGTGTTGCCGTCGCCGGCGTGCGCGCAGACGCCGATGGTCAGCCCGTACTTCTCGGCGATCGCCGTCGTGCCGGTGAGCATCGCGGCGAGCCGGGTGCGCGGCACGCACACGTCGTCGATCATCGTGGCCGTCTTGATCGTCTCCAGGGCGGTGAGCGACAGCCGACGCGCCTGGAGCAGCAGGTCGGACTCGGCGACGGAGTCCGCCGGTACGACCTCGGTGGCGCCCGCGGCCCGGCACAGCTCCCCCACCGCGGCCAGATCGGCGGCCGGGTCCGGAGTGTCGAAGGCGCACAGCAGCAGTGCCTCGGTGGTGTCGGGCAGCCCCATGTGGGCGAGCTGGTTGACGGCCCGGACGGTGGTGCCGTCCATCAGCTCGAGCAGCGACGGCGTATGGCCGCGCTCCATGATCGCGCAGACGGCCGCGCAGGCCGCCTCCGCCGAGGGGAACTCGGCGGCGAGCGCGAGCTGCGCCGGTGGCTGCGGCCGGAGCGCGAGGACCGCCCCGACAACGATGCCGAGGCTGCCCTCGGAGCCGACGAAGAGCCGGGTGAGGTCGTATCCGGCGACGCCCTTGGCGGTGCGCCGGCCGGTCCGCAGCAGACGGCCGTCGGCGAGGACGACGTCCAGTCCCAGCACGTACTCGGCGGTGACCCCGTACTTCACGCAGCACAGGCCCCCGGACGCGGTGCCGATGTTGCCGCCGATGGTGCACTGCTCCCAGCTGGAGGGGTCCGGCGGGTAGTAGAGCCCGTGTTCGGCGACGGCACGGGAGAGGACGGCGTTGACCACGCCCGGTTCGACCACGGCGATCCGGTCGACCGGGTTGATCTCCAGGATGCGGTCCATCTTGACCAGGGACAGGACGATGCAGCCGTCGGAGGCGTTCGCGGCACCGGACAGCCCGGTGCGGGCCCCCTGCGGGACGACCGGGACGCGCAGCTCGGTCGCGGTGCGCATGACGTGCTGGACCTGCTCGACGGTGCGCGGGAGCACGACGGCCGCGGGGGTGCCGGCCGTGCAGAAGCTCGCCATGTCATGGGCGTAGGAGACGGTGACGTCCGGGTCGGCGAGGACCGCGTCGTCGGGGAGCCCGGCGCGCAGCCGCGCCACGAGGTCGTTCCGCTGAAGATCGTCCATGCGTCCAGCGTGGCACCCGGGGCCATCGGTGTGAACCCGCCGGACCCGGTGCTCGTGTGCTCTTCGTACAGCGGCGGCCGGGCGCACAGTGAGCGCCATGAAGACCGAGAACGTGTCGAGGACGGTCCTCGCCGGCGGGGTGGCCGCGGTGCTCGCGGCGACGGCGCTGCTGTACGTGCCCGAGCTGGTCGGCCGGACGCCGGCGGCGGTGCCGGGGCCCGCCGAACGGGCGGCGACCGCGGCGAACGCGGGGGCGCAGGCGGCGCTGCCGGATCTGGTCGCGCTGATCGGCGACCGGGAGAAGTGGCTGCGGGCCCATCCCGGTGACGAGGCGTCATGGGCCGAGCTGGGCGCGGCCTACACGGAGCGCGGGCTGCGGCGCGCGGACGCGGCGGACTTCCCGCGCGCGGAGAGCGCCCTGAAACGCTCCCTCGCGGTGCGGCCGGCCGCCCGGGGCAACCTGGACGCGCAGCTGGGCCTGGCCGCCCTGGCGAACGCCCGCGGCGACTGGAAGTCCGCGAAGGAGTGGGGCGAGCGGGTGCGCACGGCGAACCCGAAGCGCTGGTCGGCGTATCCGGTGCTCATCGACGCGTACAACGGTCTGGGCGACTACAAGGCGGCCGGGAAGGCGACGGAAGCCCTCACCGAGCTGCGTTCCGGGGCGGCGGTCGCCGCGCGCTCGGCGCAGCTGTTCCGGAACCGCGGCTGGCGCGAGGACGCGGACGCGGCGGCCCGGGACGCGGTGGCGCTCGCCGAGACGCCCGCGGACAAGGCGGCGGCCCTGGCCCGGCTGGGGGACCTGGAGTGGGAGCGGGGCGAGCCGGCGGAGGCCCTGGCGCAGTACGGCACGGCGCTGGGTCTCGTACGGGAGCACGGCCCGTCGCTCGCGGGCCGGGCGCGGGCGCTCGCGGCCCTCGGTCGGCCGCGGGAGGCGGTGCGCGACTGGCAGGCGGCGCTGCGGGTGCTGCCGCTCCCGGAGTACGTCCTGGAGGCGGCCGAGCTGGCCGAGTCGCTCGGCATGGACGGGGACGCGAGGACGCTGTACGAGCGCCTGAGGACCGGCTCGTGGGTGCGCGCGGAGGTGGTGCTCGGCCTGTTCGAGGCGGACCACGGCGAACCGGCGGAGGCGGTGCGGCGGTTGCGGGCGGAGTGGGCGCGGGGGCACCGTTCGGTGCAGGTCGCGGACGCGCTGGGCTGGGCGCTGTACCGCTCGGGCGAGCCCAGGGAAGCCCTCGGCTACGCCAGAAGGGCCACCGACGAGGGGCTGCGCAGCGCGCTCTTCGCGTACCACCGCGGGGAGATCGAGCGGGCCCTGGAGGACCTCGGCCCGGCCCGCCGCCACCTCGCGGAGGCCCTGCGGGTCAACCCGGCCTTCTCCCCCCTCCTCGCCCCCCGCGCGAAGCAGGCCGTCACCACCCTCGGCCCCCCACCGAACGACCTCCCGCCGGACGCCCACCAGGCCACACCGACGACCCGGGACACGACCCCGGACACCCCCGGAGCCGCGAAGACCCCCGACACCGCTCCCGACACACCCCAGGAACCCCACCCGGAAGAGCAGCGCTAGCCGCACACCTGCCCCGCTGCGCCGCAGGCCCGGCATCGCCGCACGACCTGCCACGCCCACCGCGCGCCCCCGCCCCGCTCCGTGGCGCGCACGCCGTCGCAGCGTGAGCGACAGCGCGCACCGTCGCGCCGCGGCCCCCCGCCCCCGCTCCGTGGCGCGCACGCCGTCGCGCCGCGCGGAGCGACAGCGCGCACCGTCGCGCCGCGGACCCCCGCCCCCGCCCCACTCTGCTGCGGGCCCGCCCGGGCCCCCGCCCCTTCCGTGTGGGCGATCGCCCCGCTCCGTGGCACGCACGCCCCGTCTCGCCGCGGACCCCGCCCCACTCAGCAGCGGGCAGGCGCCCGGGCTGCCGCCCCCTCCGTGTGGGCAGTCGTCCCGCTGGGGCGGGACGGGTGGGCACACGGGACGTCGCCCCTTGCCGGGCCCAGGCTCCCCACGCGTGAACGCCACCCACCACGGCGCCGCACCGACCCGGCGGCCGCGCCACCGACACCCCGGCACCTGGCCGACCACCCCGACGCCCCCGGCACCACGGCACCACGGCACCCCGCCGCACCACGGATACCGCCCCGGGCGAGCCCCCCGTACCCGCCCGGGGCGTGGAAGGGGCCCGGCCCCGGGGTGTCCACCCGGGCCGGGCCCCTCCGTTCAAAGGGAGCAGCGGCTAGAGGTTGCCGCGCTTCTCCTGCTCGCGCTCGATCGCCTCGAACAGGGCCTTGAAGTTGCCCTTGCCGAAGCCCATCGAGCCGTGCCGCTCGATCATCTCGAAGAAGACGGTCGGGCGGTCCTGGACCGGCTTGGTGAAGATCTGCAGCAGGTAGCCGTCCTCGTCGCGGTCGGCGAGGATCTTCAGCTCACGCAGCTCGTCGATCGGCACGCGGGTGTCGCCGACCCACTCGCCGAGCGTGTCGTAGTACGCGTCCGGGACGGACAGGAACTCGACGCCGGCGGCCCGCATCGCGCGCACGGTGGCGACGATGTCGTTCGTGGCGAGCGCGATGTGCTGGACACCGGGGCCGCCGTAGAACTCCAGGTACTCGTCGATCTGCGACTTCTTCTTCGCGATCGCCGGCTCGTTGATCGGGAACTTGACCTTCTTGGTGCCGTCGGCGACGACCTTCGACATCAGGGCCGAGTACTCGGTCGCGATGTCGTCGCCCACGAACTCCTTCATGTTCGTGAAGCCCATGACGTTGTTGTAGAAGGCGACCCACTCGTTCATCTTGCCGAGCTCGACGTTGCCGACGCAGTGGTCGATGGCCTGGAACGTGCGCTTGGCCGGCGGCTCGACGATCGGCTTGGCGGCGACGTAACCGGGCAGGTAGGGGCCGTCGTAGCCGGAGCGGTCGACGAGGGTGTGGCGGGTCTTGCCGTACGTGGCGATGGCGGCGAGGACGACGGTGCCGTTCTCGTCCTTGAGCTCGTACGGCTCGACGAGGCCGGTGGCGCCCTGCTCGACGGCGTGGGCGTAGGCGGCGCGCGCGTCCGGCACCTCGATCGCCAGGTCGATGACGCCGTCACCGTGCGCGGCGACGTGCTCGTCGATGAAGCGGCCCCAGTCGCTGGTGGCCTTGATGACGGAGGTGAACACGAAACGGGCGGAGCCGTTGGTGAGGACGTAGTTGGCGGTCTCGCGGCTGCCGTTCTCCGGTCCGGAGTAGGCGACGAGCTTCATGCCGAAGGCCGTGGAGTAGTAGTGCGCGGCCTGCTTGGCGTTGCCGACGGCGAAGACGACCGCGTCCATTCCCTTCACCGGGAAGGGATCGGCCTCACGCGCGGTGCTCGGGGTGTGGTCAATGGTCTCAGTCATGGCAGCAGAGTCCCGCCGTCCGGCAAGCTGCGCAATAGTTTCTTGTTCGACTGGTCAATCTGCTCAGCGACCGGCCAGTATGAGCGTGCGACTTGTACATGATGACCATTGAGAGGCCACGATGGCGATCGATCATTTGGACGGACGGCTGATCGTGCTCCTCGCGGAGGAGCCGCGGATCGGGGTGCTGGAGGCCTCGCGCCGGCTCGGGGTGGCGCGCGGCACGGTCCAGGCGCGGCTCGACCGGCTGCAGTCGAACGGGGTCGTCCGCGGCTTCGGCCCCCAGGTGGACCCCGCCGCCCTCGGCTACCCGGTGACGGCCTTCGCGACCCTGGAGATCAAGCAGGGGCAGGGCGCCGACGTGCGGGGGCACCTGGCGACCGTGCCGGAGGTCCTGGAGCTGCACACGACGACCGGCCACGGGGACATGCTGTGCCGGCTCGTGGCCCGCTCGAACGCCGATCTCCAGCGGGTGATCGACCGGGTCGTCGGCTTCGAGGGGATCGTGCGGGCGTCCACGGCGATCGTCATGGAGAACCCGGTCCCGCTGCGGATCATCCCGCTGGTGGAGCAGGCGGCGGCGGAGGGCTGACCAGGCCCGTCGGAGGTCGCGACGGGGTCGACCGAGAGTTGCAAAGAAGTCTCTGCAAAAAACCCTTGCAGAGACTTCTTTGCAACTCTAGTGTGGAGTCATGCCCGAGAAGCCCACCCCCGAATCCGCCCCCGCCTCCACCCGCAGCCCCGGACCCACGGCCGAGTCCGGTGTCGCCGCCGAGTCCGGTGCCGCCACCGAGTCCGGTGCCGCCACCGAGTCCGGTCCGGCCGCCGAGTCCGGTCCCGGCCCCGAGGCGAAGCCCGCGCCGCGGGTGCTCGACCCCCGCTCCCTGCGCGGGCTCGCCCATCCCCTGCGCATCCAGCTCCTGCGCGCCCTGCGGCAGCACGGCCCCGCCACCGCCTCCCGGCTGGCCGAGCGACTGGGCGAGTCCAGCGGTGCCACGAGCTACCACCTGCGGCAGCTCGCCACCCACGGCTTCGTCGAGGACGCCCCGGAGCGGGGCAAGGGGCGGGAGCGGTGGTGGAAGGCGGCCGAGGGGGGCACGGCCTTCGACGAGGCTCTGGTCACGAACCCGGACCCGGAGGTCCAGGGCGCCGTCGAGGTCTTCCTCCACGAGATCGCCAACATCCACACCCAGGAGCTCAACACCTACCTGGGCACCCGGCACCAGTTCCCGGACACGTGGAGCGGCGCCTCCGACATAAGCGACTTCACCCTGCACCTCACGGCCGAGCGGCAGCGCGAGCTCAACGAGCGGATCCACCAGCTCATCGACGAGTACAGCGGCCCGGCCGACCAGGACGCCGAAGACACCCAGCGCGTCCGGATGCACCTGCACGCCTTCCCCCAGCACGGCTCGAACTGACCGCTCCCGACCGGAAAGGCCCCGCCCATGCACCCCGACATCCACCTCACGCTGCACCACCTGACCGCCGCCGAACTCCAGGACGCGGCGGCCGGCGCCGCCCCCGCCACCCCCGTTCGGGTCCAACTCGGCTGGAAGCTGGTCGAGTTCGGTCTCCGGCTCGCCGTCCCGCGGCCCGCCGCCGCTCGCGCCGCGATATCCGCCGCCGCCTGACCAGCCGACCGCACCGAACGCATCCGGGGGGATCCACCGTGCGCTCCCGCACACCACTGGCCACCGTGCTGGCCGCCAACGCCATCTCCATCAGCGGTAATTCACTCACCCTCATCGGCGTCCCGTGGTTCGCGCTGGAGACCACCGGAAGCCCCGGCAAGGCCGGCCTCGTCGCCTTCTGCGCCGCCGTGCCGGTCGTCGTGTCCGCCATCGTCGGCGGCCCGGTCATCGACCGGATCGGCCGCCGCCGGATCTCCGTCGCCTCCGACCTCGTCTGCGCCCTGGCGCTCGCCTCGATCCCCCTCCTCAACCAGGCCGGTGTGCTGCGGTTCTGGATGCTGTGCGCCCTGATGGCGCTCACCGGTCTCTTCCACGCGCCCGGCGAGACCGCGCGGCACGTCCTCATCCCCGACCTCGCCCGGCGCGCCGACACCCCGCTCGCCCGCGCCGCCAGCCTCTACGACGCCGTGTCGCGCGGGGCCCGCATGACGGGCGCCGCGGTCGCCGGCATCCTGGTGGCGCTGATCGGCGCCGACACCGTGCTGTACGTCGACGCCGCCACGTTCGGCGTCTCCGCGCTGCTCGTCCTCGCGGGCCTGCGGGGCATACCGTCCGCCGAGCCGCTGCGCGGGGCGCCGCCGCTGTCGCCGGCCGCCTACCGGGCCGACCTGCGCGAGGGGTACTCCTTCATGCTGCGCACCAGGCTGCTGCTGGGCATCAACCTCATGGTGATGATCACGAACGGCCTGGGGCAGAGCTGGAACTCGGTGCTCCTGCCGGTCCATGCCCGCGAGAGCCTGGGCGGTTCGGCCGCGCTCGGCCTGCTCGTCGCCGTGTTCGGCGGCTGCGCCCTCACCGGCGCGCTGCTCTACGGGGCCTTCGGCCACCGCTTCCCGCGCCGCCCGGTGTTCGCGATCGGCTTCCTGCTCGTCGGCACCCCGCCGTACCTGGTCGCCGCGTTCACGGACACGACCCCGCCGCTGCTCGTGGCGATGGCCGTGGGCGGGCTCGGGGCCGGGGTGCTCAACCCGATCCTCGCCACCGTCTTCTACGAGATCGTCCCCGACGAGCTGCGCACCCGTGTCGGCGGCGCCAGTACCGCCGGCGTGCTGCTGACCACTCCACTGGGCGGGCTCGCGGCGGGCCTCCTGGTGGAACGGGCGGGGCTCACCGTGACGTTGATGATCTGCGCCGGAATCTTCTTCCTCGCCACCCTCGCCCCGTTCGTCTTCCCCTCCTGGAAGGAGATGGAGGCCCGCGCCGAGGCGGCCGGCGGCAGCCCGGCCGTCAGCAGCTCGGAACCTTCGACTCCTGCCCCTGCTCCAGGGCCCGCAGAGCCGACACCGCGTCGCTGAGCCGGGTCACCGGGACCAGGCGGAGCCCCTTCGGCCGCTCCGCCTCGGCCTGGGAGCACTCGTCCTTCGGCACCAGGAAGACGGTCGCCCCGTCCCGGGCGGCGGCCTGCGTCTTGAGGGAGACCCCGCCGACGGCGCCGACCGTGCCGTCCGGCTCGATCGTGCCCGTGCCGGCGACGGTCCGGCCGCCGGTGAGCTCGCCGCCGTCGCCGTCCCCGTCGATCTTGTCCACGATGCCGAGGGAGAACAGCAGTCCCGCGCTGGGTCCGCCGACGTCGGCGAGATGCAGCTGGACCTTGACCTTCTTCGGGTCCAGCTTCAGATAGCCGAGGGCGGCCAGGGTCGCCGCGTCCTGCGACTCCTTCATCTGACCGAGGTTGTGCTGCTCGATCTCCTTGTCGGATTTGCCCGGCGGATAGACCGAGGACTTCGGCAGAACCGCCCGGTCCGTGCGGAACCAGGCGTCGGCCACCTCGCCGAGGTCGATCGACTCCGACGGACCGGTCGCCAGGATCGTCGTCATCCGCAGCTGCCCTTCGGTCGCGCGGACCGGGGCGCCCGAGATGGTGATCACCTCACGCCCCTGGTCCTTGCCGAGCACGTCGGCGGTCGAGCCGGGCTGTGCGATCGAGAACGGCAGCGGCGCGAGCCCGGCGACGGCGAGCAGCGCGACGACGGGCAGGGCGCAGAGCGCGAGGGCACGGTTGCGCGGGAGACCAGCGAGACGGGAGAGCACGCCCCAAATCTACTGGGCCGCCGCCGGGGCACCGCCCGGATCCTGTCTTTCGAACCGGCCCGCAGCCGAGCTCGCGCGCGGCGCGCCACGAGCAAGGGCTTCGCCGGGACCTCGGGGCGAGGCCGGGGCGGAGCCCGGGCGGAGCCGCGAGCCCGGGGACCTCCCGGCGAAGCCTCGGGAGGAGCCGCGAGTTCGGGGACCTCCCGGCGAAGCGGCCTCGGGAGGAGCCGCGAGCCCGGGGACCTCCCGGCGAAGCCTCGGGAGGAGCCGCGAGCCCGGGGACCTCCCGGCGAAGCCTCGGGCGGAGCCGCGAGCCCGGGGACCTCCCGGCGAAGCCTCGGGAGGAGCCGCGAGTTCGGGCACCCCCGGTGAAGGCCGGGGACGCCGCCGACCCAGGCACCTCCGGCCGAAGCCGGGGGGAGCCCCGAGCCCGGCGTGATCGGCGAGGCCCCAGCCAAGGGCTGTCCGGGCCCCCTAGGCCGGGTGGTGGCCGAAGAAGGCGCCCAGGTGCCGGCGGACCGTCGCCGTCGTCCGGGCCGGCTCGCCCGTGCCGACCAGCGCGGCCCGCGTGGCGCCCGTGACGAGCCCGGCGGCCTGGGGCTGGGGTACGGAGCTGGGGTACGGAGCTGGGGTACGAGCGCCGCGTAGTCGGCGAATGCCCCGGAGGTGCCTGCACACCCGCGGCACCCGTGAGGTGCCTGCGCACCCCCGCGGCCCTCGAGGCGCCCGCACGCCCCCGCCCCCTGAGGTGCCCTGGGGCGCCTCAGGTACCGATCCGGGAGCGCTCCAGGGCCCGCAGTGCCCCGAGGCACATCAGGCGCCCCAGGAGCGCGTCAGCCCCTCAGGTACCTCACGCACCTCATGCGCGTCGGTGCCTCAGGCACGGTGGGGTGCTCGGGGGCCTCGCGTGACCCGGTCGGTTCGCGCGAGGCGCGCGCCTCAGCGCAGCGCGTCGGCGACCTCCCGGGCCGCGTCGACGACGCGGGGGCCGACGCGCTCCGGCACGGCGTCGGCGAGCATGACGACGCCGACGCTGCCCTCTATGCCGGTCACGCCGACCAGCGGCGCGGCGGCTCCGCTGGCGCCCGCCTCCAGCTCCCCGTGGGTGAGCGTGAAGCCGGGTTCGGTGAGCTCGCCCAACCGGGCGGCGAGGATGGCGCGGCCGGCCGCCCCGCGGTCCAGCGGGTGGCGGAAGCCGGCCCGGTAGGCGACGTGGTAGTCGGTCCAGGTCGGTTCGACGACGGCGACGGCGAGGGCCTCCGCGCCGTCCACGAGGGTCAGGTGCGCGGTCGCCCCTATGTCCTCGGCGAGCGAGCGCAGCGCGGGCAGCGCGGCCTCCCGCACCAGGGGGTGGACCTGGCGGCCGAGGCGCAGCACGCCGAGCCCGACCCTGGCGCGGCCGCCGAGGTCACGGCGTACGAGGGCGTGCTGTTCGAGCGTGGCGAGCAGTCGGTAGACGACGGTCCGGTTCACACCGAGTCGGTTGGACAACTCGGTGACGGTCAGGCCGTGGTCGGTGTCGGCGAGCAGTTTGAGGACTCGAAGTCCCCGGTCGAGCGTCTGGGAGGTCTCCGCGGTCACGACGCCCTCTCCTTCGGAGTGAGTGACAGCGGACTCGTACGAAAGCTGCGGCACCGGTCCCATCGGCGACGCACGTCAGAGGCCGCCGGCAGGACGGGGTACACCGGCTGCGCTCCGCGGCGGCGCTGCCACGGGGCGTTTGCTTGAGGCGGGACAGTAGCGAGCCTCTCCGCTCAGCGGAAGACCTCGTCCAGAATCCGGGCGCGTGCGACCGGATACGGGCGGTTCGGGACCTAAGTCGGCCGAACGGGGGACTTTGGCTGACAAGACGGGCCCGGCCGGAACCGTAGCGTGGAGGGGCGCGAGGCCCGACCGTGGGGGCCGGTCCTCGCCGCCACGTCCCGTCCGCGCGGGACGACCGAGGCCCGTACGCCGCCTGCGTACGGGCCTCGTTCACGGGCTGCCGCGGTCTGCGGGGCTCCGCGAGCTCGCCGCGACCCCGCCCCCGTGGTCACCGCATCCGGGTGGCCCACTCCTGGACCTTCTTGATCCGCTCGCGGATCTGGCCGGCGGTCGCCTCGGCGCTCGGCGGCCCGCCGCAGACGCGGCGCAGCTCGGTGTGGATCACGCCGTGCGGCTTGCCGCTCTGGTGAACGTACGCACCGACCATCGTGTTGAGCTGTTTCCTCAGCTCGAGCAGCTCCTTGTGGGAAACGACGGGCCGCCGTTCCGCGGGAAGCTCCAGCAGGTCGGCCTCGGTGTCCGGCTTCTTGCGGCTGTGCGCGATCTGCCGGGCCTGCCGCTTCTGGAGGAGGAGCTGGACCTGGTCCGGTTCGAGGAGCCCGGGGATGCCGAGGTAGTCCTGCTCCTCCTCGCTGCCGGGGTGGGCCTGCATGCCGAACTCGGCGGCGTTGTAGAGCACCCGGTCGAAGACGGCGTCGGACTCCAGCGCCTCGAAGGGCAGCATGTCCTGCTCGCCCGTGTCCTCGTCCTGCTGCTTCTCCGCCTCCGCCATCTCCTTCTCGGACTCGGCGTACGGGTCCTCCTCGCCCTCCTTCTTGGGCCGGTCGAGGACGTGGTCGCGCTCGACCTCCATCTCGCTGGCGAAACCGAGCAGGCTGGGGATGGTGGGAAGGAACACGGACGCGGTCTCGCCGCGCCTGCGGGATCGCACGAAACGGCCGACGGCCTGGGCGAAGAAGAGCGGGGTCGAGATCGTCGTCGCGTACACGCCCACGGCGAGCCGTGGCACGTCGACGCCCTCGGACACCATGCGCACCGCGACCATCCAGCGGTCGGTGCTGTCGCTGAACTCGTCGATGCGGCCGGAGGCGCCGGCGTCGTCGGAGAGGACGACGGTGGCCTTCGTGCCGGTGATCTCACGGATGAGCTTCGCGTACGCGCGCGCGGAGTCCTGGTCGGAGGCGATGACCAGCCCGCCGGCGTCCGGGATGGACTTGCGGACCTCGGTGAGGCGCTGGTCGGCGGCCCGAAGGACGTTGGGCATCCAGTCGCCGCGCGGGTCGAGGGCGGTGCGCCAGGCCTGGGAGACCGCGTCCTTGGTCATCGGCTCTCCGAGCCGCGCGGCGATCTCGTCACCGGCCTTGGTGCGCCAGCGCATGTTGCCGCTGTAGGAGAGGAAGATGACCGGCCGGACGACGCCGTCGCCGAGCGCGTTCCCGTAGCCGTAGGTGTAGTCGGCGGAGGACCGCCGGATCCCGTCGTTGCCCTCCTCGTACGTGACGAAGGGGATGGGATTGGTGTCGGACCGGAACGGCGTACCGGTCAGGGCCAGCCGGCGGGTCGCGGGCTCGAAGGCCTCCAGGCAGGCCTCGCCCCACGACTTGGAGTCTCCGGCGTGGTGGATCTCGTCGAGGATGACGAGGGTCTTGCGCTGTTCACTGCGGTTGCGGTGGAGCATGGGCCGCACGCCGACACCGGCGTACGTGATGGCGATCCCGTCGTACTCCTTGCTGAGCGGCCCCGCGCTGTAGTCGGGGTCCAGCTTGATCCCTATCCGCGCCGCGGCCGCCGCCCACTGCTTCTTGAGGTGCTCGGTGGGGGCGACGACCGTGACCTGCTGCACCACGTGGTGGTGCAGCAGCCAGGACGCGAGGGTCAGCGCGAAGGTGGTCTTGCCGGCGCCCGGCGTGGCGACCGCGAGGAAGTCACGAGGCTGCTCCTGGATGTACTTCTCCATCGCGCCCTGCTGCCAGGCGCGCAGCTTGTTGGCGGTGCCCCAGGGGGCCCGGCCGGGGAAGGCGGGAGAGAGGTGATGAGAGGAGGTGGCGGTGGTAGTCACGATCTCCGGTTCGACGCTCGTCCAGATATGACAACCGGGCCACCTTACCGGTGCGACCGGCTCGACCCCGTAGGAACGAGCCCGCGCCGCCCCTCCTTGAGACAGTCCTCACAGCTCCCGCAGCCGCCCGGCGATGTCCGGAATGTCCGCGAGCTCACCGGCGGCGACGGCGACGACCAGGTCGTATGCGCGCTCGTGGTCGACGTCGGCGAGATCGACCCCGTTGACGCCGAGGAAGACGGCGGCGGACAGCCAGGCGGCCCGCTTGTTGCCGTCGACGAAGGGATGGTTCGAGGCGATCGCGTGCAGCAGCACGGCGGCCTGTTCGTGGACGTCCCGATACGCGCTCTCCCCGAACATGCGCGCCCGCGGCCGGTGCACGGCCGACTCGAGCAGCCCGGGCGCGCGCAGCTCGGGGTCGTCGTCCCCGGTGAACGCGATCCGCGCGATCTCCTCGACCTCGGCCACGGTCAGGAACCGGCTCCCGCTCATTCCCCGAGCCTCCTCAGCAGCTCCTGGTGACGCAGCGCGAGCCGCGTCGCCTCGCGCCGTACGGGGGCCGCCTCGGCGTCCACGAAACGGCGCACGGCCTCCCCGACGAGCTCGTCGACACCGACGCCCCGGGCGTCGGCGAGATCCGCGAGGGCGGCGGCTGCGGGGTGGGGGAGGGCGTGGGTGAGGGTGACGGTGAGGTGGCTTCGGGACATGGGGGGACGGTAGTGGGGCCGGGGAGGGGGAGGCGAGCGATTTCGACGGGGGTGCACCGCGACGCGGCGGGGACGCCGCACGACTCCGTGTGACGGGGGCGGACGGGGCGCGAGCCCCTGACCGGTGGGAGGGGGGACCTGGCCCCTTACCGCCCTAGTCCTGTCGCTGCCCTTGGCCCGGCGCTCCCAGCCGGGTGGCCACCCAGGCGCCCACCACCGCGACCGCCGCCATGGGGAGGAAGACGGCGGCGAAGGCGGCGGGGTGGGAGCCGGTCGTGGGGTCGGCCGAGACGGCATGTCCGACCGCTCCCCCGCCGAGGGCGGCGAAGGCGGCGCCGCCGGCGGCGAGGAGCAGGACGTTGGACAGGCCGTCCGAGATCTGGAGGGCGGCGGAGTTCGCGCCCGCCTCCTCCGGCGGGGACAGCTTGAGCAGCAGCACGCTGGTGGAGGCGATCACCATGCCCATGCCGAAGCAGCCGAAGCCCCAGGCCACCGCCACGATCCACACCGGCACGGCGGTGATCAGGACGCTGGGGGCGGTCGCGATGGCGGCGGCCACGAGGACCATGCCGCCGACGACGAGCCGCTCGCGGTACGGCTCGGTGCGCGGCCGGGACTGGACCCAGGAGCCGAGTGCCCAGGTGGCGCCGCCGACGGCGAGGGAGAGCCCGGCGAGGGTGGGGCTGAGACCGCGCTGGGTGACCAGCATGAGCGGCACGAAGGACTCGGCCGCGATGAAGGACCCGGCGGCGATCCCGCGCAGCAGCACGACGGAGGGCAGGCCGCGCGCCGCGCGGTACGTCCCGCGCGGCAGCAGCCCCCGTACGGCGGGGACGAGCAGCGCGACGCCGGCGAGCGCCGGCAGGACGGAGAGCCAGCGCAGTTCCTGCCCGGCGTACTGGAGCAGGCCGGCGCCGAGCGAGATGCCGAGGGCCAGCCGGATCCGCCGCCGGTCCCAGGGCGCCACGGGGGCGCCGGCGCCGGCGGGCCCGGAGGCGGTGCGGCGGATCGCGGGCAGGGCGAGGGCCAGCGGGAACACGACGAGGACGGGGATGCTGAGGAAGACCCACCGCCACCCGAGGTGCTCGGTGATCGTGCCGGAGGCGAGGGGGCCGACGACGGAGGGCACGACCCAGCCGGCGGCGAAGGCCGCCATCATCGCGGGGCGGAGGTGCTCCTCGTAGGCGCGGCTGATCACCACGTACAGCGAGACGATCACGAGGCCGCCGCCGAGCCCCTGGACGGCCCGGCCGAGGATGAACAGCCACATGTCCGCCGCCGTGCCGGAGAGCACGAGTCCGGCGGCGAAACAGCTCATGCCACCGGCGAGCGGCCCGAGCGGGCCGCTGCGGTCGGACCACTGCCCGGAGAGGACCATGCCGAAGAGGCTGGTGGTGAAGTAGGCGGAGAAGGCGAAGGCGTAGACGGAGACGCCGTCGAGCTCGCGGGCGGCGACGGGCATGGCGGTGCCGACGGCGGTCGCCTCGAAGGCGACGACGAGGACGACGGAGACGATGCCGATGCTGAGCGCCCGATGGGCCCGGTCGAGCACGGATCCGCCGCCGACCGGGACGGGCGGTGCGGCGGCGGGGTTCGGTGCGACGTCGGTGTCGCGGGGGTCGAGGGCGCTCATACGCCCCAGAGTAAGGGCCGTATCCGGTTTTGGCCCCTGTCCGGAGACGTATCCGTACCGGCCCGATGGTCGTACGACCGAAGGGCACTGTGAACGCGGCATGGCAGTCGTGTTGCGGCCCGCCCGAAACCGTTGAGGCCCCGCGGGACCTCCGCCTAACGTCTTTCTTGTCACCACCGCGACCGTGTGCCCGAGTGGTTGAGGGGCTCGCCTGCAAAGCGAGTTACGTGGGTTCAATTCCCGCCACGGTCTCCAGCGCCTCTGAGCAGGCGAACGAAAGGGCGGCACCCCGCGAGGGGTGCCGCCCTTTTTTCCTGGGCCGGCGCCCCCCACCCCCCCCACCACCAACAGCCCCTCCACGCCGACCTTCACGGCCAGGCGCCGGGCCCCGCGGTCGCGGAAGCGCCCCGGGCCGATTGACACCAACACTTGAACACGTTCAAGATGAGGCCTGCCGCTTCCTTGAGGCGTCGCCACCGAGCATGTGCGAGACACGAGAGGCAGGACCGCATGGCTGCCGAACAGCATCAGCGGATACGACGTGCATTCACGGGGGCCGCGTGGGGATGTGCGGCGGCCTTGCTGCTGACCTCCTGCTCCGTCTACCCGGTCGCGGTCGACGACGAGGGGCTGACGGGCGTGTGGTCGTCGTACGGGAGCGAGGCGACGGTCGAGTTCAAAGCCGACGGCACGTTCACGGGCAAGGACTTGGACAAGTCGAACGTCGGCACCCTCTACTGCTCCGGAATCTCCGCCCGGCAGCATGGCTCCTGGTCCCTGTCCGGAACGTTCGCCGAGGTCACCTTCGACGGCGTGGACTGCCAGGACATGGTGTTCTCCTTCCACGGCTCCCCGGAGCACTACATCGCCTGCTTCACTCGGGACGTGACTGCCGGCTGCACGGAGGAATTCGACCGGGAGGAGGACGGCCCGAGCGATCCCGGTCGCGAACCGGCTCCTTCTACTTCGGCTTGAAGACAGGCTTGTCGGAGAGCCCGGCGCTGTTCTCGCAGCGGAGCTTCTTGACGACGGCGAGGGTGACGGAGTGGAGCACGGTGAGGTTGGCTTCGCGGATGGCGGGGGTGTCGGGTAGCTCGGCATTACTGAATCTCAGCACTCCCCGAATCCGGGCGGCGCGCTCTTGGGACCCGTCGAGGCGGGGGCTGGCACACCTGACGAAGAGATACGCCTTCTGCGGTCCGGACTGAGCTTCTAGGCCCATGTCGTACGCGTGAAGGCCATAAGGGTGCACGTCTCCGAAGAGGTCTCTTTCCCGGTAAAGGCCGAAGTCGATGTCAACCCGGTCCACACTGCCTGGCGCTGACGCACGGCACATAGGGGGATGCGTCGTCAATCGCTCCCGCTTCGCATAGTCTGCGGTCAACTGCTCCACACTTCGATCCAGTCCACCCACCGGATCGTGGTCGAATTTCTTGGTCCGGAGCACCATTTCCAGGGCATGGGCCGCGTCGGACGAAAGTGCGCCGTCACACTGGTCGGCGGCGGAGACACGCTGTCGCTCCGTGGCCTCGCCACTGCAGGCGCTTACGAGAAGTCCAGCTGCCAGCCCGAAAACAACGAACTTGATCAATCCGTGCATGACGATCCCCGTTCTCCGTCACTCCTCATCCTGCTTCCGGGGCGCTGCCGACCTGCCCCACGAAAAGGTTGCCGTCCCTGTAGCCAATGATCACGGAGTCGATCAGAGTCTGCTTGAGTTCGCCGCTCACATGAGAGCGGTGCGCCTTGACGAAATGCTCCATCGGGGATTCAGCGCTATATCGGCCGGCAAGGTAGACAGCCCTCCTGTCCTCGTGGATCTTGTCCTCGGTCGAGTCTTTGTGCTCCTCGACGGACTTCTCGGACCAGTCCCCGACAACCTGACCTGCCAGCTGCTCCATGGCGCCCGAACCCGTGTCGACGGCAAGCGGCACGAGGATCGCGGCGGCACCTGCGGCGGCTGCGGTGGCCGGTAGGAACGCGACACCCGCCGCAATGGCGGCCGTCGTGCCGAACTCCACCCAGGCGGCCTTCTTCTCCTGAGCCTTCTCGTAGTCCTCGTGGAGCTTCATGCCCTCGGCCTCAATCTGCATCGCACGAGACTGGTCCAGCTGCCCTTGGAACAAGGCTCCAGTGCGGACGGCTTCTCGGGCACCGCCTGCGTCCACCTGACCATCGGTACCGACCTGAGCCTCCAACACGCTAGTGGTGTAGACACGCTCCGCCATCGTCATCGTGGCGTAAGCGTCCGGGTGCTGGCCCAAGGTGGTCAGGAACCTCGTCGCGCCTTCTACCCCGAACTGCGGATGGAGCTTCATGATGGCCGCGGCTTCTTCTGGACTCTTACCTTGGAGACCCGGCGCGTAGACACTGGTCGGATCGTTCTTCCTCAAGGCCCAGTTGAGATCGTCGATATAGCCGGCGCCCATGTTGCCGAGGCTGTCCGCCATGGAGGACTGGTACTTCTTGAGCAGTTCGGCGTCGCCCCCGTACTTCGTGACGACGTTCGCCATGATCTCGGCCGATGCCGCATCCCGCCTGAGCTCGGGGTGGGGGTCGTCCCACGCGTGTCCGAGCGTCGCGGCTTCCAAGGCGTGCCCGAGCGCGTCCGGCATGTAATCCGCTGCCTTCTTCACGTCTTCGGGGTCGTGACCGGCGGTGTCGGCGAAGAACTCGTACTTCTCGTTGGCGAAGAAGTCGAGGTAGTTGTCGATACCCTCGCCACTCTTGTTCTTGCCCAGGTCGAGCGTGCCGCCGGCACTGCCGTCCAGCTCGTACGACGTCGGCTTCCCGGAGAAGAACTCCTTCGCCGCCTCCGGACTGTGCCCCAACGCCTCCAGCACCGGAATCATCGGATCGAACCCGGCCCCGTTGACCCTCGACGGGTTGTACTGGTTATCCAGCCAGCCGCCCATCGTCGGCCTGCTGTTGGCGAAGAAGTACGGGTCCTTCGCGTGGAGTTGCGTGACGTGTTCGGCGATCGGGACGAGGAACTTCGGGTCGTAGTCGCCGTACCGCATGATGCCGCCGAGCAGCTGGTAGCCGAACGCCGGGCTGCTGTCGTACTTGGCGAGCGGAATGCGCTCGGTACCGAGCCTCCGCATCTCGGTGGACCAGTGTTCGGTCCACGCGTCGCCGCCCTGCGTCGCCGTGGCGAGGTTGAGGCCCAGGTTGCGCTGCAGGGCCTGGACGTCCGCCAGGCGCTGCTTGTCGACGGCCGGGTACTCGTACGTGTCGGTGGACAGCCGGCCGAAGAACTCCAGCGCCCCCTTGGCGCCGAGCCCGTCGTAGAACGCCCTGGAGAAGTCCTTCGAGCCCTGGTTGTCGGCGAGGAGCTCGTTGAGCCGTACGAGCTCCGCGTGGGTGAGGTCCCGGCCCTTCCCGGCCAGGTCCAGCGCGCGCCGCGCCTCCTCCGCGTCCAGGCTGCCGTACTTCGGGGCACTGAAGTTGTGCTGGTCGCCGGTGATGTTGGCCCGCAGCGCGGTCGCGCAGGCCACGTCGGCGTCGTCGCAGTTCTCGACGATCGCGTCGATGCGCCGCTGCAGCGCCGCGATCGCCTCACGCTGCTTGAGGTCGAACGCGGGGGATTCCGGGTCGGGCCGCGCGACGGCGTCCCTGGCCACCGAGTACCTCGCCTCGACGACCCCGTCGCTCTTCACCACGAGCCCCTGATGGGGCGCCTCCGCCTCGACGATCCTCGTCAGGTCGGCCTTCGCCTTCCTGAAGGTCCGGTAGCCGTCCTGGAGCACCTTGTGGATCCCGTCGGCCGCCTTCGCCGCGTCCTCGAACTCCTTGGCGGTCTTGTCGATGAAGGGCTTGGTCACCTCGGCGTTCACGCCGTGCCAGGCGTCCGCCTTAGCCTTCGCGGCCATCGTCCGGCGGGCGTCCTCCGCGAGCACGTCCAGCTTGCGCCTCATCTCAAACCAGCTGTCGGCCGCGGCCTTCATCTTGTCCAGGGGTGCGTGACACAGGTCGTCGAAGGTCAACACCGTGGCTCCCCCGCCTACTTGAAGTACTCGCTGATCTTGGACACGGCGAGGGCCGTTCTGATCTCCTCGTCGTCCTTGCCGTGCGCGGCCACGCTGTAGTCGAGGTGGTTGGAGATGTGCGCGCAGGCGGAGAGGAGCGTGCCGAGCTGGGAGGCCCAGGTCTCCTGGACGGTCGCCATGGCCGATCCGGTACGGAAGCCGCTCCGAGACAGGCCCGTCGCCGCCGACGACGTGTCCGTACGCGCGTGGTTCCCGTCCTTCAGGAGCCGGCCGTGCAGCTGGAAGGCGGCGTGCCCGATGGCGCCGAGGTGATCCCGCTCCACCCAGAGGTCGATGCCGCCACCACCGCCACCGCTCCCGGGGCCGGGAGACAGCTGGTTGAGCCTCGTGCTCACCCGGTGCGCGGCGGCGCTCCGCTCCGCTGCCCACTCCTCTTCGAAGGACATGACTCCCCCAACGGTCACCCGCACGAACCAGCGCGTCTTCGCTGCCGGAGCGCCAGAGGTTACTCATGGGCGGGGCCACCCGCAGGAGTCCGCGTCAACACCGCTCCCTCGGCGCGGCGCCGCCCCTGAACGGCCACCGGCCGCGGCGGCGAGCACGAGCCACCCTTTCGGGGCAGCCGCTTCCGTCAAGTCCTACGATCACCCGATCACCAGCAGAGCGCCCCCGGGCACCCCCGGCACGCCCAGGCACCCCTGGACACCCCCAGCACGCCCAGGCACCCCGGGTGCCCCCAGCACCCCCCGAGCGGAGCCCCCGCGCCCACCACCCCAAGTCGCCCGCCCCGACCGCGCCCGCCTGTCCCCCGCACGCCCTGAGTAGGCTCTCCCTGCGCAGGGGAACTACAGGGGGATTCGCACATGGAACGGCCGTACCGTCTCGTCACGCGCCTCGACCCGCCGAACTCGGCCGGGACTCCCGTCGCCCCGTACCGCCGGTTCGTCGCCAGGTCCGCGGACGGTGACCGTACGGTGCTGTTCAGCGCCCCGCACCCCGGCGGCGACCCGGCCCTCTTCCGCGCCGAGGCCGAGGTCGCCCAGCGCCTGACAGCGCCCTGGACGCTGCCGGTGAACGCCGTCAGCGGTACGGACGACGCCTGGTTCACGCACCCCTACGTGCCCGCCCTCCCCCTTCCCGTCGCCCTCGCCGTGCACGGCGGACCGTTGCCCGAGGGAACGGTCCGGGTGATCGGCGCGGCGCTCGCCGAGACGCTCGCGGCGCTGCACGCGCAGGGCGTGACCCACGCCGGGGTGGCCCCGGCCGCGGTGCTGCTCACGGCCGACGGGCCGCTGCTGACCTGCTTCGGGGCGGCGCGGTCCACGGACCGGGTGGACCGGGAGGCCCAGGCGCCGGAGCGCACGGCCGGCGCGGCACCGGCCGCACCGGGGACTCCGGCGGCCGCACCGAGGGCGCCGGGAACTCAGACGGCGGCACCGGCCGGGCCGGGGACCCCGACGGCGGCTCCTATGGCGCCCGGGACTCCGACGGCGCCACCGGCCGGCCCGGGAAGCCCCGCCGCGGCACCCGCCGACGCGCCGCACGACGTCTACGGCCTGGGTGCCGTGCTCGCCTACGCGGCGACCGGGTACACCGTGCCGGAGCGCTCCGAGCTCCCCGACGCGCTGCGCGCCACGATCACCGCGTGTCTGACCCGCGATCCGGCGCAGCGCCCGGCCGCCGCCGCGCTGCCGGCCGCGCTGGCCCCGCCGGCCCCGCACGGTACGGTGCTCGGCTCGGCGGCCTCGCTGCTGACGCCGGGCTGGCTGCCCGCACGGGTGGTGGCGGCGCTGGCCCACCAGTCGGCGTCGCTCCTGGCGGCCGATCTGCCGGTGCCGAACGGCTCTTGACGACCCCTGACACATGGAACCGGGACCCGAGGAACCGACTGACCCATGCTCTCCCCCCTCACCCACGACGACCCGTCGGCCGTCGCCGCGTACCGCCTGCTGGCCCGGCTCGGTTCCGGCGGCATGGGCACGGTCTATCTGGCGCGCTCGCCGGGCGGCCGTACGCTCGCGCTGAAGACGCTGCACGCCCGGCTGGCGGCCGACCCCGCGTTCCGTACCCGCTTCCGGCTGGAGACGGACGCGGCCCGCATCATCGGTGACCAGCACGGCGCGGCCGTCTTCGACGCGGACCCGCTGGCGGAGACCCCGTGGCTGGCCACCGAGTACGTGCTCGGTCCGCCGCTCGACGAGGCGGTCGCCCTCGCGGGGCCGCTCCCCGAGCCGACGGTCCGCGCCGTGGGCGCCGCCCTGGCCGGGGCGCTGCGGCAGCTGCACTCCTCGGACGTGGTGCACCGGGACCTGAAGCCCTCCAACATCCTCGTGACCGCCCACGGCCCCAAGGTCATCGACTTCGGCATCGCCCGCGCCGCCGGCGACGAGCGGCTCACGACGACGGGCGCGGCGGCCGGCACGCCCGCGTACATGTCGCCGGAGCAGGCCTCCGGCCAGGAACACACCCCGGCGGGCGACGTGTTCGCGCTCGCCGGCGTCCTGGTCTTCGCGGCGACCGGCCGTCCGCCCTTCGGCACGGGGGCGGCCGCGGATCTCCTCTACCGGGTCCGCTACGCCGATCCCGATCCCGAGGCCCTGTCCGCCCTCCCGCCGTCGCTCCGCCCGCTCCTGACGGCCTGCCTCGCGAAGGACCCGGCGGCCAGGCCGAGTACGGACACCCTGATCGCCGAACTCCACGACGGCCACGGCGAGTTCGCCGACCACCTCCCGCCGGCGGTGCTCACGGCCGTCGCCCGCCGAGCCACCGACGTCTGGCACCCCCACCCACCCCGCCTCCCGGCCCCGTCCGGCGACCCGTACGCGCTGACGGCACCGACCCGGGCCCCGGGCCTTTCCAGGCGCCGGCTGCTCACGCGCGGCGGCGGCGCCGTGCTGGCCTCGACGGCCGTGGCCGCCGGTGCATGGACCTGGCTGTCGTCCGACGACCAGGCGCCCGGAGCCGGGGCCTCCGGCCCTTCGGCAGCGCCGTCCTCCCCCGTGGCGGCGACCACCGCGTCGGACGGTGCCCCGGCACCGCTGTGGCGCATGGATGCCTCGGACCGCGATGAGCTCATCACCCCGTTCCTGGCCACCGCGCCGGCCGGTGACGTGGCCGGTTTCGTGGAGACGGCCGTGTTCCGGGTCAGGGACGTACGGACCGGCGAGGAGCTCTGGAACACCAACTGGGTGATGGAGCCCCGGCAGGTGACGTCGGACGGCACGCGCTTCTACGTCTCCCAGGGCGGCGTCGAGGGGCCGAGCGTCCTGCAGATCGAGACATACGCGGCCCGGGAGCCCAAGGAGGCGGCCCGCCGCATCGAGATCAAGGGCTTCGACGGACGTGCCCTGTACACGAAGCTCCTCACCGCCTCCGGCGGGATGCTGTACGCGGCCTCCCGGCGGGGCGGTCGCGACGACTCCGTGGAGCAGAAGCTGAAGGGCTGGCATCTGCTGGCCGTCGACCTGCGGACGGGGAAGGAGGCCTGGCGCGTCGCGGACGACGACGCCGACAGGATCCGGCTGGCGGTGGTCGTGGCCGACCGGCTGATCACCGTCACCAGCAAGGTGTTCCCCGACGCCTACGTCGTCGAGGCACGCCACGCCCGCACCGGGGCCCGGCTGTGGCGGCGGACCGTCCCGATGCCGAAGGACGGCGGAGAGCGGATGCCGCTTCCTGGGGAGCTGGCCACCGACTCCACCCATGTCTACCTGGGCGGCAGCAGACTGCGTGCGCTGCGCCTCACCGACGGCGGGGTGGCCTGGGAACACCGCGAGGACCGGTACTTCTACGGCCTGCCCGTGGTCGCCGGCGGTCTGGTGTACGCCACGGAGGGCGACCGCGGTCTGGTCGCGGTCAGCGCGGACAGGGGCGCCCGCCGTTGGACGGAGGCCCCGCCGGCCCGCACGCTGACAACGAACCTCGCCGTCGTCCCCGTGGTGGGTGAGAAGTACGCCTACGCTCCCGTGCGGGGCGGCCTGAGCGCGGTGGACCTGACCACCCGACGCTCGGTCTGGGTGTTCCCGACGGATGCCACCCGCTACGTGGCGGACCGGCGCGGAAAACGGATCATCGGCGCCGGGGCGACCACCGCGGTGGCACTCCCCCTGGCGTAGGGCCTTCGCGTACCGGCCCCGTTGTCCGCCCGCTGCCCAGTCCGTCGGGTCCTTCGCCCGCACCCAGCCCGCGTCCCCTCCCTTCCGTGCCCCCGTGCCCGACGGGCGGCCCGCCCGTCGACCCCAGAAAGCGTCGCAGTGACCATGCAGCCCCTCGCCACCGGCGATCCGCTCCGTCTCGGCCCGTACCGTCTCGTCGGCGTCCTCGGCGAGGGCGGCATGGGCAAGGTCTACTTCGGCCGGGACAACTCCGGCCGCCCCGCCGCCGTGAAGGTCCTCCGCCCCGAACTCGCCCACGACGTGGGGCTCGCCCAGCGCTTCGTCCGCGAGGCCGAGATGGCCCGGGCCGTCACGAGCAAGGGCGTGGCACGGGTCCTGAGTGCGCAGACGGAGGGCGGCCGGCCCTGGATCGCGGCCGAGTTCCTGGCCGGACCGACGCTGGAGGAGGCCGTGCGCGCGTACGGGCCGATGGACGAGCCCACGGTCCGCGCCCTGGGGCACTTCCTCTCCCGTACGCTCCACGACATCCACGCGGCCGGCCTGGTCCACCGCGACCTCAAGCCGGCGAACATCGTGCTGACCTCGTCCGGTCCACGAATCATCGACTTCGGCATCGCCCGCCCCGAGCACGGCCTGACGCTGACCACCACCGGCCAGATCCCGGTGACGCCGGGGTACGGGGCCCCCGAGCAGGTCCTGGGCCGACGGGTCGGTCCGGCCTCGGACGTCTTCTCGCTCGGCGCGGTGCTCGTCTACGCCGCGAGCGGCCGACGCGCCTTCGACGCGCCGAACGTCGCGGCCGTTCAGTACGAGGTCGTGCACGGCAACCCGGACATGAGCCAGGTCCCGCCTGCCCTGTGGCAACTCATCGGTCCGTGCCTGTCGAAGGACCCGGAGCTTCGCCCCTCCACCGCCCGGATCACCGCGGCCGTCACGGCGCCCAAGGGCGCCGACCGCGCGTGGCGCAGGGGCCCGCTCGCCGATGACATCGGGCGACGCGAGGCGGCGGTCAAGGACCTGGACGCGGCGCACGGCGCCACCGTCCCGAGCTCCGCGGCGCCCCGGGCGACGTCCCGGCGGCGCCTCCTCGCCGCCGGCGCGGGTGTCCTCGTGGCCGGTGCCGGCACCGGTGCCTGGTGGCTGACCAGGGGCGGGGACAAGCCCACGAACTACGCCGCCGAGGTACCCGCCGCCGCGGCGGTCCCGACCGCGGCCTACATCTCCCTCATCGACACCAAGGCGGGTGAGCCCCCGAAGCCGCTCTGGGGCCCGCTCGACGTGACGGCACCCGACGGCCGCACCCCGCTCCCGGTCCGTGACGTGCTGATCGTCCATGCCAAGGCGGGCGGTCTGCTCGCCCTCGCCGTCGCGGACGGCAAGCAGCGCTGGCAGGCCGCCGACATGGACGCGCGGGCCGGTTACGTGTCGGTCGCGGACCGCCTGGTCGTCGGCCTCGACAAGGACGGCGTGCTGCACGCCTTCGTCGCCTCGACGGGCCGGCCCGTCTGGCGGACGGACGCCTCGGCCGCCCATCTGCTCGCCGCGGACGCCCGGCAGGTCTACCTGGTGACCCGGGAGAACGAACTGCGCGCCGTCGACGCCTGGTCCCTCGCCACCACCTGGACCGTCCCCCTGGCCTCCCCCAGCACCGCCGGCAGCCCCGCCACCGCCGCCGTCGGCAAGAACCGGCTCGTCGTGAACGGGCTCGACGGCCACGTCGTCGCCGTCGACACCCGCACGGGCAAGACCGCCTGGAAGGCCCAGGACCAGGGGACCAACGGGGCCGCCCCGGCCGTCGACGGCGCCATGGTCTACCTTTCCGGCGGCCATCTGACGGCCTGCAAACTCGAGAACGGCTTCGTCATCTGGAGCGAGGAGGCCCGCAGCAGCAACACCCTGGCCCAGGGCTGGGGCAACCCCACCGCCAAAGAGGGCGCCGTGTACGCCGTCAACGGCTACAACGCCTACCGCTACAGCACGAGCACCATCACCGACTCGTCCCTCACGGACTGGTACGAGATCCTCGACGAACTCGGTGGCAACCTCACCGCCCCGGCCGTCGAGGGGACGACGGTGTGGCTCGCGGCGCCCGACGACAGCCATCTGCGGGTCATCGACAGGAAGACGCACCGCTTCTACTTCACCGTCACGATGAAACGCACCGGCGCGTACCAGCTCGCGAGCGGCGGCAACCGCGTCTTCGCCGCCCGCGCCGGGCGGGTGATGGCGATGCCCGTGTTCGGGAGCTGAGGAGGACCCGGGCCCTTCGCCGCTCGGCGTGCCTCGAAACGGATCGACGTGCCTAGGAACGGCTCAACGCCGCCGCGAGCGCAGCACGGGCACGGCGACGGCCGCCCCGAGCAGCACGGCCGCCCCGACGCCGAGGCCGATCCAGAGGCCGGTCCGGCTCCCACCCGCGGCCTCGTCCGCCTGCGGGGCGGGCGCAGGGGTGGAGCTCGTGGCGACGGGTGCGGTGGAGGGCGACGGGGTCTGCGCCGCCGGCAGGTCCTGGATGGGCCGCACGTCGGCGAGGCCGGGATCGCCCGGAGTCTTCAGGGCCCGGAGGGGACGGATGGCGCCGTATCCGATGAAGTCGTTGCGTCCGCCGCCGTCGTCGGGCGCCGCAACGGTGTTGAGCATGACCTTGAGGACCTGGTTGTTGGTCCAGTCGGGGTGTTCGGCCCAGATGAGCGCCGCGGCGGCGGAGGCGAGGGCGGTGGCGTCACTGGTGCCGGTCGACTTGCACAGGCCGGTACCGCCGCCGCAGGCGTGCACGGTGTCCTTGCCGGGGGCCACGAGGTCCACCTGGGGGCCGTACTGGGAGTTCTTGACCCGGGTCAGCTTCTGGTCGATGGCGCCGACGCCGACGACGCCGGGGGTCGCGCCGGGGTACTCGACCGCGTTGCCCTTGTCGGCGCTGTTGCCGACCGAGGCGAAGACGAGGGCTCCCTTGTCGAGGGCGTACTTCACGGCGTCGGTGAGGCCTTGGGAGCCGGCGCCGGCCCCCAAGGAGATGTTGATGACCTTGGCCCCTGCGTCCGCGGCATAGCGGATTGCCGGAGGGACCACTCGGTTGAACTCGTCGTCGCTGTCCTTCATGCTTCCCTGGCCCGCCTCGATGCCCGGCACCCGCACGGGAAGGATCTTGGCCTTGGGCGCCAGTCCGAAGGCTCCGTTTCCGCCGTCACGTGCGCCGGTCCCGGCGATGAGGCCGGCCATGCCGGTGCCGTGCCCGGTGTAGTCGGTGAACTCGTCCCCGGGCTGGTCGGGCGCGAAGTCCTTTCCGTCGAGCACGCGGCCGACCAGGTCGGGGTTGTCCTTCTCCACGCCTGAGTCGATCACGGCGACGGTCACACCGTCGCCCTTGCTGATCTGCCAGATCTCTTCGGCGTGCATGGTGTCCAGGTACCACTGCTGGGCCCGGATCGATTCGGCGTGCGCGGGAACGGAAGCGATGCCCACCAGCAGCACGCCCAAGCCGGCCGAGGCGATGGTCCGGACCCGGCTCCGTCGAATACCGCTGGTACGCATCTGCTCCCTCGCGCCGATCAGTCGATGACGGGCGGCGCCACTCGGCGCCCGCCCTGCTGCCAGGTCTCTTCGTCCTCGACAAGGTAGTCGGGACGCTCGCTCCGCTCCTCCTCGCGCCGCTCCGCAGCGGGTACGGAGCTGCCGCGGCCCACCGGTCCGCTGCCCTGCGCACCGTCGCGTACGAGTCCCGAACCGCCAGGCGTGAACGGGCGCCCGGACGCACCGGGCCGCTGCGCGCGGCCGCCGACGACTCCGCCCGGTTCGGAGGCGAGACGCCGGCCACCAGTGATGCCGCTGTGCCCACCGCCCGTTCCGCCTGCCGGGTGCCCCATGCCGGCGCCGCCCACGGGGCCGCGGCCGAGGCCGTTGCCGGTGCGGCCCGTGGGCTCCTGCCCGATCACCGTGCTGCGCGGGATTCCGGTGGTGGACCGGCCGACCGGATTGCCGGGTACCTGACGCCCACCGCTGATGCCCTCGCGGGGCATCGCCGGAAGCTGGCCGGTGGGCCCCCAGCCGGTCCTGCCTCCCGGACCGACCGGCATGCGAGTGCCGTTGAGCGGAGGAAGCGTCCCCGGTCCGGGCTTGGCCAGCGGGGGCGGCCCGGGGATCGGCCCCGGAGGGACGGTGAACGGCGGTGTCAGGCTCGTGTCCGGCCTGGGAAGCGGCGGCTGCCCGCCCGTGGTCGGCGGCGTGCCGGTCGTGGGCGGCGGCAGCGTGTTCACGCTGTCGATGCCCAGATCGACGGGCAGCTCGGGCCGGATCACCTGTGTGGGTCCGGTGATGTCGCGCGACGGCGGCACCACCTGGGTGTCGGGCAGCGAGCGGGTGTCACGCTGGGTGCGCGTAGTCGTCGTGCTCGTGTCCGTATCGGTCGCGCGGTTTTCGCTCCGTGTTGTGGAGCCGATGTATGTGGTGCTGTCCCTCTGGTCCGTGCCCTGCGGAACGAACTCCCCCGGCGGCGGCTGGAACGACGGCATCTGGAAGCTCTTCATCTGCAGGCTCGACCACTGGTACGTGCCCGAGAGCCGCTCCATCTCGGCTGCTGCGGCCTGTCTGTTGGTCTCCTCCTGCGCCTTGATCGCGTTCGCGTCGGCGCCCTCCGGCGCCATCTGGGCCCGAGCGTTGCGCGCGATCGTCTGGGAGTCCGGGTCGTTGTGGTACTTCTGCGCCGCCTCCAGGTTCTCCTTGGCCTGGGCCACGGAGGTGTAGCGCGGGATGGCGCTCTGGGCGGTGGCGATCGCGTCGGCGGCCTCGGTCAGCCAGTTCGACGAGTGGATGCTGTAGTCGGCGAGGCTGTGGGTGGTGCTGGCCAGGCTGGTGGTCCACTCCATGAAGGCCTTCTCGGCCTCGCCCTCCCAATGCACACCACCGGGACGCTTCTTCAGTTCGTCCGCGATCTCCCGCATCTTCTTCGCGGCCCGCTTCAGGCGGTCGCTCGCGTCGCGCACGTAGAAACTGCTGGCCTGGTCCAGCCAGTCGATCATCTGCTGGTGCGGCATGGAGCGGAAGTCGGTTCCGCTGCCGCCCCCGCTGTTGTCGTTCTGCTCCATCGAGAGTCGCCCCTTCCCCGTGTCCCCGAGTCCCTGCGCCGGCTAGCCGAGGTCCGCGTCGCCGCCGGCCGTCTCCGTGGGCCGTGGCCCGCCGGTGGACGCCGGGGGCGGCTGCGGCACCGTGGTGTCCGTCCCCTCGGGCTTGCCGGAGGGGGTCGTGTCGTAGCCGGCCTTCTGGTCGGCTTGGGTCTTGGCGTTCGTGACCCGCTGGCTGATGGCCAGCATCCTGCTCCGGATGTCGTCGTCGGTCTGCTCCATGCCGTCCTTGGAGATGCCGACGGCGATGCCCATGCCCTCGAGGCAGTCGGACAGGATTCCGGAGAGGCGCGTCAGCTCCGCGAGCACGTCCTTGTACGACGAGAAGATCTCGTTCGCCTCGATCCACGCGGCGCCGCCCCCGCCGAACTGGCTGCGCGCCACCGGATCGGAACCCATGTTCTTCGGAGCGGCCGGAGAGGCCAGGAGGTCGACGATCATCTCGTCGAGGCCCTTCTTGAACTCCATCATGGACTCGGAGTTGTAGAGGAGCGCCTCCCTGCTCATGCCACGCATGGCGTAGGCGCCCCCCGCACCGTCCACATAAGCTTCCACGCCTGGTGCTCCTCCCCCGTGAACCGACGAGTCGAGCCGTAGTCCGTGAATCACTCTAGTCAAGACGACGGACAGCGCACAGCATCCGGTTGCAGGCCCAACACCCTTGTCCGGATTACGACTTGGCCTCGGGAGCCGGAGTCTTCAGCGGGGCCCGCCCCGCTCTTCTCAGTTCACCACCACCGCCGCCTGCGGGCGGATCGGCAGGCGGTTGACGGGGCGGCCGGTGGCCGCGCGGACCGCGGAGGCCACCGCGGCCGGGGAGGTGACGACGGGGACGGCGCTGGCGGGCTTGGCGCCGAACGGGGCGACGACGTCGCGTTCCTCGACTAGCTTCACGATGCGGATGTCGGGGGCGTCCAGGGAGGTCGGGAGGGCGTAGCCGGTCAGGTCCGGGTGGCGGACCAGGCCGCGGGAGGTGCGCAGGTTCTCGGTGAGGGCGGCGCCGACGCCCTGGGTGACGCCCGCCTCGATGCGGGTGGCGAGCTGGGCGGGGTTGAGGATGCGGCCGACGTCCTGGGCGACGGCCATCTCGACGACCCGTACGGCGCCCAGCTCCACGTCGACGTCCACCACGGCGCGGATCGCGCAGAAGGCGAGGCCGACGAAGGCGTCGCCCTGGCCGGAGTCGTCGAGGGGCTCGGTGGGGTGCGGGCGGCACTGGGCGGTGGCCCAGAGCTCCTTGCCCTCCATGGCCTCCATGACGGTGGTGGACAGGACGCCGTCGTACGAGGTGATCTTGCCGTCGGTGATCTGGAGGAGCTCGGTCGACATGCCGAACTTGTGGGCCAGCGGCTGCAGCAGCTGCGTGCGGACCATCTTCGCCGCCCGCTCGACCGCACCGCCCGAGACCCAGGTGTGCCGGCCGTGCGTCGCGGGTCCGGCCGGAGGCTGGTCGGTGTCGACCGGGGCCACGTGGACCTCGTCGACGCCGAGCGTCTCCTGGACGATCTGGCGGGCCAGGGTCGCGAAGCCGGAGCCGGTGTCGACGGCCGCGCAGATCACCGTGGCCACCCCGTCCTGCACCCGGACCGTCGCCGTCGAGACCTCGTCGGTGCCCTCGGCGCCCAGCATGTGCACCATGCCCAGCGCGTAGCCGACGCCCCGCCGCACCGCGCCGGGCTCGCCCGCGCCGTCCGGGCCGCCGGGCAGCAGCCAGTCCTCCTCCGGGGAGTCCATGGGCAGCGGCGGCAGCGGGAAGTCCCGTACGGCGGCGAGGAGTTCGGCGACCGGCGCCGGGCACGTCACGGTCTGGCCGGTCGGCAGGATGTCGCCCGTGGCGAGCACGTTGCGCATCCGCAGTTCCGCCGGGTCCAGGCCCAGCTTGCCGGCGAGCTTGTCCATCTGCGCCTCGTACGCCGCGCACACCTGCATGGCGCCCTCGCCGCGGACGTGTCCGGACGGCGGGTTGTTGGTCCGGACCGCCCAGCCCTCGACGAAGGCGTGGGGGACGACGTACGGGCCGCAGGCGAAGGACACCGCCGCGGCGAGCGACTCGGCCGAGGAGTCGGCGTACGCGCCCGCGTCCAGCAGGATCTGCGCCTCCACCTTCACCAGCCGGCCCTCGGCGTCCGCGTGGTGCCGGTAGCGCAGCAGGGTGGGGTGGCGGTGGGCGTGACCGAGGAAGGACTCCTCGCGGGTGGCGGTGAGCTTGACCGGGCAGCCGGTACGCAGCGCGAGCAGGCCCAGCGGGATCTGGAAGCCCGGGTCCTCCCGGTCGCCGGTCGCGCCGGGGACGCCGGTCACGACCACCTTGACCTGCTCGGGCGGCAGGCCGAAGCAGGCGGCGGCGAGGTCGCGGTCGGTGTGCGGGTCGGTCGACGCGGTGTAGATCTCCACGCCGCCGTCGGGGCGCGGCACGGCCAGCGCGGCCTCCGCGCCGACCGGGGCGGTGTCCTGGCGGCCCACCCGGTAGAGGCCCTCGACGACGACCTCGCCGGTGACCTCGGGGTCGCCGAAGCTCAGCGGGATGTGCCGGATCAGGTTGCCGTCGGGGTGCAGCGGCTCCGCGGCGAAGGCCTGCTCGGGGTCGGTGACCGGTTCGAGGACCTCGTACTCGACCGCGATGGCGGCGGCCGCGAGCCGCGCCGTGTCCGGGTGGTCGGCGGCGACGGCGGCGATGGCCTCGCCGTGGTGGCGCACGAGGTCGGAGGCGAAGACGGGGCGGTCGGCGACCTGGCGGCCGTACGTGGCGGCGCCGGGCAGGTCGGCGTGGGTCACCACGGCCCGCACCCCCGGCATCTCCGCCGCGGCCGTCGTGTCGATCGACACGATCCGGGCGTGCGGGTGCGGGGAGCGCAGGATCGCCGCCCACAGCAGGCCCTCGGCCCACAGGTCGGAGGCGTACGGGAAGGTGCCCTCGGTCTTCGCCCGCGCGTCGGCCTGCGGCAGCGAGACGCCGAGACCGAGGCCGGTACCGGCGCCGGGACCGAGGTCCGCCGATTCCGTGGTCGTCGTGTCGCTGGTCACGCCGTGCCTCCGTCGAACGGGTGGGGGATCTGGTGCGGGATACGGGGCTCGTCGCCGGCCTCGGCCTCGCGCCCGGCGACGACCTCCTTCACGGCGTCGAGCACGCCCCGGTAGCCGGAGCAGCGGCACAGGTTGCCGCACAGCGCCTGGCGGGTCTCCAGCTCGGTCGGAGCGTGGTTGCCCTCCAGGAGGTCGTGCACGGTCATGGCCATGCCCGGGATGCAGAAGCCGCACTGCACGCCGCACTTGGCCAGCGCCCGCTGCACGTCGGACGGCTCGCCGTTCACGGCCAGGCCCTCGACGGTCCGCACCTCGCACCCGGCGGCCGTGGCCGCCGGCACCAGGCAGGAGGCCACGAGCCGGCCGTCGACCTGCACGTTGCACGCCCCGCACTCGCCCTGCGAGCAGCCGTCCTTGGCCCCGGCGAGGCCGAGCCGCTCCCGCAGGACGTAGAGCAGCGACTCGCCGATCCAGGAGTCGGTGACGGGCCGGTCGGCCCCGTTCACGCGGAGCGTGTACGAGGTGTGGGGGTGCTCGTCGCTGTCGGTCGACATGTCGACGGGGGCGGCGGGGGCGGCGGTAGCCGGGTCGGCCGGGGCGAGGTCGACCGGGGCGGCCAGGTCCGCATGGGCTGCCTGGTCGGCAGGGCCGAAGTCGGCGGGGGCCGGGTCGGCCAGGTCGGCCGCGAAGGGCTCCGGCTCGTGCTCCGGCTCGGGTGCGAGCTCCGGCTCCGGCTCCCGCTCCGGTGCGACGGCCGCCGCCTCGGGCTCCGCCTCGTGTACGGGCTCGGGCTCGGGCCCCGGCTCCGGTACCGCCCACGGCGCCGGGGCGCCGCCCGGCAGCGTCGCGGGCGCGCTGCCGGCGTACTGCGCGAGCCGCGAGGCCGTGTACTCGCCCGAGTCCTCCAGGGCCTCGGCGTCGCCCTCGACGGTCGGGATGGTCCACTGCCCCGTCTGCTCCTGCGCGGAGGCACCGTGACCGGACGCCTCGTGCGCCGAGACGTCGTGACCGGAGACCCCGTGACCGGAGACCCCGTGACCGGAGGCCCCGTGGGCGGAGGCGTCGTGGGCGAAGGCCCCGTGACCCGAGGCCCCATGACCCGAGGCCCCATGACCGGAGACCCCGTGACCGGAGGCCCCGTGACCGGAGGCCCCGTGACCGGACGCCTCGTGAGCCGGGCCCTCATGGGCCGGGAAGTCATGGACCGGGAAGTCGTGGGCGGGGAACTCGTGCGCCGGGAACTCGTGCGCGCGCGCCCCCTGGGCGGGCTCGCCCGCCACCGGCCACACACCCCCGGCCGAGGGGTGCACGCCCGAGGACACGCCCGACGGCGACCCGCCCGCCGGGTCCACGCCCGACGGATCCACGCCCGAAGCCTCCGCGCCCGACGGGTCCGCCGACTCCGGCGGCGGGTTCAGCGGCGTCAGCGGGACGATCATCGGCGGCACGTAGCCGTGGCCCGGGGCCTCCAGTGGCGTGCCCTCCAGCATGAACTCCGGCGGCAGCTGCACGAACGCGGTCGCGTCGCCGTCGTAGCCCTCGCTCTGCGGGATCGGCTCCCAGCCGCCGCCCGCCTGACTCCTGTGTGCGTCGCTCACGACAGCGCCCTCCCCAGTGCCCGTCGGGCCAGCGCGGCGACCGTGCGCCGCAGGTGCAGTACGGCCGGGGGCAACTGCTCGTCGCCCTGCGGGTCCGGAATGCACGCGGCGGCGACGTACTCGCCGAACGCCGTGAGCGCCTCCGGGGCCAGGCCCCGCTCCCCGTCCCAGTCCACCAGCGAGGCGATCCACTGCTCGGCCTCCAGCGGCCGCAGCGGCATCGGCGCGATCGCCCCGACCGCGCAGCGCACGCCGCGGCGGGCCGGGTCGAGGACGACGGCGACCGAGGCGGAGGCGCGGGCCGGGCCGGTGCGGCCGGTGGCCTTGAGGAAGACCTGCGGGGCGTGCAGCAGGGGCACGCGGACGAAGGCGACCAGCTCGCCCGGGGCCAGCAGGTCCCGCCCGGCCAGCAGGTGGCTGACCGGCAGCTCGCGGGTGCCGAGCGGGCCGACGACGACCAGCTCGGCCTCCAGGGCGGCGAGCACCGGCAGCGAGTCGCCGGTGGGCGCGGAGGAGACGATGTTGCCGCCGAGCGTGCCGGCGTTGCGGATCTGCGGCGGGCCCGCGACGCGCGAGGCGGCGGCCAGGGCGGGGATGAGGGCCGCGAAGTCGGGACGGCCCATCCGGGCGTGGGTGAGGCCCGCGCCGAGCAGGGCGTGGCCGTCCTGGTACTGCCAGCCGCGGATCTCGTTGATCCGGCTCAGGCCGACCAGACCGGCGGGGCGGAGCTGCCCGCGGTTGACGGCGGCCATCAGGTCGGTGCCGCCGGCCACGGGAACGGCGGCCGGCATGGCCGTCAGCGCCGCCACGGCCTCGTCGAGCGAGGTGGGCAGCGTCACGGACCGCGCCGTCCGTGATGCCGTCTGTGGTGCGTGCGTGGTCAACCCGCTGCCCCTTCCCGGTGTCCCGGTGATCCCCGACCGTCCCCGGCTGTCACGCCTGTGTGGGCGTACCGTACGTGCTCACTGCCTGGACGTGGCAACTCTGGCACATGTTCCGAGCCGTACGTCGCGAGGGTCCGCGAAGGACGGTTCCGTCCAGGACGTGACGTGACATCCCACGAGCGACGGTAACTTCCTTTTCGCCACTCTTGGGTGAGGCCGAGGGGATAGCTGCCTCACACCGGGGACGGCCGGGCGTCTCACACGTTCGGGGGTGCCCCCTCGAGGGGACGGCCCTGGACGCCCGGACGGCGCTGCCAGGGGCGCGGGCCGCCGGGCGGGCGGTACTCCACGCCGAGGGCGTCGAGGCGCCGGTAGTGGGCGGTCATGCGGCGCTCGAAGCCGGCGAGATCGCGCGCCTCCGGAGCGGGCAGCCGGGACCAGGCGACCTCGGCGAAGGCGGCCAGCCGCGGGTAGGTCTGGTAGTCGACGCGGGCGCGGTTCTCCATCACCTCCGTCCAGACGTTGGCCTGGGTTCCCAGGATGTGGGCGGCGGCCTCGGGCGCGAGTCCCGGCGGCACGGGCTCGAAGCGGTACACGTCGGCCAGGGTCCGTACGTAGCCGATGGGCATGGGTTCGTCCTCGCCCGGGGCCTGCCGGTGGTCCAGGTACACCTGCTGCTCGGGGCACATCACCACGTCGTGGCCGGCCTCGGCGGCGGTGACACCGCCCGCGTAGCCGCGCCAGGACGACACGGCGGCGCCGTCGGCGAGTCCGCCCTCCAGGATCTCGTCCCAGCCGATGAGCCGCCGCCCGCGGTCGGCGAGCCAGCGGTCGAAGTGCCGGACGAACCAGGACTGCAGCCCGTCCTCGTCGCCGACGCCGAGTTCCTCGATCCGGGCCTGGGCGGTCGCCGAGGCCTTCCACTGGTCCTTGGGGCACTCGTCGCCGCCGATGTGCACGAAGGGCGAGGTCGTGGCCGGGAAGAGGTCGAGCACCTCCTCGAGGACGCCCTCGTAGAAGCGGAGGACGTCGTCGGTGGGGGCGAGCACGTTCGGACTGACCCCCCAGGTGTCCCAGACGGAGAGGGCGGTGGTGTCGACGACGTCGGTGTTGCCCAGTTCGGGGTACGCGGCGACGGCGGCCTGCGAGTGGCCGGGGATGTCGATCTCGGGCACGACCGAGACATGCCGGTCGGCGGCGTAGGCGACGATCTCGCGGATGTCGTCCTGGGTGTAGAAGCCGCCGTGCGGCGTCTCGTTCCACAGCGGCGAGGCCCGGTGCCCCCACTTGGTCCGCGCCCGCCAGGCGCCGACCTCGGTGAGCCGTGGGCTGCGCCTGATCTCGACGCGCCAGCCCTGGTCGTCGGTGAGGTGCAGGTGGAGCACGTTGAGCTTGTGCGCGGCCATCAGGTCGAGCTGCCGCAGGACGTCGTCCTTGGGCATGAAGTGGCGGGCGACGTCGAGCATGAGGCCGCGCCAGGGGAAGCGGGGTGAGTCGGTGACGGTCTGGTCCGGGATGCGGGGGGCCGGGCCGCCGACGGGTGCCTTGCGGAACGCGGCGGGACCGAGGAGCTGACGGAGCGTCTGGGCGCCCCAGAAGACTCCGGCGGGGCCGCCGCCGGTGATCTCGACGCCGAGGGTCGAGGCCACCCTGAGCCGGTACGCCTCGGGCGCCAGGGTGTCGTCGAGGCGCAGGGTGACGGCGTTCGGCCCGCCCTCGACGGCCGCCGGCCGCAGCGGAAGGCCGAAGGCGGCGCCGAGCACCGCGCGCAGCCAGCGTTCGGTGGTCTCGGTGCCGGGGGCGGCGCTCAGGGTGGTCTCGCGGTCCGGGGCGAAGCCGTCGCGGTACGGCCCCTCGACGTGTTCGGGCGCCGGGATCAGGTCGTGTCCGGAGTTCTCTCGGGTCATCGCGTCAGTCCTTCACCGCCCCGCCCAGTCCGGAGACCAGGCGGCGCTGTACGAGTACGAAGAGGACGAGCACCGGGATCGTCATCACGGTCGACCCGGCCATGATTCCTCCCCAGTCGTTCTCGTCGGGCTTGAAGAAGACGAGCAGCGCCATCGGCAGGGTCGACTGCGAGGTGTCGCTGACGAGGAAGGACTTGGCGAAGAGGAAGTCGTTCCAGGTCGAGATGAAGGAGAAGACGCTCGTCGCGACGAGGCCGGGCAGGACCAGCGGGAAGAGGATCTGCCACAGGAAGCGGGTGGGGCTCGCGCCGTCGATCGCGGCCTGTTCCGCCAGCGCCTCCGGCACCGCCTTGACGAAGCCGCGCAGCATCCAGATCGCGAACGGCAGCGAGAAGGCGATGTGCGGCAGGATCAGCGCGCCGAGGGTGTTGAGCTGGCCGAGGTCCCGCATGAGGAAGAACAGCGGGATGGTCAGGGCCTCGACGGGGACCATCTGCGCGACCAGGAACATCACGAGCAGGGTGGTCCGGAGCCGGAAGCGGAAGCGGGTCACGGCGGTCGCCGCGAGGAAGGCGATGACGGCGGAGGCGAGCACGACCGCGACCGCCACGACGAGCGAGTTGAGGAAGTAACGGCCGAAATCCTGCTGTTCGAAGACGCGCCGGAAGGAGTCGAGGGACGGGGACAGGGTCCACGGCCGGGGTCGGGTCGACTGGATCTCGCCGGCCGGTTTGAGGGCGGAGAGGACCATCCAGTAGAGCGGGAACGCGACGGCGGCGGCGACGAGGAGGGCGGCGGCCTCGGCGGCGAGGCGCCCGGGACGGCGGATCGGGAGTCCGGGGGCTCTCACAGTTCTCCTCCCTGGCGGCGCAGCAGCCGGAGGTGGACCAGGGTCACCGCCAGCAGGATCAGCAGCATGACGACGCCGATGGCGGAGCCGAGGCCGTACTGGGACGAGGCGAACGCCTTCTGGTACGCGTACACGTTGAGGACCAGGTTCTGGCCGGCGATGCCGCCGCCTCCGGTCATCACGTAGATCTGGGTGAAGACCTTGAAGTCCCAGATGACCGACTGGATCGTGACGACGGCGAGGACCGGCCGAAGCATGGGGGCCGTGACGGAGCGCCAGGTGCGCCATGTGGAGGCGCCGTCGAGGGCGGCGGCCTCCAGGACCTCGGCCGGGACGGCCTCGAGGGCGGCGTGGACGGTGACCGTCACGAAGGGGAAGGAGCACCAGACGACTTCCGCCAGGACCAGGGCGAAGGCGCTGTAGCGCCCGTAGGTCCAGGAGAAGTCGCCGAGGCCGAGGACCCGGTTGACGGGCCCGTGGTCGGGGTCGAAGAGGAAGACCCAGACGGTGGAGCCGGTGACGGCGGGGGTGGCCCAGGCGCCGAGCGCGGCGAGCAGGAGGGCGAGCCGGGGCAGGGCGCGGACGCGGGTGAGGAGGACGGCGAGGGCGCAGCCGACGGCGAGGGTGGCGAGCACGCAGGCGGCGGCGAAGAGGACGGTGGCGAGGAGGACCTGCCGGAACTGGGGGTCGGCGAAGAGCGCGGTGTAGTTGCCGAAGCCCTGGAAGGAGGTCGGCTCCCCACCGCTGACCTGGGCCTGGTCGTACTCCAGGAAGGAGATCAGGCCGAGTTGGTAGACGGGGTAGACGAGGAGCCCGCCGAGGACGGCGAGGGCGGGGAGCAGGTAGAGCCAGGGGGTCCAGGGGGAGCCGGAGCGGCGGCGGGCGGCGGCCCGCCGGGCCCGGGGCCCGGCGGATCGGGGGCGGCCGGCGGGTCCTGGGGGTTCCTCCGTGCGCGTGCGGAGGGAGGCGCTGGTGGTCATCGCGGGGCCCCGGTCTCAGCGGGCCGCCGCGAAGGCCGCGTCCATCTTGCGGGCGGCGTCGTCCGAGGCGGTCCTGACGTCCTTCCGGCCGCTGACGACCTCCTGGAACATCGTCGGCAGCACGAGCGAGGCGTCGATCCGGGCCCAGGCGGGCGAGGCGGGGACGAACCTGGCGCCGGCGCCGAGGGTGTCGATGAAGGGCTTCACGAAGGGCTCCTTCCGCGCCGCCTGCTGCCGGACGTCGGTGAAGGTGGGCAGGAAGCCCATGGCGTCGAAGAGCCGGCCCTGGGTGTCCTTGCCCGCGAGCCGCCGCATCAGGTCGACGGCGAGGGTGCGGTGGGAGGTGCTCCTGAGAACGCCGAGGTTGTTGCCGCCGGCGAAGGCGGGGGCGATGGTGCCGGGGGCGGCGCCGGGCAGCGGGACGACGGCGTAGGCGCCCTTGACGGCCCCCGCCTCGACGGCGGCGTGGCTGAAGTCGCCGCCGATGGCCATGGCGGCCTTGCCGGAGGCGAAGGCGGTGACGGTCGCGTTGCCGCCCATCTGGGCGCACTTGGCGGCGGGGCAGTTGTCGTCGCCGAAGAGGGAGGCGTACGCGGCGATGCCGGCGCGGGCGGCCTCGCTGTTGATCGCCGCCCGGTAGGACGTCCCGTCCTGTGTGGCGAGTTCGCCGCCGTGGGCCCAGACGAACGGCAGGGCGCCGTAGGTGTAGGCGCCGCCGACGGCGAGCCCGTAGAGCTCGGGCCTCGCCTTGCGGACCTTCCTGGCGGTGGCGATCAGTTCGTCCTGGCTCTTGGGGGCGGTGAGCCCGAGTTCCTTCAAGACGTCGGTGCGGTAGTAGAGCGCGCGGACGCCGACGAAGAGCGGGGCTCCGTAGACCTTGCCGTCGACGGTGACGGAGGCGCGGGCGGTCGGGTCGGTGTCCTCGGCGTCGGGCCAGGCGCCGAACTCGGCGGTGACGTCGGCGAGTCCGCCGTCCTTCACGTAGCCGGCGGTGTCGGTGTTGCCGTACTCGATGAGGTCGGGCGCGGACGCCGGGTCGTTGAAGGCGGCCTTGACGCGCTGGGCGCGGGTGTCGACGGGGATGTACTCGACCTCGACGTCGGCCCCCTCGTGCTGCCGCTCGAAGGCGGCGACGACCTGCTCGACGACCTGTTCCTTGGGCTTGTTGTCGACCTCGCGGAAGAGCCAGACGCGCAGGGTGCCGGTCTTCGCGTCGGTCGTGGCGGTGCCGCCGGAGGTCTGCGGGGCGCAGGCGGCGAGGGTGATGAGGGCGATGGGTACGGCGAGGCGGGCAGGAAGCTTCACGGCGGTTCCCCTCCGAGTGTGTTGCAACATACGCAACGAGCGTTTCGTACTGCACAACACGCGTGAGGTTAGGGGCGGTCCCGCACCACGACAAGTGGTCTCAACCACTCTGTGACCGCCGGAAGCACCCCGTGCAACGCGAAAGGCCCCCGGTGCGCGACCACGGAGTGGTACACGCACCGGGGGCCGTTCCGACGACCGGGGGCCAGGGGCTCTACCGGGAGCCGGCGGCGCTGCTCGGAGCCAGGGGCTACTCGCCGCGAGGCGCTACTTGCCCTTGCCGCCCTTGTCCTTGTCCTTGTCCCCACCGGAGCCCATGGACTCGTAGATCTCCTTGCACATGGGGCACACCGGGTACTTCTTGGGGTCGCGCCCCGGGACCCAGACCTTGCCGCACAGTGCCACCACGGGAGTGCCGTCGAGGGCGCTCGCCATGATCTTGTCCTTCTGGACGTAATGGGCGTAGCGCTCGTGGTCGCCGTCACCGTGGGACACCTGCGGCGTCGGCTCGACGAGGGTTCCCGTACCTGCCCCGCGCTCGGGCTCGAGAGTGCTCATGAGGCCAAGGGTACTGAAAGACCCGGGGCGCGGACGCCCGCCCGACTCCCTCAGTTCAGCGAGGGATCGTCCGGATACGTGGCGATCATCGCGAGTTCGCCGCGCTGCCGGCGGAGGACCTGGCGCCAGAGGGTCTCGGGGCGCGGGGAGGAGACGTCGCCGGGCTCGGACTCGACGACGTACCAGGCGCCGTCGCCCAGCTCGGTCTCCAGCTGGCCGGGGCCCCAGCCCGCGTAGCCGGCGAAGATGCGCAGGGCGCCGATGGCCGGGCCGAGGAGTTCGGGCGGGGTCTCCAGGTCGACGAGGCCGATCGCCCCGTACACCCGGCGCCAGCCGAGCGGGCCCTCGTCACCGGGGATCACGGCGAGGCCCAGGGCCGCGTCGAGGGAGACCGGGCCGCCCTGGAAGACGACCCCCGGTTCGCCCGCGAGCTCGGCCCAGGGGGCGAGGATGTCGCCGACCGTCACGGGGGTCGGCCTGTTGAGGACCACGCCGAGGGAGCCCTCGTCGTCGTGGTCGAGCAGCAGGACCACCGCGCGGTCGAAGTTCGGGTCCGCCAGCGCGGGCGTGGCGACCAGCAGTCGCCCTGTGAGCGAGGACACCTCGGTCATGCGACACATGATCCCGCATCTTCGGCGATTACGGGGGGTTGTACGGGCGGGTCCGGGGTAGGTGTGCGCCACCGCAGGTCAGCCCGGGCTCCTGGCGGGTCGTCGGAAACAAGTGGACGGTGACGCTCCGCAAGATCACGGGGACGGAGGGTGTTGTGCCGAATTCATTACATTCGCCAGGCACCCTCAGCCACCCAAGTGGGGTTGCCTTGCCCCTTACCCTTTTCTCTGGCCACCCGACCGACGACCCGGAACGCGAGATTCATGACCGGCACAGACGATGTCCTGCTTGTCCACGGCGGCACCCCGCTGGAGGGCGAGATCCGCGTTCGCGGCGCGAAGAACCTCGTGCCCAAGGCGATGGTCGCCGCCCTGCTCGGCAGCGAGCCGAGCCGGCTGCGCAATGTGCCCGACATCCGTGACGTCCGCGTGGTCCGCGGACTCCTCCAGTTGCACGGTGTGACGGTCCGCCCCGGCGAGGAGCCGGGCGAGCTGATCATGGACCCGACGCACGTCGAGTCCGCCAACGTGGCCGACATCGACGCCCACGCCGGCTCCTCCCGCATCCCGATCCTCTTCTGCGGCCCGCTGCTGCACCGCCTCGGCCACGCCTTCATCCCGGGCCTGGGCGGCTGCGACATCGGCGGCCGGCCGATCGACTTCCACTTCGACGTGCTGCGCAAGTTCGGCGCGACGATCGAGAAGCGGGCGGACGGGCAGTACCTGGAGGCCCCGCAGCGGCTGCGCGGCACCAAGATCCGCCTCCCGTACCCCTCCGTGGGCGCGACCGAGCAGGTGCTGCTCACCGCGGTGCTCGCCGAGGGCGTCACCGAGCTGTCCAACGCGGCCGTGGAGCCCGAGATCGAGGACCTCATCTGCGTGCTGCAGAAGATGGGCGCGATCATCGCCATGGACACCGACCGGACCATCCGGATCACCGGTGTCGACAAGCTCGGCGGCTACAACCACCATGCCCTCTCCGACCGCCTGGAGGCGGCCTCCTGGGCGTCGGCGGCACTCGCCACCGAGGGCGACATCTACGTGCGCGGCGCGCAGCAGCGCTCGATGATGACCTTCCTCAACACGTACCGGAAGGTCGGCGGCGCCTTCGAGATCGACGACGAGGGCATCCGCTTCTGGCACCCGGGCGGCTCGCTCAACGCGATCGCCCTGGAGACGGACGTGCACCCCGGCTTCCAGACCGACTGGCAGCAGCCGCTGGTGGTCGCCCTGACCCAGGCCGCGGGCCTGTCCATCGTGCACGAGACGGTGTACGAGTCGCGGCTCGGCTTCACGTCCGCGCTCAACCAGATGGGTGCCCACATCCAGCTGTACCGCGAGTGCCTGGGCGGCTCGGACTGCCGCTTCGGCCAGCGCAACTTCCTGCACTCGGCGGTCGTCAGCGGCCCGACCAAGCTGCAGGGCGCCGACCTGGTCATCCCGGACCTCCGCGGCGGCTTCTCGTACCTGATCGCCGCCCTCGCGGCCCAGGGCACGAGCCGTGTGCACGGCATCGACCTGATCAACCGCGGCTACGAGAACTTCATGGAGAAGCTCGTCGAGCTCGGCGCCAAGGTCGAGCTCCCGGGCAGCGCGCTGGTCTGAGCGGCCTGCGGGCGCCTCTGAGGGCATACGAGAGGGCGGCCACCCCCAGACAGGGTGGCCGCCCTCTCCGCTTGCCTCAGGCCGCCTGGGCGGCCTCAGCGCGCTGCCTGCAGGCCCTTACTTGCCCTTGGCGGCTTCCTTGAGCTTCGAGCCCGCGGAGACCTTCACGCTGTAGCCGGCCGGGATGTTGATCGGGTCGCCGGTCTGCGGGTTGCGCGCGGTGCGAGCGGCACGGTGGGTGCGCTCGAAGGTCAGGAAGCCGGGGATGGTGACCTTCTCGTCGCCCTTGGCGACGACCTCACCGACGGTCTCGGCGAGCGCGGCCAGAACGGCGTCGGCGTCCTTGCGGGTCACCTCGGCGCGGTCGGCCAGGGCGGCCACCAGCTCACTGCGGTTCATTTCGTTACTCCCGTGTTTCTTCTTGCCTGTGAGGCGGGTTGCCTGTGAGGCGGGCCACGCGGCGGAGCCGCATGATGGGCACTGCGAAGCCGATGCTGCCAGGGCCCTCGGACAGTGCCCGGACCCGGGTCTGGTGACAGACCCTCGCGCCCAGACGCATCCTGCCCCCACCAGCGGCGGGAACGCCAATCCGGCACCCTCTGGGGTCACACGAAAAGCGCCAGTGCCCCGTGGTGGTGACGTAGCGTCGACTCCACACGAACCGTGCGGAGCCGGACTACCACCCTAAAGGCGGGTTTCGGGTGCGGCGACCCGCGACACGCGCCGCGGACCGCCAGGGCGCCCGCCGGGGCGCCCGCCGTCCCGTCCGTCAGAGGAGCGAGCCGGCACCGTCGTTGGCGCCCGCGCCGGCGGCCTTCGCCGCGGTGCGGACGGCGCCGGCGACGGCTCCCGCGACCTTGTCGTTGAAGACCGACGGGATGATGTAGTTCGGGTTGAGCTCGTCCTCGGTGACGACGTCGGCGAGGGCGCTCGCGGCGGCCAGCATCATGTCGGTGTTCACCGTGCGGGACTGCGCGTCGAGCAGACCGCGGAAGACACCCGGGAACACCAGCACGTTGTTGATCTGGTTCGGGAAGTCGGAGCGGCCGGTGGCGACGACGGCGGCGGTCTGACGGGCGATCGCCGGGTCGACCTCGGGGTCCGGGTTCGCGAGCGCGAACACGATCGCGCCCTCGGCCATGGCGGCCACGTCCTCGGCGCCCAGCACGTTCGGGGCGGAGACGCCGATGAAGACGTCGGCGCCGACGACGGCCTCCTTGAGGGTGCCGGTGACGCCCTCCGGGTTGGTGTTGTCGGCGATCCAGCGCAGCGGCGAGTCGGGCGTCGCGTCGACCAGGTCCTCGCGGCCCGCGTGGACGACGCCGTGGATGTCGGCGACGACGGCGTGCTTGACGCCGGCCGCGATGAGCAGCTTGAGGATGGCCGTACCGGCGGCGCCGGCACCGGACATGACGACCCGTACGTCGCCGATGCCCTTGCCGACCACCCGCAGCGCGTTGGTGAGCGCGGCGAGCACGACGATGGCGGTGCCGTGCTGGTCGTCGTGGAAGACCGGGATGTCCAGGGCCTCGCGCAGCCGGGCCTCGATCTCGAAGCAGCGGGGCGCGGAGATGTCCTCCAGGTTGATGCCCGCGAAGCCGGGGGCGATGGCCTTGACGATCTCGACGATGGCGTCGGTGTCCTGGGTGTCGAGGCAGATCGGCCAGGCGTCGATGCCGGCGAAGCGCTTGAAGAGGGCGGCCTTGCCCTCCATGACGGGCAGCGCCGCCTTGGGGCCGATGTTGCCGAGGCCGAGGACGGCGGAACCGTCGGTCACGACCGCGACGGAGTTGCGCTTGATGGTGAGGCGGCGGGCGTCCTCGGGGTTCTCGGCGATCGCCATGCACACCCGGGCGACGCCCGGGGTGTAGATCATGGACAGGTCGTCACGGTTGCGGATGGGGTGCTTCGACGCCATCTCGATCTTGCCGCCGAGGTGCATCAGGAACGTACGGTCGGAGACCTTGCCGAGGACGACGCCCTCGATCGTCCTCAGCTGCTGCACGATCTCGTCGGCGTGCGCCGTGGAGGTGGCGGCGATGGTGACGTCGATACGGAGCTTCTCGTGGCCGGAGGCGGTCACGTCGAGGCCCGTGACGGAGCCGCCGTGGGTCTCGACGGCCGTGGTGAGCTGGGAGACCGCGGTGCCGCTCGCGGGCACCTCCAGGCGGACCGTCATCGAGTACGAGACGCTGGGCGCCGTTGCCATGGCCGTGTTCCTCTGCTTTCCCTAGCTTCGTTGCTACGCCGGCCCGGCTGGTTGCCCGGCGGCGCCCTCCGATCGTCGCACCTACCTGCCGGTAGCAGGTAATACGGTCTTTTCGTTTTCGGAAAGTAGTTTCCACCATACGAGAGACACCGGAGAAACAGAAGAGGCCCCCGTCACCCGAAGGTGACGAGGGCCTCCACACGTGAGCGGCACCGACCCGCCATGCTCGCCTCGCGGCAAGTGGTCCCTCTGAGGGACGAAGGTTGGGCCCGGGGGCTTGGATCGAGCCGGTGCCACGACCAGGCTAACAAACCACCCGCGCACGTGATTCCTCCGGCGCGGGTTGACTTGAAATCAGTCCCGCAGCAGGTCCGGCACCCCGTTCGCGTCCGGCAGGTCGCGGTCGCCCGCGACCACCGTCAGCGCCTGCGTGGACCGGGTCAGCGCCACGTAGAGCACCCGCAGACCGGCCGGCGACTCGTCCGCGATCTCCGCGGGCGAGACGACCACCGTGGCGTCGTACTCCAGGCCCTTCGCCTCCAGGGAGCCCAGGGCCACCACCCGGTCGCCGAGCCCGGCGAGCCAGCCGGCGGCCTCCGCGCGCCGGTCCATGGCGACCACGACGCCCACCGTGCCGTCCACCCGGGTGAGCAGCCGCTCCGCCTCCGACCGTACGGTTTCGGCCAGCTCGCCCTTCTCCCCCACCGGTACGAACCGGGGCTCGACACCCGTCGAGCGGACCGCCTTCGGGGACTCCTTGCCGGGCATCGCGAGCGCGAGGACCTTGGCGGCGAGCTCGGCGATCTCGGCCGGGTTGCGGTAGTTCACGGTGAGCTCGAAGCGGCGCCGCGGGCGGGTGCCGAGGGCCTCGTCGCGGGCCTCGGCGGCCTCGTCCGGGTCGGACCAGGAGGACTGGGCCGGGTCGCCGACGACCGTCCAGGTGGCGTGCCGGCCGCGCCGGCCGACCATGCGCCACTGCATGGGCGTGAGGTCCTGGGCCTCGTCGACGATGACGTGGGCGTACTCGGTGCGCTCGGCCGCGAGCCGCTCGGCCCGCTCGCGCTGGGTCTCCTCCCGTACCGGCATCAGCTCCTCCAGGCCGGTGAGCTGGTCCAGCGGGTCGTACTCGCGCTTCTTGCGCGGCCGGGACGGCGTGCCGAGGAGCATGGCGAGCTCGTCGAGGAGGGCCACGTCGTGCACGGAGAGGCCGGGGCGGCGCAGCGAGCGGGCGAGCCGGCGCACCTCGCCGGGGTTGAGGATCCGGCGGGCCCAGCGGCCGAGCCGCTTCTCGTCGCCCATGGCGTCGAGGACCTGACGCGGGGTGAGTTCCGGCCACCAGGCGTCCAGGAAGCCGAGGAAGGAGTCCTCGGTGGACACGTCCTCGTCGAAGGAGGAGCGCAGTTCGGCGGCGAGCTCGGGGTCGCTGTGCCGGCCGGCCGCGCCGGACTTGGCGTACAGCGCGTCGAGCAGCAGCCGGCGGGCGCGCGGACGGAGCAGGTTGACGGGCGCGGTGCCGCCGAGGACGTTGTGCCGGATGCGCCGGAGCTCGTCGGCGCCGAGCTCCAGGCGGCGGCCGAAGGCGACGACGCGGAGCAGGGTCGGGGTGCCGGCCGGGGCCTGCGGGGCCTCGTCCTCGCCCAGCGCGAGCTGTCCGCCGCCCTGTCCCCCGGCCGGCTTGGGCGCGGGGGTCTCCAGGGCGCCGCGGGCGGCCTTGCGCAGCACGGCGACCATCCGGGAGGAACCCTTGACCCGGGCGACGGCGGGCTCGTCGTAGGCGTCGGCCTCGGCGCCGTCGACCAGCGAGCCGAGGGCCCGGATGGCCACCTGGCCCTCCTCGCCCAGCGAGGGGAGCACGCCCTCGGTGTACGAGACGAGCAGCGGGGTCGGCGAGACGATGAGGATGCCGCCGGAGTAGCGGCGCCGGTCCTGGTAGAGCAGGTACGCGGCGCGGTGCAGCGCGACGGCGGTCTTGCCGGTGCCCGGCCCGCCCTCGACGTAGGTGACGGAGGCGGCGGGGGCGCGGATGACCAGGTCCTGCTCGGCCTGGATGGAGGCGACGATGTCGCGCATGGTGTGGCCGCGGGCCTGGCCGAGCGCGGCCATGAGGGCGCCGTCGCCGATGACGGGGAGCGGCCGGCCGTCGAGGGTGGCCTGGAGCTCGGGGCGCATGAGGTCGTCCTCGACGCCGAGGACCTGGCGGCCCTTGGAGCGGATGACGCGGCGGCGCACGACCCGGCCGGGGTCGACGGGGGTGGAGCGGTAGAAGGGGGCGGCCGCGGGGGCGCGCCAGTCGATGACGAGCGGGGCGTAGTCGGCGTCGAGGACGCCGATGCGGCCGATGTGCAGGGTCTCGCCGATGTCCGCCGTGCCGTCGGCGCGTACGGCGTCCTCGGCGGGCTCGACGGAGGTGTAGGCGCCGTCGGGCCCCTTCTTGCCGTCCTTGCCGAAGAGCAGGTCGATCCGCCCGAAGAGGAAGTCCTCGAACTCGTTGTTGAGCCGGTTGAGGTGGATTCCGGCCCGGAAGACCTGGGCGTCGCGCTCGGCGAGGGCGCCGGGTGTGCCGACCTGGCCCCGCTGGGCGGCGTCGTTCATCAGGAACTCGGCCTCGTGGATCTTCTCCTCGAGACGCCGGTAGACCCGATCCAGATGTTCCTGTTCGACACCGATCTCGCGGTCTCTGACCGTGTCGACGGCTTCCTGCGCGGCCACCGGGCCCCCTTCTCACGTGCACTGGGCAGCCTTCGAGGCTACGCCACCGGGGGGTGCCGTGTCAGGCCTGGTGCCGTGTCAGGCCTGGTGGCGAGCGGGCCGCGGGTGGGCCGCGCGGTGCCGGGCGACCCGGGCCCGGTTGCCGCAGACCTCGCTGGAGCACCAGCGCCGGCGCCGGCCGCGGGAGGTGTCGAGGTAGCAGCGCCGGCAGCCGGGCCCCTCGCAGCGGCGCAGCAGGGCGCGGGCGGCGGGATCGGTGAGCAGGTCGACGGCGTCGCGGGCGACCGCGGCGAGCAGGGCCCGGCAGTCGGGCTCGCCGCTCAGGGTGCGGACGAGGGCACCGGACCGGGTGCGTACGGCCCGGGGCGCGGGCGGCGCGGAGGCGGCGGCGAGGGCGTTGAGCAGTTCCAGGGCGGTGGGCCGGGCGGGCCGGCCCTCGACCTGGGCGCCGACGAGCTCGGCGACGCAGTCGCGCAGTTCCCGGAAGGCGGCGAGCCAGCGCGCGTCGAGGGCGCGCAGCCGGGTGCCGGGCGGGACGAGGCCGGTGGTGCGGAGGAGGCGGGCGAGGGCCTCGGGGTGGTCGAGGGGCTCGGCGGCGAGGTCCAGGCAGACGCGTCCGGAGTCGAACCGCACTGTCATGCTCCTGCCACCCCCTGGTCCGGGAACGTCTCGACCAGAGTGCCCACGGACGGGGCGGGTGGCTAGGGGTACTTCGGGCGGACCCGCGGCGGCGGCCGGCGGCACGCCGGAACGGGTCGGCCCGGGCGTACGGGGGAGCCGCCCGGGCCGACCGGAAACCGGACCGCTCGGGGGAGGGCCGTCCGGTTGTCCGGGTGCGTCCGTGCAGGTCAGCACGGGGCCCCCACAGCATTAACGTTCAACTGTTTATTATCTACGGACCGTTTTTCCTACCAATTCACACACGGACTTATCGGGGGGTGCGGTGAACAAGACGGCGCTTCGGGCCCTCCTCAGGGAGCGCCGCGAACTGATCGCACCCGAGACGCACGGCCTGTCCCGGCCGACCGGCCGCGGCCGGCGCGCCCGCGGGCTGTCCCAGCACCAGGTCGACGAGCTCACCTGCCGCGCGGTCGACACGTACAACCGCCTGGAGACCGGCCGCTACCCGAACCCGCCGGTCGACTACCTGCGGCAGGTCGCCCGCCTCTTCGGCCTCAACGAGCAGGAATGGGTGCTGCTCTGCCGCTACGCCGGGATCGGCGACCCGCCCGGACCGCTGCACGCCTCCTCCGGCCTGGAGATCCCGGGCGCGTGGCAGGAGGCCGTCGACGGCATCGGCCACATGGCGTACGTGACCGACGCCTCCTGGAACCTGATCGCGTACAACCGGCACTTCGCCGACCTGTACCCGGGCGGCCGCGCCCCCGCGAACACGATGCGCTGGATGCTCCTGGACAAGGAGGCCCGCGACACCACGATCACCGACTGGCGCACCGTGTGGGCCCCGCTGGTCCTCCCCCAGCTGCGCGCGGCCCTGGCCGTGCGCCACGAGGACGAGACCCTGCGCGGCATCGAGCGGGAGGTCCGCGCCGACCCCGACCTCGGCCCGCTGTGGGAGGCCGGCGGGGCCCCGATCCACCCGGACGGCGACGAGCGCCCGCTCCGCCACGCCCTCCTGGGCCCGGGCCACGTCACCATCTGCGCCGCCCAGCCCCTGACGGCGCCGGGCTCCCGCCTGATCATCATGATCTTCCGACCCGGGCCCGGGAAGTCCCACCCCCGGGCCCCGATGCTGCGGGCCCGCGTCCCGTAGACGCCCGCGTATGCCCCTGCGACGCGCGACGATGTCCCCGCCCCGGCCGCCGCCCCTTGAATGGGCGCATGACGCAGAAGAGCAGGAACGGACAGGGCGCCGGGGCGGTCCTCGGCACGGCGACGGCGGCGACCGGGCTGGTCGCCGGGATCTGGTTCGCGTACGCGTGCTCGGTGATGCCGGCGCTCGCGCGCAGCGACGACCGGGTCTACGTCGAGGTGATGCGGAACATCAACGACGTGATCCAGAACCCGGTCTTCTTCACCCCGTTCTTCGGGGCGCTGCTCCTCACGGCGGTGGCCGCCCGGCAGCACCGCGCCGGGCCCGCCCGCGGGTGGACCTGGGCCGCGCTCGCCCTCTACGCGGCCGTCCTCGTCGTCACCTCCGCGGCGAACGTCCCCCTCAACGACGCCCTCGCCGCGGCCGCCGACCCGGTGCGGGCCCGCGCCGCCTTCGAGGGTCCCTGGGTGGCCTGGAACCTGGTCCGCGCGGCCCTCACCCTGGCCGGCTTCGGCTGCCTGCTGCGCGCCCTGGCCGTGCACGCCCGGGGCCGGCGGAACGGGCACGACGCCGCGTACACCGGGAGCCGCCGCGGTACGACGACGCCCGCCTAGGAGACCGGTCGGCCGGCCTCGTCGGCGTCCCCGTACTTGGTGTCCGCCACCGGGTCGAGTGCGAGCCGGTAGCCACGCTTCACCACCGTCTGGATCAGCTTCGGGGTGCCGAGCGCCGTCCGCAGCCGGGCCATCGCCGTCTCCACCGCGTGCTCGTCGCGGCCCGCGCCCGGAAGGGCGCGGAGGAGCTCCGAACGGGCCACGACCCAGCCCGGGCGGCGGGCCAGCAGGCCCAGGAGGGCCATGCCGGCCGGCGGGACCGGGCGCAGGGCGGCGTCGACCAGGACCGCGTGGCCGCGGATCTCGATCCGGTGTCCGGCGACCGGCAGCACCCGGGCCCGGGCGGGCAGCTCCTGGCAGAGCAGCTGCACGAGCGGGCCGAGCCGGAAGCGTTCGGGCTGGTGGGTGTCGACGGCGAGGGCCTGCAGCGGCAGCGCCGTCACCGGGCCCACGCACACCGCGAGCACGTCGTGCCGCAGCGCCGCCAACAGCTCGTCGAGCAGCCCTCGTTCACGCGCCCGGTCCAGGAGCGAGGCCGCGGCCGGAGCGCTGGTGAAGGTCACCGCGTCCAGCGCGCGGGCCACCGTCGCGTCGAGCAGCCGGTCGAGCGGGCCGAGGTCCTCGGGCGGCATCCAGCGGTAGACGGGGACGGGCACGACCTCCGCCCCGCCCGCCGTGAGCGCCTCCACGAAGCCGGGCAGCGGCTCCCCGTGCAGCTGGAGGGCGATCCGCCGGCCGGCGACGCCCTCCTCGAGGAGCCGGTCGAGGACCTCGGCCATCGACTCGGACGACGGCGACCAGGTCTCGGTGAGTCCGGCCGCCCGCACCGCGCCCTTCACCTTGGGCCCGCGGGCGAGGAGTTCCACCCCGCGGAGCCGGTCGAGGAGCTGCTCGCCGAAGCCCCAGCCGTCGGCCGCCTCGACCCAGCCCCGGAAGCCGATCGCCGTGGTGGCGACGACGACGTCCGGCACATGGTCGATCAGGTCCTTGGTGGCGGCGAGGAGTTCGGTGTCGTCGGCGAGCGGCACGATCCGCAGCGCGGGGCCGTGGACGACGCCGGCGCCCCGGCGGCGCAGCAGCGCGATCAGCTCGTCCGCTCGCCGTGCCGCCGTGACCCCGACGGTGAAGCCCGCCAGGGGGCCCTGTTCCCGCTGCTCGTCCATGTCGCGCTCGCCCCTGTCGTCCTCGTCCCTGTCGGCCGAGGGTGCCGGGGCCGCGTGTCGGTATCGGTTCACGCGTATTTCCTGGTCGTTACGGCCGTGCCGGGCCACTGTGACGCATCCCTCGGCTCGTGTCCCGGCGCCCGGCTCATACCTCGGCGGCCTCGCGCGTCCCGGCCTCCGTCGGCTCGGCACCGGCGGCGGTGTCGGGGACGGGCGCCAGGGCGGCGGGCCGGCGAAGGTATACCGCCCACGTGACCACCATGCACGCGGCGTAGAAGGCGAGGAAGGCGACGAAGGCGCCGGTGCCGGAGCCGACCGTCAGGAAGGACTGGCGGAAGGCGAGGTTGATGCCGAGGCCGCCGAGCGCGCCGACCGCGCCGATGAGCCCCATGGAGGCGCCGGAGAGCCGCCGCCCGTACGCCTCCGCCACCTCGCCCGACAGGCCCTTGCGGTGCCCCTGGGTCAGGAAGATCGCCGGGATCATCTTGTACGTGGAGCCGTTGCCGAGGCCGCTGAGCGCGAAGAGCGCGATGAAGCCCACGAGGAAGACGGCCAGGGACGCGGCGACGGAGGCGTAGAGGACGACTCCGGCGGCGGCGCTCATCGCGGCGAAGGTGGCCAGGGTGATGCGGGCACCGCCGTACCGGTCGGCGAGCGCGCCGCCGACCGGCCGGACGAGCGACCCGATCAGCGGGCCGACGAAGGTCAGCGAGGCGGCCTGCAGCGGGGTGCGCCCGAACTGGGTCTGCAGGACCAGGCCGAAGGCGAAGCTGTAGCCGATGAAGGACCCGAAGGTGCCGATGTAGAGGAAGGCCATGATCCAGGTGTGGCGGGCCCGCACGGCCTCCTTGACCGCCCCGGTGTCGTTCCTGACCGGCGCCAGGTTGTCCATGAACAGCGCGGCGCACACGGCGGCGACGACGATCAGCGGCAGGTAGACGCCGAGGACGATCCTCGGGTGCAGGGCGCCGGCGGTGCCGATGACCAGGAGACCGACGAGCTGCACGACGGGGACGCCGATGTTGCCGCCGCCCGCGTTCAGACCCAGCGCCCAGCCCTTCTTCCGCAGCGGGAAGAAGGCGTTGATGTTGGTCATGGAGGAGGCGAAGTTGCCGCCGCCGACCCCCGTGAGGGCGGCGACCAGCAGGAACGTGCCGTACGAGGTGCCCGGCTCCATCACCGCGTAGGCGAGGCCGGTCGGCAGCAGGAGCAGCAGCGCGCTGAGGACGGTCCAGTTACGGCCGCCGAAGCGGGCGACGGCGAAGGTGTACGGGACCCGGATGAACGCGCCGACGAGGGTGGCGGTCGCGATCAGGAAGAACTTGCCCGCCGGGTCGACGCCGTACTGGGGCCCCATGAACAGCACCATGACGGACCACAGGGTCCAGATGGAGAAGCCGATGTGCTCCGCGAGCACCGAGAACCACAGGTTCCGGCGCGCGATCCGTTCTCCTCCCTCGCGCCAGAACGTCTCGTCCTCCGGCTCCCACCGTTCGATCCACCGGCCGCCCATGTCGTACCTCCACGGTGTCGTATGTCTTTCCGGCGACGCTAGAAAGGCCGCGTTTCAGGACGGTGGCGGGAGGTGACGGGTGCGGAACCTTGCTCTCACCCGGCGCTCGCGGATGCTGTGAGCGCCCCCAGCACCTCCCCCTCCGGCAGCCAGGAACCGGCCGGGCGCTCGTACCAGCCCTCCTTTGCGGACAGCTCGGCGGCGGCCCGGCGCAGGGCGTCGAGGCCAGGATGCCGCAACCCCTTGCGCCAGACCAGACTCACGGGCGACAGCGGCACGGGGTCGACGAGGGGCCGCAGGACGCTCCCGGGCATCGGCGGGAAGTCGACCACCGCCAGCACCGGCGTCGGAGCCTTGGCCATGACCCGGCGGAACTCCTCCTTGCCGACGACGAGCGGCGCGGGCGGGGCGACGCGGATGCCGTGCCCGGCGAAGAGCCCGGCGGCGAGCTCGGTCCACTCGGGCGTGCGGTCGTTGCCGGCGCCCGCGTAGACGGCACGGCCGGCGAGGGCACCGAGCGGGACCTCGGCCAGCTCCGCGAGCGGGTCGCTCTCGGGCAGCAGCACGGCCATCGGCTCGTACCGCACGAACTGCGCCTCCAGACGGGCCCGCAGGCCGGGCGCGAGCCCGCCGTAGCGTCCGAAGGAGGCGTCCAGCCGCCCGGCGAGGATCTCCTGGACGGCGCCGGTCAGGCCGCTCTCGTAGCGGGCCATCAGCTCCAGTTCCGGGGCGAGTTCGCGCGCGCGGTGCACGACGCGCTCGTGACCGAGGCCCGCGCTGTTGAGGTCGACGAGCAGCGGGCGCGGCTCGGCGCGGAAGGCCTCCGCGAGCTCGTCGTGCGCGGCGAGCACCGCGTGCGCGTACGGCACGAGCCGCTCGCCGTCCGGGGTCAGCGCGACCTGCCGGGTGGTGCGCACGAACAGCTCGGCGCCCAGCTCCCGTTCGAGCCGCCGGATGTCCCGGCTGAGCGCCTGCTGGGCGACGAAGAGACGTCCGGCGGCGCGGGTGAAGTGCAGTTCCGCCGCGACGGCGACGAAGGCGCGCAGGAGACGGGGGTCGAGGTCGTACGAGGAGGCCACGGCCGGTATCTAACAACGCAGGTGCGTGAATCACCACCGAATAGGTGTTGGACCGCCGGGGGCGCGCCCCCGGACGCTTGCTCCATGCCCCACCCGGACCTGATCCTCACCCCCACGGGCCCCGCCCTGGCCCCCCGCTACGAACTCCCCGCCGCCCACCGGGCCGCCGAGGCCGGCCATGCCCTGGAAGCCGGCCGTGCCGAGGCCCGCTCCCCCGCCAACCCCTACCTCCGGCTCTTCACGATCCCCGGCGCCCGGGCCTTCACCCTCGGCAATCTGCTCGGCCGGCTGCCCGCGGGCATGTTCGGCGTCAGCTCCGTCGTCATGATCGCCGGGGTCTACGGCTCCTACGCCCTCGCCGGCGCCGTCAGCGCGGCGGGCCTGGTGGTCGGCGCGCTCACCGCGCCGTGGATCGCCCGGCTCGTCGACCGCCACGGACAGGCCCGCGTCGCGGTGCCCGCGACCGTCTGGGCGGTCCTCGGCCAGCTGACGCTGCTGCTCTGCGCGCACGCCCACGCCCCCGTCTGGACCCTCTTCGCGGCCACCATGACCACCGCGACCGCCCCGAACACCGGCGGCATGTCCCGCGCCCGCTGGGCCCACCTCCTGCGGGACGACCCGGACGCACGGCACACCGCCAACGCCTTCGAACAGGCCGCCGACGAGCTGTGCTTCATGCTCGGCCCGGTCCTGGCCGCGTTCCTCTGCTCGGCCCTGTTCCCGGAGGCCGGCACGCTGGTCGCCGCCGCCTTCTTCCTCACCGGCATGCTGATCTTCGCCGCGCAGCGCGCCACCGAGCCCCCGGTCGCCCCGCGCACCTCGGCCGGCTCCCCGCTGCGCGCCCCCGGCATGCCGGCGCTGCTCGCGGTCTTCCTCGCCGCGGGCGCGGTCTTCGGTGCGATGGAGGTGGTCACCCTCGCGTACGTGGACGGCCCGGCCGCCGGCCCCGTCCTGGCCCTCCAGGCCGCGGGCTCCTGCGCGGCCGGCCTGGTGTACGGCCACGCCCGCCGCTCGGCCGGGCTCGCGAGCTGCCTCGGGGTGATGGCCGCCCTGATGGCCCTCCCCCTGCCGGCCGCCCTCACCGGCTCGCTGCTCGCCCTGGCGGGCGCCCTCCTGGCGGCGGGGGCGGCGATCGCCCCGACGATGCTCACCGGCATGGCCCTGGTCCAGCGCCTCACCCCGCCGTCCCAGCTCAACGAGGGCCTGACCCTCGCGGTGACCGCCCTCCTCGGCGGCGTCGCCGCGGGCTCCGCCACCGGCGGCTGGCTCGCCGAGCACGCCCCGGCCCCGACGTACGGCTTCCTGGTCCCACCCGCGGCGGCGGCGCTGGCTCTCGCGGTGTGCGCGGCGACCGGCACGGGCCGCCGCGCACGCCGCTGATCAGCTCTGCCGCAGCGGCCCCATCGGCACCTGCGCCCCGAGCGCGGTCGCCCCGCTCCCGACGCCGCCCTCACAGCCGTCCGGCTCCTGGGTCCCCAGCCCCCGGGTGGAAGGCTTCTCCGCCGCCCAGAACATGTACCCGAGCAGTCCCGCCGACGTCCCGGCGCCGTTCGGCGCCGCGTTCCGCACCCAGTCCGCCGTCGCCTTCTGCAGCGAGTTCGCGTAGTCGGTGCACTCGGGCAGCGGACTGCGCCCGTAGGCGATGTAGAGCCCCGCGGTGAACTTGGCGGGGGCGAGCGGCGCGACCGGCGGGGAGTACTGGGACTTGCCGTCGAGGTGCTCCTGCCAGTTGGCGATGTGGGTGCTCGCCGAGGCGGGGCGGGCGGTCACCATCGCGTTGGCGTAGTCGAGCACCGGCCGGTCCGTACGGAGCCAGTCGGCCGTCGCCTTGCGGTTGACGTCGATCAGCCAGCGGTCACCGGCGGCGGTGTCGATGGTGAGCCGCGCGGCCGGGTCCGCGCCGGTGGCGTCGTACGGGTGGACGGACCGGTAGGCGTCGATGAAGGCCTGCAGTCCGGCCAGGTTCGGGGCGGTGTTCTGCTCGTAGTCGATCTCGATGCCGACGCCGAGGTCGGTGGCGACGGCCGCCGCGTTCCGCCCGAGCTGACCGGCGTTCTCGGCGAGGGCCGCGTCCCACTCGTCGGTGTAGGTGATGCCGCCGATGGAGAGCATCACGCGGACGCCGTGCGAGGTGAAGTACTGGACGATCTCCCGGCTCATGCCGACGGGCACGCCGTTCGCGGTGCCGGCGTCGTTGGTGCGGTGCAGCAGCTTGAGGGGCTCGACGAAGCTGAGGACGACCAGGTTGACCGACGGCCGCCCGTCGCCGCGGTCGATCAGCCAGTGGTTCCTGGCGTCGAACTCGGCGACGTCGCGCACGGTGGACCAGGTGCAGTAGTCGTCCCCGCAGTGCCAGGCGCCGTAGACCTGGACGGGCGAGGCGGCGGTGGCCGGCCCCGCGGTGGGAACGAGGAGGGCGAGGAGCATGAGCAGGACCGCGAGGAGTCCCTTGTGGCGCATACGTACCTCCGGGGATGCCGTGGCGTGGGGGGCGGCGACCGAAGGGTGTCAGGTCCAGACCAAGCCCACAAGGGGGCCGGAGGCGGGCATGACGAAGGCCCGGCGGTCCTGGGACCACCGGGCCTTCGCCCACATGGGATGAGGTGTCCGAGCGGGACAGGTCCCCTCGGGCTCTCGGTGGAGATGGCGGGAATCGAACCCGCGTCCAACGGTGCGGAATCAGGGCTTCTCCGTGTGCAGTCTGGTACGAGTTTCTCGGCCCTCCGGATCACCCAGACAAGTCCGGAACGGGCTCAGTCACTGTTTGATTTCCCTCTTCACCCCGTGACCGGGATCAAGGTTTAGTTCCCTAGCTGATGCCAGGATCCGGGTCGGGAACAGCCCCGGGCTGACACTTCGCAAGTCGCTACTTAGGCAGCGAGGGCGAAGGAATCGCGCTTGGTGTTGGCGATTATTGGTTTCGGCGCGTGGTTAACGAGATCATTGCCGCTTCCTCGACACGCTTCCCCTGCTTCGACATCCGCTGTCGAAACCGATCATCCCCATGTTGATTTTTCAATCCGCGCACCCTCTGTGAGGTGCGTGGCCCATCGTACGCGACCAACGCCGACGGTCGCCAGCGTATTCCCGGCGGCTGACCGGCGGGCTCAGCCGCGCTGGGCCGCCTGGGCAGCGCGCTGCCGGCGCCGGGCCGCGGCGATGGCACGGCTCGCCTCGCGGGTGTCCTGCTTCTCCTTCAGCGTCTGCCGCTTGTCGTACTCCTTCTTGCCCTTGGCCAGCGCGATCTCGCACTTCACCCGGCTGCCCAGGAAGTACAGCGAGAGCGGCACGATCGTGTGACCGGTCTCGGAGGCCTTCTGCTCCAGCTTGTCGATCTCGGCGCGGTGCAGCAGCAGCTTGCGCTTCCGCTTCGCCGAGTGGTTGGTCCAGCTGCCCTGGGAGTACTCGGGCACGTGGATGTTGTGCAGCCACGCCTCCCCGCCGTCGATGTGCACGAAGCCGTCGACGAGCGACGCCCGGCCCATCCGCAGCGACTTCACCTCGGTGCCCATGAGCACGACACCGCACTCGTAGGTGTCGAGGATGTGGTAGTCGTGCCGCGCCTTCTTGTTCTGCGCGATGAGCTTGCGCTCCGGCCCCTTGTCCTGGGCCTTCTTCTTCGCAGGCTTGCCCTGCACGTTGACGAGTCCCTTTGCCATAGTGCGGTCATTTTCGCACTACGGGGCCCCTCCGAGGCCACTCAATACCGTACGGGCCCGTTCTTCGGCCCGGTCGCCGGCCGCGCTGCCGACCACGACGTCCGGGGTGATGCCGTGGCCGTCCACCGCGTGCCCGGCGGGCGTGCGGTAGTGGCCGACGGTGAGCTCGGCGACGGAGCCGTCGGGCAGCGTGCTGGGCATCTGCACGGAGCCCTTGCCGAAGGTGCGCGAGCCGACCGTGACCGCCCGTCCCCGGTCCTGCAGGGCGCCGGTGAGCAGCTCGGCCGCGCTCATGGTGCCGCCGTCCACGAGCGTCACCAGGGGCCGTGCGGTGTCGCCGCCGCCGTCCGCGTACACCGCGCGCTGTTCGCCGTCGACGTCGTACGTGGCGACGAGGCCGCCGTCGAGGAAGGCCGAGGCGGCGCCGGCCGCCTCGGCGAGCAGTCCGCCGGAGTTGCCGCGCAGGTCGAGCAGGACTCCCGCGCGGGGCGGGGCGGCGCGCACGGCGGCTCTTACTCGCTCGCCGGTGCCCTTGGTGAAGGCGGCGACCCGGATGAGCAGGGTGCCGTCGTCGAGCCGGCGGACGGTGACGGGGTCGGTGGCGAGGCGGGCCCGGCGCAGGGTCTGGGTCCAGGTGGCGCGGCCGCGCTCGAGGCCCAGGGTGACGGTGGTGCCGGGGACGCCGTCGCCGCGCAGCAGGGAGACGATCTCGGAGACGGAGAGGCCGCCGATCCGGCGCCCGTCGACGGCGGTGAGCCGGTCGCCGGGGCGCAGCCCGGCCCGCTCGGCGGGCCCGCCGGACTGGACGCGGCTGATCTCGACGCGGTCCGGGGCGGCCTTCCGGGCGGAGAGGCCCACTCCCGTGTAGGCGCCGTCGAGGGCCTGCTCGAACTCGGCGTACTCCCGCTTGTCGTAGACGGCGCTCCAGCGGTCGCCGCTGCGGCTGACGAAGTCCTCGGCGGCCTTCTTGCCGGACTTGCCGTCGGCGACGGCCTCGGCGGCGGCGCGGGCGAGCGCCGCCCGGTCGACGGTGGCGCGGGTGGCCGTCGGGGCGGGGGCGGCCTCGCGGGCGTCCTCCCGCCGCGGCAGGGAGCCGGTGGCCGCGGCCGTGCCGAGCACGCCGGCGAAGACCAACGTCAAGGCGGCCCCACGGAGAACTCCGCGGGGCCGTCGACAGAATTCGGGGCCGGCACCGGCACGCATGTCGCCCACTCTAGGACAAGCGGATGGCGCCGTACGGCGGTTGGCCGTACGGCGCCATCGGGTCACGCCGAGTGAACTGTCACACCTTCAGGTACTTGCGCAACGCGACGAAGGCGGCCAGAGCGGGCATCAGGAGGCCGATCGCGATGACGAGCGGCAGCTTGGCGAGGACGGCGTCCCAGCCGATGAAGTTGACCAGCTGCATCTTGTCGGCGAGCGCGATGCCGTGGTCGATCAGGAAGTACCGGCCGACGAGCAGCATCACGCAGGCGACGGCGCCGCCAAGGAGACCGGCGAAGGCGGCCTCCATGATGAACGGCATCTGGATGTAGAAGTTGGTGGCGCCGACCAGCCGCATGATGCCGGTCTCGCGGCGCCGACTGAAGGCCGAGACGCGGACGGTGTTGACGATCAGCATCAGCGCGATGACCAGCATCAGGCCCATGACGCCGAGGGCGGCGATGTTCATGCCGTTCATGAGGTCGAAGAGGTTCTGCAGGATGTTGCGCTGGTCCTGCACGGACTCGACCCCGTCGCGCCCGGCGAAGGCGGTCGCCACGACCTTGTACTTCTCGGGGTCCTTGAGCTTGACCCGGAAGGACTCCTGCATCTGGTCCGGGGTGACGACCGACGCGATCGCGGTGTCCCCGTACTGCTCCTTGTAGTGCTTGTAGGCCTCGTCGGCGGACTCGTGATGGACCGTCTCGACGATGTCCATCTCCTTCAGATCGGACTCGATCTGCTCCTTCTGCTGCGCGGTGACGGCACCCTTGGCGCACTTGGCCGAGGTGGCGCCGTCGCTCTTGTTGCAGAGGAAGATGGAGACGTTGACCTTGTCGTACCAGTAGTCCTTCATCGTGCTGACCTGCTCGCGCATGAGCAGGGCGCCGCCGAAGAGGGCCAGGGACAGGGCCACGGACACGATGACGGCGAAGGTCATCGTCAGGTTGCGCCGGAGGCCGACGCCGATCTCGGAGAGCACGAACTGAGCGCGCATGGGATCTGCTTTCTCCTACTCGCTACAGGCTCAGTGCTGGTATCCGTAGACGCCGCGCGCCTGGTCGCGGACGAGGCGGCCCTTTTCGAGCTCGATGACGCGCTTGCGCATCTGGTCGACGATGTTCTGGTCGTGGGTCGCCATGACGACGGTGGTCCCCGTCCTGTTGATGCGGTCGAGCAGCTTCATGATGCCGACGGAGGTCTGCGGGTCGAGGTTGCCGGTGGGCTCGTCGGCGATCAGCAGCATCGGGCGGTTCACGAAGGCGCGGGCGATGGCGACGCGCTGCTGCTCACCGCCGGAGAGCTCGCCGGGCATGCGGTCCTCCTTGCCCCCGAGGCCGACCAGGTCGAGGACCTGGGGGACGGCCTTGCGGATCTCGCCGCGGGGCTTGCCGATGACCTCCTGGGCGAAGGCCACGTTCTCGGCGACGGTCTTGTTGGGCAGCAGGCGGAAGTCCTGGAAGACGGTGCCGAGCTGGCGCCGCATGTGCGGCACCTTCCAGTTCGACAGCCGGGCGAGGTCCTTGCCGAGGACATGCACCTGGCCGTGGCTGGCGCGCTCCTCGCGCAGGATCAGTCGCAGGAAGGTCGACTTTCCGGAGCCGGACGAACCGACGAGAAAGACGAACTCCCCCTTCTCGATCTCCAGGGAGACATCCCGGAGCGCGGGGCGGTTCTGCTTCGGATAGGACTTGGAGACGTTGTCGAATCGGATCACGGATGCACCACGGTCGGCCGGGAGTAGGTGTGCGTGACCATACGCGAACGGGGATGGCCCGCGCAGTCGCGGTCCGGGCTTGTGTGCTTTATCCTTTTCGTCCTTCCGATCCCACTCCCACGGGGCGCGCCGAAACGCTCGCGAGCTGGCACAGTGGTAGGGGAACGCGCGGCTCATCCGGAGCGTTCTTCCGGTGAGGACCCCCGTGCGGGAGGAGGAGAGCGCATGACCTACGACCGACTGGTGTGCGCCAACTGCGCGGCCCCCGTCGCGGAGGGCCGCTGCCCCGTCTGCCGCGCGAACCGCGAGCGACTGCCCCAGCCGACGGGCCTGACCCCGGCGATGCTGCTGACCCTGGTGATCGCCCTGGTGGCGACGATGGCCCTGCTGGCAGCCCTGAAGGGCACGTAGGGCCGCCGTAGCCCTCCGAGCCCCCGGAAGCACCACAGAGAAGGCCCGGACCCCCAGAAGGGGCGTCCGGGCCTTCTCGGCGCTTCTGCGCCTTACGCCTTACGTCAGGCAGCGGTACGGCCGCCGGCCGCGAGACGCGGCAGGAAGCGGAAGCCGATGCCACCGGCGATCATGGTGGCGGCGCCGATGATCAGGAACGAGGTCTCGGCGGCACCGGTCTCGGCCAGCTCCTCCTTGGCCTTGCCCTGCTCGACCGGCTGGGACCCGGCGTTGTTGGTGCCCGGGTCGTTGTCGACGCACTCGGCACCGTCGAGGTCGACGGTGCAGGTGCCGGCGCCGTTGTCGTTGTCGTCGTCACCCGGGGTGGTGGGCTGACCGGTCGGACCAGGCTTGCCGGGGGTCGGCTTGCCGGTCGGCTTGCCCGTGGGGTGGCCGGTCGGCTGCGTGGTCGGAGGCGCGGTGGTCGGCGGGGCCGTGGTCGGCTCCGTCGTGGGCGGGGCCGTGGTCGGCTCCGTGGTCGGAGGCGCGGTGGTCGGCTCCGTCGTCGGCGGGGCCGTGGTCGGCTCCGTCGTGGGCGGGGTCGTCTGGCAAAGCGTCGGGTCGATCTCACAGGTGGGCGGCTCGTCCTCGGCACCGAGCGAGACGCTGACACCCACGGCCTGCGCGGCACCGGCCGCCGTCAGCGACGCACCGGCGGCGATGACCACACCGGCGGCGATCCGCGCAACGCGGACCCGCGTCTTCTTCGTCATCTGGCTGCTACCCCCAGTAGCTCAAAATCGTCTGTAGAGCTGCGCTCGGGGCGGCGGACACCGGAAGCCGTCACAAGAAACTGGACCTGCCCCCGTTCACACGCGCCCCAGAAACACGCATGCCGCGTGCCACCCTTCCGAGTTTCCGATGACACGTCAAGGTCGTTGCGCGTGCGATGCCCGAAAGATCACCTTCTGCCCGCCATGCGGCGATGCAACTGTGACGTAAACCCTGAACTCCGGGCCCCGCTATGGCAGTTCCCATGTCGACAAAGCGTCAGAATCACCGATCGGCTGCTTGCGGCCGCGAATCTGCTCTCCCGGATCGGCTCAAGCGGTCCCCTGTACCTCCCCTCGGAAGTCCTCCGCAACTTCGCGGATGTCCGGGTCTGGCGACTGGTCGGCCGCTTCCACGAGCTCCCCCATGAGGGAACCGGCCTTCAAGAGCCTGAGGAGCTCGGCAGTCCGTCGGTACGCCTCATAGTCACTCTCAGGGTTCGTGATCAACGAAGTCACGTGCTCATCCATGGCCGGCAGCAAGGCGTCGCGCGGGATTCGCAGGATGCAACGGCGCACCTCCCCCAAGAGCGAGTGCGACACGCACGAGAGGGGGAGCAGCTCAGGAAGCAGCGCCTCCGCGACATGCCAGTCACTGATACCGATCACCGTGAGTGCTTGGCGCCTCCAGTCGAGGCGCAGGAGCGCCTCGCCGAGCATCGACCGCATATCGAAGTCACGCAGCCTGCCCAGCGCATCTCGGTAGACCTGCTCGGCTTGGACGAAGGCGTTCCAAGCCGATTCAGCCTCGCTGCCGCTCACGTCATTTCTTCCTTCCCGCCCGGGTCCATGGCAGGTTCATGAACCCGTCCACGAACTGCTGCGGAGTCATGGGTTCGGTGGGGAAAATCGTATGGTGCGTGGCGGCTTGCGTAGAGCCTGGCAGGACGTCCACGCCGTCAGCCACCACCCCGAAGCCCCGAGGCAACGGCGTCCCACGAGGAATCGAGTGATAGACGCCTGTCACAGGTGCACTGTCCGGATCTGCGAAGGTCGAGGCTCCGTGCGGCGACGGGCCGGACTGCGGAATCACGAGACCGTCGTCTCCCACCTGGAAATCGACACCCTCACGCGGTGGCCGCGGACCGGAAGCATTTCCGAACGCATTCAGCTCCGCAGGCGTGTCGCAGTTGTGCACCAGGGCAGGCTCGCCACCCGCCAGCACGTAGTAGGTGTGAACGGTCCTGACCGTCAGGTCGTACGTGATCGCGCGTGCGTTGTAGTTGCGGGCGTGGAGGATCTTGAGGGTCGTGCCGTCCGGCTGGCGGAGTTCCGTGCCCGGGGTCAGGTTCTTCGCGTCGGTCCAGCGGTGCTTGGCGACGTCCCAGAAGGGGTGGTGCCAGGTCGTCGTGAGCTTCGACGGCTTCGATCCGGGGGTTTCCGAGGCGACGACCGTCAGGTCGGTGAACTCGGTGTCGTCCGTCGTGACGATCTGCCGCTCGACCGGCTCGCCCGCCGACACGTTCGTCTGCGGGTCGGCGGCCGCGACCTCGTCGCCGGCCTCGATCTCCGAGATGGGTTTCGTGTTGCCGTCGGCCAGCAGGACGCGCGTGTCTCCGGTGAAGCTGTGCGTCGGGCAGGACGATGCCTTCGCCGCCGCGGCCTCCTCCGCTTCCGCTGCCGCCGCCTGTGCCCGTCTCTCCCGGGCCAGGACCGCCGCCGCGGCCGCCGCGTCCTCGGCCTCCTTGACCGCCTTCTCGGCCTTCTGGATGGAGCGCCACAGCTTGAAGGCCTTGTAGCCGACCTTGATCGCCTTGAAGACCTTGCCCCAGGGCACCGCGTTGAGGGCCGTGTTGATGCAGGCCATCACGTCGCCCTTGGTGAAGCAGTTGACGGCGTCGGTGATGCCGATCAGGTCCGCGACCAGGTTGACGATCTTGTCCTTGAAGCCCTCCTTCTCCTTCCGCGCCGCGGCCGCCGCCGCGTCCGCGGTGGCCTTGGCGCGGTCCGCCGCCTCGGCCTCGGCCTTCGCGGTGGCGCTGTCGGTGTGCGTCGTGGTGCTGGTAGTGGCGGGAGCGGCGGCCTTGTTCTGCTTGTTGTAGTCGTCGATCTCCTTCTGCGTCGGCGGCTTCGAGGGCGTCTGGCCCTGGACACCGCAGACGTCCCCGTCCTTCGGGCACAGGCCGTCCGGGTCGCTGAGCGTGACCGGGCTGTTGTTGGCGTAGGAGTACGCGTTCCACTGCTCGGGGTCGTTGGCGTCGAGCAGCGGATCCGGTGAGAGGAAGCGCCCCGCCGCAGGGTCGTACTGCCGGGCGCCCAGGTTGACGAGGCCGGTGTCCTCGTCCTCCTGGCCACCAACGAAGCCTCGACTGCCCTGCCACGTCGCCGGGGCGGTGCGCTTCTCGCCGAACGGCTTGTACTGGCGCCGGGTGACCGTCTGTGAGACGGCGTCGATCTGGATCTGACCCGTGCCCTGACGATCGGAGACCAGATAGGCGACCCGGTCCCCGGCGGCGTCGACGGTGCGTACGGCGACGGTCTGGCCGCCGAGGCCGATGTAGCGGGTGCCTTCGGCCTTCGCTGCCCCGGTCTTGAGGGTCAACTCCTGGTCGCCGGTGTACAGCACCGTTTTGTCGGCGTCGCGCCGGATCAGCAGGTTGCCGGCGGCGTCGTACACGTACTTCGTAGACTTGCCCGTGGCCGTGCGCGCCAGCTCTACGAGCTTGCCCTGGGTGCCGAAGCGGAACGAGTCGGTGCCGGCCCGGTCGGTGCGGCTCTCGATGTTGCCCGAGACGTCGTAGGTGTACGACGTCTCCAGGGTGTTCTCGGGGCCGCCGGGCGCGACCTTGCTGATCGAGGCCACGGCGTGTGCCGGGCCCTTGCCGGCCGCCGGCTGTGCGTATGTGGAGACGGTGTTCTTCGTGGCGTCACCGTCGACGGCGTGGTCGGTCTGTGTCTCCCGGTTGCCCGTGCCGTCGTACGTCCAGGTCTGCCAGTAGGAGGACGGGCTCCGGGAGACCGTGCCCGCCGCGCCGGGGGCAGGTGTCGCGGCGCAGTCGTCCGTCGCCGTCCACGCGGCCGCCAGTCGCTGGGCCCAGTCGTAGCGGAAGCACTGGGTGTCGGTGGTGCCGTCGCCCTGCTCGGAGGCGATCCGGGTGACGTTGCCGGACGGCTGGTAGGCGTAGGTCGTGCGGTCGGCGATCTTCGTGCCGGAGGCCGCCACGGTGAAGGAGCTGGCCAGCCGATGCGTCTGCTCGTCGTACTGGAGCGTCTGCTGGGCGAAGTTCCCGGAGGTGCCGAGCGTGAACTGCTGCGGCTCGTCGTACTGCGTCCAGTCCAGCGAGGCGGCCATCGACTCGCTGCCGGCCGTCTTCGGCCGGCCGAAGCGGTCGTAGCCGTAGCTCACCGTTTCCTGCGGCAGGAGGCCCGCCGCGCTGTCGGTGTACGAGGCGAGCGTGCCGGTGAGGTTGTAGCGGTTCTGGGTGATGTAGGTGCCCTGGAGGTTCCCCTCCTCCGCCGGGATGACCCGGGCGGTGGCCGTGACCCTGCCGTAGGAGTCGTAACCCAGGATCTTGTCGGTGTAGGCCCGCCCGTTGTCGTAGCTGGTCGACGAGGTGGGCAAGCCCTTCTTCAGCGTGTCGTACGTCCACGAGGCCAGCTGGTTGGCCGGGGCAGGGGCAACGTCGCCGGTGGTGTCGTACTGAGCCTTCCGGCGTCCGAGCTCGTCGTACGTGTAGGTGACCTGCTTCTTCCGTGCGTCCGTGACGGTCAGCACGTGTCCTGCGTTGTCGTACGTGGAGTCCGTGATGCCGGTGTCCGGATCACTCTGGGTGGTCTTGCGCCCCAGCAGGTCGTAGCCGCTGGACCAGGCGTGGCCCTTCTTGTCGTCCTGGCCGGTCTGCCTGCCGGACGGGTCGTAGGTGTAGGTGACCTCGTCGTACGTGCCGGTGGGCGTCGTGCCGTGGTACCGCCACAGGCTGGTGGTCTTGCCTCGGGCGTCGACGAAGGTGCTGGTCGGGGTGGAGCCGGCCGGCGGGGTGGTGTCGGTGCGGTCCGATCCTCGGTAGGCGTACGTCGTGCGCCAGGTCTCGGTGGCCCGGGTGTACGAGATCGCGTCGGTGACGCGGCCCGCGCCGTCGTAGACGGTGCCGGTCTGGGTGGGCACCTGGTTGTCGGGGGCGGAGACGAGCGTGCCGGAGGGGGCGCCGGTGGCGTAGTACGGGCCGGCGGTCTTCACCGGCCAGCCGTGGGTGTCGTAGACGGTCTCGGTGATGACCCGGCCGCCGTCGGCCGTCTCGGTCTGGGTCTCGCGGGCGCGCAGGAGTGCGTCGTAGAGCGAGAGGGAGGTCCGATAGCTGGTGTCGTCGTTGAGCGTCTGGGTGGTGACCGTGGACACGCCGGTACGCGAGAGGTTGTACGTGAACTTGGTGTTGGCGCCGTTGCTGGTGGCGAAGCCGGGCTTCCACACCGCGATGAGCCGGCCGAGCGGGTCGTAGGCGTTCGTGGTGGAGTATCCGGCCGCGTCCGTCACCTTGGTGGCGAGACTCCGCGCGTCGAGCGTCGTGGTCGAGGAGAACGCGGTGGTCTGGCCGGTGACCAGCGGCTGGGTGACCTTGATCGTGGCCGGAGCGGTGGCTGTGGCCGCCGTGTAGGACGTGGTCGTGGTGTAGCCGCGGGCGTCGGTCTCGGTGATCTGACGGCCGTAGGTGTCGTAGCTCGCCTTCAGCGTCGGGATGTAGTGGGCCGTGCCCGCCGTGTCGACGGAGTCGGCCTTCTGCACCATCGTCACGTCGCCGGTCGTGGGCGCGGCGAGGTTGTCCGTGTGGCCGTCGTAGAAGGTCAGGTCGTCGCTGATCAGGTCACCCGGGTACTGCGGCGTGGCCACGCAGTTGACCGCGACGGTCTGTATGCGCCTGGGCAGGGGCAGGGTGTTGCCTGCGGCGTCCTTCAGGTACCAGGTGGTGGTGCATTTGTCGTCGGCCGCCGTGGACAGATCGCCCTTGTCGTCGACCTCGGTCGGCAGGCCGGTGACCGAGTCGTAGTTGGTGACCGATTCGGTGACGCGGTCGGTTCCGTCGGCTTTGGTGGTCGTGGTGCGCGTGGACCGGTTCTCGACCGCCAGCCGGGCGACGAGCGGATCCAGCCCGACAGTCGTCCGTGCATGCGTGGCTGTCGCCTTGCCCAGCGCGGGAGTGGTGACGGTGCTCGCGAGCCGGGCTCCGCCCGACCCGTCGTAGCTGAGCGTCTCGAAGACCTGCCCGGCGAACTGGTCCTCGTCGGCGGCGGTGACTCCACCCGTGCTGCTGGTGAGGGAGGCGGGCCAGGTACCGGACCCGAGCTTCTCGCCCTTCATACCGCGGAAGTAGACGGACCGCGAGAGCGTGAGCCGGTCGGGCGCGGTGCCGGTCGAGACCTCGACCTGACCGTATCCCCGCCACTGGTTCCAGGTGCGGTACTTGGGCTCGCTGAGCGAGTCGTCGTTGAAGTGCCAGGCGGCGCCCCCCAGGTACTTGTACGAGGTCTGCACGGGCAGCCCGCCGCCGAACGGGTCCTGCTCGGTCACGGTGTTGACGACGAACTTGTTGAACCAGTCGAGCTGCGGGGTGGTCTGGCCCGCCGGTGTCCAGTACGAGGGGTAGCAGCGAAGCGTGTTGTTGTCCGGGGAGGACGGCATCACGACCGTGCCGGCGCGGTGGCACTGCGCCGCCAGGTAGTTGATCGCGGTCACACCGCCCGATTCACTGACGATCTTGGTCATGCGGCGGCGCGTAATGGGCTGGTAGCCGTCGAGGCCGTCGACCCGGTTGGCGAGGCCGGTGCCCTCGAAGGTCAGCTCCGGCATCGCGAGGGATCCGCCGACCTGGCCGGTTCGGACGATGGAGTTCAGCCAGAGCGAGGGGGTGGTCGTGTCACCGGTGGGCGGGAAGGTGTGGGTCAGGGCCCAGGAGTCCGCCTTCTGATAGGCGCCGCCCACAAGGACCTCGGTGCGGATGCCGATGAGGCGTTTGGTGGTCCAGTACGACGGCCCGTGGTTGGCGCAGGTGCCCGTGGACGGGCAGTTCTGGTCGGCGGGCACGTCGGGCCAGCGGGTGGGCGTCGTGGTGAGCTTGGACTCGGCGCAGTCGAAGCCCCCGCCCGGCAGACAGCGTTCGAAGGTGTCGAAGAAGACCTGGCCGGTCGGGGGTGTGGTGGTGTCGTAGATCTTGCCGTCACGCTGACCGTACTGGATCTTCTCCAGCTGGCCGCCGCGGGTGTAGGCGGTGGGCGCGGTGGAGTTGTTCTTGCCGTAGTAGCCCGTCTCCGGCTTGTACCAGAAGCTCATGGCGTTGCTGTGGTCGTCGACCGCGTAGTCGAGGTTCCAGCGGTACGCCTGGGCGCAGGACGAGGCGGCGAACGTGGACTGGTGGCAGGGCTCGTTCGCGTCGTTGCCGAAGACCGGCGTGGTCCACACCGAGTTGGTCGTCGCCTTGCCCGTGACCCAGCCAGGAAGACGATTGAGGCCGAAGTAGTAGTCGGTGCCGTCGGCGGTCGTGACGACCCAGTACTCGTTGTCGTTGTCGCCGTTGACCGTGTCGGTCCTGACGCTGATCTTCTCGCCGCTGTCGCTCTGCTGGTGCCACGTCTTCGAGGCGTCGTCATAGACGAGGGTGTTCGAAGCGCCGTTGAGGGAGAGGGTGAGCGTCTGTGCCGCACCGTTCCAGCACTGGTCGGACGTCTTCGGCGTGCCGCCGGCCGCGTCGTCGGCGCAGGAGCGGTAGGAGCGCTCGATGAATCCGGGCGCATAGTCCCAGCCGTCGCCGATCCAGGAGGCTTGGGCGTTGGTGGAGGACGTACGGCCGTCCACACCTTGGGAGCTGTAGCTGAGGGCCACGGAGGGCTTGAAGCTGCCGGGTACGTCCGGCACACCGATCGGGTAGGTGTAGGAGAAGCCACCGGTCGAACCGCCCGCGGACCACTGCCCGGAGGGCGAGAGCGATGTGGCGGCGTACGAGCCGCCGCCGCCGGCGGCCTCGGCCACCGCGGCGAGGACCGTCGCGGACGACGGGGCGTTCGGAAGTGGCACCTCGCCGCTGACGGTCCCGGCCTTGGCGTCGTTGACAGAGGCCACGGGCGTCTGAGTGCGGCACTCGGGTCGCTGGGGCGTCGTCAGCACGCACTCGGGGAGACGTACGAGCCGCAGACGCGAGGACCAGTCACCGCCGTACGCCTGGGCGAACGACCGGTAGTCGACGCTCAGGCGCACCCTGCCGCCGCTGCCGCCGTCGGTGCGCGCCACGGAGGTGATCAGGCCGGCGATACCCGCGCGGGTGGCGACCGCGCGGCCGGCGGTCCGGACCTTGACCCGGGCGACCGAGGTCTCGGCCGCGGAGGCCGCCGGGGCCACCGACACGGGCAGGGTGCCGACCCGGACGGCCGCGGTTCGCCGCCCGGTGGCGGCGGGGGCGAGCGCGGTCTCGGCTGTGGCCTCGGCCGGCCAGGCCTTACGGGCCTTGCCGGGATCCCACTGCGGCGATGTGGTGGACGGGACCGGACGGCCCTTGACCGGGCCGACCGGGACGGGGCGGGTTTTGCCGGGCGAGACCGCGTAGTTGCGCGGCTTGTCGGTGGCGAAGGCGACCGCGGTGGGGTCGGCGAGCGTCGCGACCAGGGTGAATGCGGTGGCAAGTGCCACCGATGCGGCGGTCGCCGTCGCCCTGCCGCGTCTCAGAAATGCCCATCTGCCCGATATTCGCCGCACCATTCGTGACCCCCCACAAATCGACCGAGACAGCGCGGGCGAAATTATCAGCGGACGCCCTCGTTCAGGTACAAGCGAGGAAACACGTCGGCAAAGAAATAGCAAAGAGTCACAGACTCGCAAGGATGAGTCGTTGTCAACCGAATTAATCGGGCCACATCAAAGGAATTCCTTGCCCGACGCGCCTTACCTGTGGCAGCGTCCCGCGCGATCGCCCTTCCATCCCATGCATCAGGGGGGACTTGTATGCGCGACCCAGTAGGCCGCAGCTCCAGGATCAGATGCCGGCTGGCCGCCGTGACCTGCATTGCGCTCATCAGCGCGGCAGCTCCGAGCACGGCAATGGCCGGCCCTGAACCCGGCTCCGGAATTTCCAATTCCGCAGCCTCTCCCGGCGCCGGCATACCTGCACCGATTCCGCATAAATCAGAACCTGGCCGACTCGGCACAATGCGAGAAGAGGCGGATTCCGGCCTGACCGGCGCGCAGGAAAAGGCACTCGCTGCAGCGCAGCGTGAGGCGTTGAGGACCGGCCACCCGGTTCAGGTAGACGCGCTCACCACCGAGACCGACGTCGTCACCGCGAACACCGGCGGCACGGTCACCTGGACATCGAGCGTCCTACCGCAGCGGGTGCGGAGGAACGGCGCGTGGGTCCCGGTCGACAGCACGCTCCGCCGAGCAGCCGACGGCTCCTACCGAACGGCGGCCACGGCGGCACCGCTCGTCTTCTCCGGGGGCGGCGACCACCCCCTGGTCACCATGAGGAACGGCAAGGCCTCCCTGCAGCTGTCGTGGCCCACCCCGCTCCCCCGGCCGACCGTCGCGGGCTCCACCGTCACCTACCCCGGCGTACTGCCGGATGTGGACCTGACGCTGACGGCCGACAGCCGTGGCGGCTTCACCCAGGTCCTCGTCGTCAAGACGCCCAAGGCCGCCGCCGACCCGAAGCTCGCCTCACTGTCGATGACCACCAGTGGAATCGGCGTCCGTGTGGACGACGACGGCCAGGGCAACCTCCAGGCCACCGCCCCCGCGGGTCAGGTGCTGTTCAGCGCCCCCGCGCCCCGCATGTGGGACTCCTCCGCCGTGACCGGCTCCGCCGGCACGGCCGCCCGCTCCGGCAGCAGCAGGGCGGCGGGCCCCACGGACGCCCCGTCGGACGCCCGAGGCCCCGGCCGGGGGGCGCACAGCGCCCCCGTACGCAGCACGATGAGCGGCTCGAAGCTCACCCTCGCCCCGGACGTCCGCATGCTCAAGGATCCGTCCACCCGGTTCCCGGTGTTCATCGACCCCTCGTGGAGCCCGCACTACCAGACCGCGGCCAAGCAGCACTTCGTTCACGTGCAGGAGGGCTGCCCGTCGGCGAAGAACTACGACTCGACGGCGTACGGCAACCCCGGTGTCGGCTACAACGGCTGGTCGGGCTGCGTCGGCCGGGAACGGGCGTACTTCCAACTCGGTATCCCGTCAGCGGTATGGAGCACGCACATCGTCACCGCGACGGTGAACGCCATGGAGACCTACTCGGCAAGCTGCAGCCTGTCCGAGGACGTCAATCTGTACTCCGCCAACGCCATCATCGCGAGCACCAGTTGGAGCAGCCGTCCGGGGCTGGTCGCCAAGCTCGCCACCCGTTCCTACGGCCCCGCGTGCACGAGCCAGCCGTCCGGCGGCTTCAACGTGACGTCCACCATCGCCAAGGTCGCCGCGGCCAAGTCGTCGAGTTGGACCTTTGCCCTCCTCAACGCGGACGAGAGCGACAAGAACAAGTTCAAGCGCTTCGCGCCGAACCCGTCGATGAGCATCACGTACAACCACGTGCCGAACGCGCCGGCCAGCCCCTCCGTGAACGTGGGGACCTCCTCGTACGGCTGTGACACGGCCGCGCCGTACCCCCTGATCGGCAAGACGGTCTCCACCACTCCGCCGACGCTCACGTCGACGCTGAGCGACGCCGACAAGGACACGCTGGCCGGCAGCTACACGTACTGGGTCGACGACGGCACCCCGAACAAGCTCTCCCTGACGAGCGCCAACGTGGCGAGCGGCTACAAGGCCCCGGTCCAGGTACCGTCCACCTTCATCAGTGGCCTCGCCGACGGCACGACCATCGCCTGGCAGGTGACGGCCACGGACGGCAAGGACACCCGTGCCAACACGTCCGTCTGCCACTTCACCGTCGACCGCCGGGCGCCCGCCCGCCCGCTGGTCTCCTCCGTGAACAACGTCTACCCCGAGCACCAGCCCGGGGCGGCCGCCGGAACCTCGGGCACCTTCACCTTCAAGGTCGATCCGGGCACCACGAACAACACCGCGGCCAAGTTCGTCTGGGGACTCGACATCAAGCCGCCCACGAGCAACCCGCCCGCTACGCAGATCGTGACCGCGGTGAACAACACCGCTTCCAAGGCGGTCGTCCCGCCCACCCCCGGCACCCACATTCTGTGGGTCTACGCACTGGACGCGGCCGGCAACTCCTCCGAAATGTACGGCTACGAGTTCGTCGCGCTCGGACACGCCCCGAAGACGTACGCGAGCCTCGCCGACGCCTTCGACAACACCGCCGTGTCGGACGACGCCGCACGGACCGCCGCCAACGCCGACGGCGCCGGGTACAGCTTCTCGAAGCAGGACCTGGCGGCCGCGGGCTGGCACGGCGGTGGCAAGGTCACCGTGAACGGCGCGACGTTCACACTGCCCACCTTCGGCTCCGGCCCCGACAACACCCTCGCGGCCAATCAGACGATCCTCATGAGCGGTGCCAAGGGCCGAGCTCTGGTCTTCCTCGCCACCGGCACCTGGGCCAACGTGGCCTACAACCGCAACCCCGCCGACCACTCCCTGCCCGTCATCCCCGACGGCGAGGGCACCACGGCGACCGACTGCGACTACCGGGCGGGCACGCCGACGGAGTGCTCATCGGCGAGCGGCAGCGTCACGTACGCGGACGGCACCAACTCCCCCTACTACCTCGCCTCGCCCGACTGGGGTTCGCAGGGCGAGTACATGCTTTCCGCCGTGGCTCTACCGCACCGGAACAAGCCGACGGGACAGGACGACGTGCAGTCGAAGATCTACGCCTTCGCCGTGCCCCTGAAGCCGGGCGTGGCCGTCACCTCGGTGAGCCTCCCGGACATCGCCGACAAGGTGGGCGCCTCCGTGCCGGCCCTGCACATCTTCGGCATGGCGGTACGCGACACCGAGGCGGCCCCGGGCACGGGCACCTGGAACACCGGCTGGAGCGCCCCGAACGTGGGCGCGTTCAACTACCTGTCGGGCACCGCGTACTCCAACCAGACCTTCCGTATCGCGGCGGTTCCCCAGAGCAGCGGTCCGACCGTACGGATCCGCCTCTCGAACAGCTACGGCACGTCTCCCCTCACCATCGGACGCGCCACCGCGGCACCACGGTCGGGCGGCACCGCCACGGCGACCGCCGCCCCGGTGGAGTTCACCTTCGGCGGCAGCAAGAGCGTCACGATCCCCGTGGGCGGCGAGGTCTACAGCGATCCCCTGGACTACCCGGTGACGGCTGGGCGGGCACTGCTGGTCAGCTACCACCTGGCCAACTCCGCGCAGTACCTCGTGCAGCACAGCTACTCTCCCTGGGACTTCCAGTACATGGCGCCCGTCGGCTCCGGCGACCACACGATGGACACCGTCGCCGACACCTTCATGGCCACCGGCAGCTTCCGCTGCTTCTGCACCAACCTTCTGACCGGCGTCGACGTGGCCACGGAGACGGCCCAGCCGGGCATCTCCGTGCTCGGTGACGACATCGTCGACCCGGGCTGGACAGGCTCCACGCCGGTGATGAACACGCCCACGTTCATGCACCGCCTCGCCGCCCGCCTGCGCGTCAACCCGCAGGCGGACCTGCCGGCGTGGGGTATGCACAGCGCGGCCATCCGCGGAAACCGGGTCATGGCCAACGAGAACGGCAATCCGGCGCTGCTGACCCGGCTCGACCGGGATGTCCTGTCGGCGGCCGGCGTGCGCACAGCGGTCGTCTCCATGGGCGTGCAGGACGTGGCCGCCGGGGTGGACGACACCGCGCTGAACGCCTCGTTCATCGTCCTGCGCGACGAGCTCTCCGCCTGGGGCATCAAGACGGTGTTCACGACACTCACCCCCTGCCACGGCTACAGCAGGTGCACCGACGCCAACGACCTGAACTGGGCCGCCGTCAACGCCTGGACCTCGGAGCAGCGGGAATACACCCCGCCCTACGTCGACGTGGTCGACACCGAGGCCGTGCTGGGCGTCACCGACACCACCAGCACCCGGGACCCGCAGCCCCGGGTGATCAGCTCGGCGGCGGAGGCCGCGTACGACTCGGGCGACCATGTGAATCTCTCGCCCGCCGGCCTGCAGGCCAAGGCCGACGCGTTCGACCTGCGGACGCTGGTTCCGGGCGTGATGCCCGGCACCTGACACCTCCACGACACATGACAGCGGGTCCCACTCGATTCGAGTGGGACCCGCTGTCATGTGAAGGTACGGGACGGCTTACTGCGCCTGCTCCTGCTGCTTGCGCCAGCGGATGCCCGCCTCCAGGAAGCCGTCGATCTCGCCGTCCAGGACGGACTGCGGGTTGCCGACCTCGAACTCCGTGCGGAGGTCCTTGACCATCTGGTACGGGTGCAGGACGTACGAGCGCATCTGGTTGCCCCAGGAGCTGCCGCCGTCGCCCTTGAGGGCGTCCATCTTGGCGCGCTCCTCCTGGCGCTGGCGCTCGAGGAGCTTGGCCTGGAGGACGTTCATGGCGCTCGCCTTGTTCTGGATCTGGGAGCGCTCGTTCTGGCAGGACACCACGATGCCGGTCGGGAGGTGCGTGATGCGCACCGCCGAGTCGGTGGTGTTGACGCCCTGGCCGCCGGGGCCGGAGGCGCGGTAGACGTCGACGCGGAGGTCCGAGTCGTCGATCTCGACGTGGTCGGACGACTCGACGACCGGGAGGATCTCGACGCCGGCGAAGGAGGTCTGGCGGCGGCCCTGGTTGTCGAAGGGCGAGATGCGGACCAGACGGTGGGTGCCCTGCTCGACGGAGAGGGTGCCGTAGGCGTAGGGGGCCTTGACCACGAAGGTGGTGGACTTGATGCCGGCCTCTTCCGCGTACGAGGTCTCGTAGACCTCCGTGGAGTAGCCGTGGCGCTCGGCCCACCGCAGGTACATGCGCTGCAGGCGCTCGGCGAAGTCGGAGGCGTCGACGCCGCCGGCCTCGGCCCGGATGTTCACCAGGGCCTCGCGCTCGTCGTACTCGCCGGAGAGGAGGGTACGGACCTCCATCTCGTCGAGCGCCTTGCGGACGGCCGTGAGCTCGGTCTCGGCCTCGGCCCGGGTGTCCGGGTCGTCCATCTCCTCGGCCAGCTCGAACAGGACCGCGAGGTCGTCGATGCGGCCGCGCAGCGCCTCGGCCTTGCGGACCTCGGCCTGGAGGTGCGAAAGCTTGCTCGTGATCTTCTGCGCCGCCTCCGGGTCGTCCCACAGGGACGGGGCCGCGGCCTGCTCTTCGAGCACGGCGATGTCTGCCCTCATCTTGTCGAGGTCCAGGACGGCCTCGATCGACCCCATGGTCGAGGAGAGGGACTTCAGCTCTTCGGATACATCGACGACTGCCACGCGTCCAGCGTAACGGCTCGTGGCAAGGACCCGGACCCCGCGACTACGGCCGCGCCGACGGGCTGCTGTCCTGGGGCGGGGTCTCGGTGTCCCCGGAGGCCGCCAGATAGCCGCCCGCGCCCAGCGCGCCCGCGATCACCACGGCCGCGACCGTGAGCGTGATCCGGCGCTTGCGGACGGCGTCCGCCTTGTGCCGGGCGGAGCCGGGTCGCGGCGCGCCGGCCGGGCGCGGGGCCCGGGCGGTGCCGAGGGGGCCGCCGGAGAGCTCGTCGGGGCCGGGGACCCGCATGGAGGTGTGGGTGTCCCGGTTGGAGTCGGTGGAGGCGCCGGGGACGAGCGGGACGGCGGCGCGGCGCGGCGCGGGCTCGTCGCCGGCTCCCTTGGTCGCGTACGGGTCCTCCTCGTACGCCGGTTCCGCCGCCGGGTCCGCGTCCGGCTCGTCCACGTCGAGCGGCGGGATGCCCTTGAGCATCGGCAGCACGTCCCGCAGCCGGGTCCCGAGCTCGGAGGCGCGCAGCCGGGAGGCGGGGGCCTTGGCGAGGCACTGGACGATCAGCTGCCACAGCTCCTCGGGGATGCCGGGCAGCGGGACGACGGTCTCGGTGACGTGCCGGCGCAGTACGGCGCCGGGGTGGCCGCCGCCGAACGGGGTGAAGCCGGCGAGCAGCTCGTATAGGACGGTCGCGAGGGCGTAGATGTCGACGGCGGCGCGCGGCGGCAGGCCCTCGACGATCTCGGGGGCGAGGTAGTCGGGGGTGCCGATGATCCGGGTGGCCTTGGTGCGGCCGGGGGTGTCGATGAGCTTGGCGACGCCGAAGTCGGTGAGGAGCGCCGGGTGGGCCCCGCCGGGGCCGAGCGGGCCCTCCATGTCGAGCAGGATGTTCTCGGGTTTGACGTCCCGGTGGACCACGCCGGCCTTGTGGGCGGCGGCGAGGCCGTCGGCGACGTCGGCGATGATCGCGACGGCGGCCTCGGGCGCGAGCCGGCGCTCGCGGTCGAGGCGGGTGCGCAGGTCCGTGCCGCGGACCAGGTCCATGACGAGCGCGAGGTCGTTGCCGTCGACGACGAGGTCGCGGACGGAGACGACGTGCGGGTGGTCGAGTCCGAGCAGCGCGGTGCGCTCCTGGACGAAACGGCCGACGAGCTCCTGGTCGGAGGCGAGGTCCTCGCGCAGCAGCTTGATGGCGACGGGGCCCTCGGGGCCCTCGCCGAGCCACACCGTGCCCGCGCTGCCCCGCCCGAGGATCTGGTGGGCCGTGTAGCGGCTGCCGATATTCCGTGCCAAGACTGCTCCCTCAGCGGCTGCGGTTCGCGTCAAAGTTACGCGGCCGAGGGCGCCCACCGGCACTTCCGAGGGGAAATCACCCCTCGGAAGTCGACAAAGCGACAGAATCGCCGGTCTTCACGGCTCCTCGTGGGTGCCTACTGGCCGGTACCGGCACCCGAACCGCTGCCCGAACCACTGCCCGAGCCACCGCTCGCGCTGTCGGTGAGCGAGGAGACCCAGTCCATGAAGGAGCTGATCCCGTCGCCGATCGCCTGCCAGTAGCCCTTGCCCTCGGCGACCCAGTCCTGGAGCGGCGTGAGCTCCCACACGAGCCAGCCCGCGACCACGAACAGCACGATCGTGAACAGGCAGCCCTTGAGGCAGCCGAGGCCCGGGATGCGCATCGGGTTGGCGCTGCGCTGCCGCGGCGGGCGCGGCTCGCGCGGGGCCGGGGCGGGCGCGGGGGCCTGCGGCGGCGGCTGCGGCGGCGCGTACTGCTGCTGGGGCGGCTGGGGCGCGTACTGCTGCCGCTGCGGCGGCTGCGGGGCGTACGGCTGGGGCTGCGGGCGCTGCTGGTACGGCTGCGGCGGGCGCTGCGGGTACTGCTGCTGGGGCTGGTGCGGCTGCTGGTACTGCGGCGGCTGCTGCTGGTACTGCGGCGGCCCGTCCTGCGGCGGCTGCGCGCGGCGCTGCGGCCGGCGGCGCAGCGGGTCCTCGCTCGGGTCGAGGTACTGCACCTGGGTCTGCTCGTTGCGGTCCCGGGCGGCGCGCAGCTGCGTCTGCCACGGGTGCGGCTGCTCGGCCGGCGGGTCCTGCGGCACGGGAGGCATGACCGCGGTCGGATCCGCCGCGTCCACGGGGCCGCGGCCGGTCGCCGGGAGCACGGCGGTCGGGTCGGCCGCGCCGGCCGGGCCGCTGGTCGGCATGACGCCGGTCGGCGCCGCCGGGTCGTACAGCGGCGGCTGCGGGGCGCCCGAGCCGCTCGGCAGGACCTGGGTCGCGCCGGCCGGGTCCACGCCCGGTGCCTGCGGCACCGGCGCCGGGGCCGGGTCGGGGGCGAGCAGCGCGCCGACGCCGTCGGCGGCCTCGATCTGGGCGGGGGTCGCGTGCACGCCGATGCCGGCGGCGACCGTGCGCAGCCCGCGGGCCAGGTTCTCGGCGCTGGGCCGCCGGTCCGGGTCCTTGCTGAGGCAGCGCTCTATCACCGTCCACAGCGGCCCGGGCACGGTCGAGGGGCGGCGCGGCTCCTCGCTCAGGTGGCGGTGCAGGACCTCCAGGGCGGTGCCGCCGGCGAACGGCGGCCGGCCGGTGACCAGCTCGTACAGGAGGATGCCGGCGCCGTAGATGTCGACCGCGGAGGTCTGCGGGCGCCCCTCGGCGGACTCGGGGGCGACGTACGCGGGCGTACCGACGAACTCGTGGGTGCGGGTCAGGCCCGGGGAGTCGGCGAGGCGCGCGATGCCGAAGTCGGTGAGCATCGGGTGCATCGCGCCGTCCCGCTCGGCGAGCAGCACGTTCGCCGGCTTGAGGTCGCGGTGGACGACGCCGTCGGCGTGGCTGGCGGCGAGCGCGTCCGCGATCTGCGCGGTGAGCAGCGCGGCGGCGACGGGGGTGAGCGGTCCGTTCTCGCGGATGTAGCGGTGCAGGTCGGGGCCCTCGACGAGGTCCATCACCAGGGCGAGGACGTCACCCTCCACGACGAGGTCGCGGGTGCGCACGATGTTGGGGTGGGTGAGCCGCAACAGCACGGACCGCTCGCGCAGGAAGCGCATCACGATGTCCGCGTCGTTGGCCAGCTCCTCCTTGAGGACCTTGATCGCGACGGTCTCGCCGGGCTGCCCCGGCACCGCCGCCTCCGCGCCGGCCGTCTCCCGCTGGCGGGCTCGCCAGACGGTGCCCGTGGCGCCGCGGCCGAGCGGCTCCTCGAGCAGGTACTTGCTGCCGATAGGCCGCACGTCACGCGCTCCCTGCTGATCGTGGTCCTGGGGTGGTTCGTCGAAGTGTCCCCGGGGTCCCTGTGTGTTCTGTGACCCGTCCGGGTGTCCGACCCACTTTAGTGCCGCCGAACGGGTCACCGGCTGTCCCCAGGACGGCCGATTCCGACTCCGTACGTGTCCGGAAAGGAGACGCCCGAGGCGCGCCGGGGGTTGCCGCAAGCACGGCGAGACGTACGTAACCAGGCGAATTCACGACCGGTGACGCTTCGAGCGCGACCGAACAAGATCACTTCTGGGCGGCCCGGGGGCGGGTTGTCAGTGGCAGGTGCGAGGATGCCTACAGCACGTCGTGTCGGGGGTCGGGAGCCCCCCGCGCCGTGCCGACCTGTACCGGACGACGCGTCCGTGCCGGGTGGGGGGAGCGAGTGGGATTCCCCTGCCGGGTACGCCGCGCAGAAGGGACCGCTGACGGCGATGCAGATCCGGCTGACCGTCCTCGCGCCGCACGCCGGCCATGGCGCCGGGCGCGCCTGCGACGTGCTCGTCACCGCGCCCGCGGGGACCGAGCTGGCCGCCGTGGCCTCCTCCCTCGCCGCGGCCGTCTCCGGCCCGGACACCTCGTCTTCGGGGACCACCGTCCTCTACGCGGGCGGCGAGCGCCTCGACACCCGCCGCTGCCTGCTCGGCATGCCGCCGCTGGTCGACGGCGCCGTGCTCTCCCTCCAGGTGCCCGGCCCGGACGACGGCGTCGGCGAGGGCGCCCCCGCCCGGCTGCACGTGGTGGCCGGACCGGACGCCGGCGGGGTGCACCTGCTGCACGGCGGAGCGATCAGAATCGGCCGTTCCGTGGACGCGGACGTGCCGCTCGACGACCCCGACGTGTCCCGCTCCCACTGCACGGTGACGGTCGGCGCGGACGGCCGTGTCACCGTGAGCGACCCGGGCTCCACGAACGGCACGAGCGTCGACGGCGTCCCCGTCGGGCCGCAGCCCGTCCGCTTCCCCTCCGGCGCCCTCCTGCGGGTCGGCGAGTCCGCCCTGCGCCTGACCGGCCCCGGCGGCCCGGACGGCGCCGACCGGGCGGCGCCCGCCACCGCCCCGGACGGCGAGGGCCATCTGCGCGTGGCCCTCCCCGAGGCGGCCCGCCCCCTGGACCAGGACCGCCCGGGCGCCGGGGCCTACGCGCCGCCGTACGCGGCGGGCACGACCCCCGAGGACGCCACGCACGGCGCCGGCGTCGCGTACGGCGACGGCGACGGCCACACGCGCGCTGAGGAGTCCGCCGAGCCCCAGGGCGAGATCGAGGCGCACAGCAGGACCCGCCAGACCCAGACCCGCAGACGGGGGCTCGGCGCCTGGGCCCGGCGGCTCGCGGGCGGCCGCGAGGAGCCGTCCCCCGGCGAGTACGGGGTGGAGCCCGTGCCCGCCTTCGCCGGAGCGGCCCCCGGGTCCGCGCCCGGCGCCGGCCCCTCGCCCGACAGCTGGCCCGACCCGGCCGCCGTGCTGCTCACCGCGCTCGGCCCCGGACCGCGCCTGTGGGAGCGGGGCCCCGAACACCCCGAGGCCCTCGTGGTCCGGCTCGGCACCACGGACCGCGCCGAGCTGTCCGGGGTGCCCGTCACCGTCGGGCTGCGCGAGGCCGGCTCGCTGGGCCTCGCCGGGCCCGCGCCCCGGCTCGCCGGACTGGCCCGCTCCGTCCTCGCCCAGCTCGCCGCCCTGCACTCCCCCGCCGACCTCGAGATCGTCCTGGTCAGCGCCGACCGGAACCGTCCCCTGGAGGAGCGGCGCCGGGCCTGGGGGTGGCTCGGCTGGCTGCCGCACGTACGCCCCGCGCACGGGCAGGACTGCCGGCTGCTCCTCGCGTACGACCGCGAGCAGGCGCACGCGCGACTGACCGAACTCACCCGCCGCCTCGACGACGGGCCGCTCGGGCCGGGCTGGCCGAGCGCCGACCGGGCCGCGGTCGCCGAGGCCGCCGCCCGGTACGAGGGACCCGCGACCGTCGTGGTCATCGACGGCGACCCGGGCTCCGCGGCGCTGCGCGAGACGGCGGCGCGGCTCGCCGGAGTCGGCGCCGCCGCCGGCATCCATCTCCTCTGCCTCGCCGAGGCGCCCTCCGCCTCGCCCGCCTCGCCCGTCGCGGCCACCTACGAGGAGGCGTGCGCCGCCTCCTTCGCCTTCCGCGAGTGCGGGGCCGTGGCGCTGCTCAGCGGCGACGTGGCGACGGCCCTGCGGCTGCTGCGCACCGCCGGCGGCCGGGCCGCCGGGCACGGCACGGTCGGCGTGGTGGACGCGGTGTCCGTCGCCTGGGCCGAACGGTTCGGACGGGCCCTCGCCCCCTTGCGCACGGAGACGGCCGGCGTCCCCGGGCAGGGGCGGGCGGCCGCCGCGCTGCCGCCCTCGGCCCGGCTCCTCGACGAGCTGGGCCTGGCCCGGGCCACCCCCGCCTCCCTGATGGCCCGCTGGGCCTCCTCCTCGGACGGCACGGCGATCCTGGGCGCCGGGCCGCGCGGTCCGGTGGCCGTGGACCTCACCCAGGAGGGCCCCCACCTGCTGATCGAGGGCCCGGCGGGGAGCGGCCGGACCGAGCTGCTGCGCTCGATCGCCGCCTCCCTCGCGGCCGGCGGCCGCCCCGACCGGCTCGGCCTGCTCCTGGTCGACGGCGCGGGCGGCGAGCGCGGCGAGGGCCTCGGCGCCTGTACGGAGCTGCCACACGTCACCGAGCATCTGGTGGCCGCCGATCCGGTCCGCATGAGGGAGTTCGCCCAGGCCCTGGGCGCCGAGCTGAAGCGCCGGGCCGAGCTCCTCGGCGACACGCACTTCGCGGACCGGCGCTCGGCCCGCCTGATCGGCCAGCGAACGGCGAGCCCCGCCGAGTCCGTCCCGGCCGGCCCGCGCGCCACGGCCCGCATCCCGGACGCCCGCACGGGCGACCTGGCGGACGCGGGCAGCGGCCGCGTCCCCCGCCCGGCTCCCGGTGCGACCACGGCCGGCGACCGCACCCCGCCCCCCGGCTCGGACCTGCTCGGCGACCGCGCGAGCGGCCGCACCCTCCGCGTGGCGCCCGACGGCGCGGTGGGCGACACCCCGAGCGCCCGCCTCCCCCGGCACGCCACGGCCCCGCTCACCGACCGGACCCCGCCGGCGGGCTCGGACCTGCTGGGCGACCGCCCGAGCGCCCGGACCTCCCACACGGGCCCGGGGTCCCTCGACGACACGGCGAGCGGCCGGACGCACCGCAGGGGCCCCGGCGTCTCGGACGACACCGCCGCCGGCCGGACGCACCGCACCGAAACGCGCGAGGTGTACGACCAGGACGGCGGGTCCGCGTACCGGACCCCGCCGCCGGGCTCCGACCTGCTGGGCGACCGCCCGAGCGGCCGGACCTCCCACACGGGCCCGGGGTCCCTCGACGACACCGGCAGCAGCCGTACCCCCCGCACAGCGACCGGCGGCCCCGACGACACGGCCGGCGGCCGCACGTACCGCACGGGCGGAGGCGCCCTGGACGACCCGGCCGGCGCCCGTACGTACCGCGCGGGCGCCCTCGGCGAGCGCACCCCGCCGCCCGGCTCCGATCTCCTCGGCGAGCGCGCCGGCAGCCGCACCCTGCGTACGGACGAGACCCACGCGGACGGGACCGGCGCGGCGGGCACGGGTGGGGGCCGGGCCGTCCCGCACGGCGGCCCGCAGGCGGGTGGCGCGCGCACCGGCGCCGCCGAGGGGGCCGGCGCGCTGCCCCGCCTCGTCGTCCTCGTCGACGACTTCGACGCGCTGGTCGCGCCCGCGCTCGGCGCGCCCGGCCGGCCGGCGGCCGGGTCCGTGGTCCGGGCCCTGGAGGCGGTGGCGCGGAACGGGGCGCGGCTCGGGGTGCATCTGGTGGCGACCTCGGCGCGACCGGACCGCACGGCGGACACCGAGCTGGCGCACGGCGCGCGGCTGCGGATCGTGCTCGACCCGCCGCCCGCGGCGCCCGGGCAGGGCCCGGACGAGCCGCAGCCCGGCCGGGGCAGGCTGGGTCATCCGGACGGCCGGGTGACGCCGTTCCAGGCAGGCCGGGTCACCGGGCGCATCCCGCGCACGGCCACGCAGCGCCCGACCGTGGTCCCGTTGGAGTGGGAGCGGATGGGTGACCCGCCCACCCGCCGCCCGGTCCGCGAGCTGGGCAACGGCCCGACGGATCTGGCCCTGTTGGCCAGCGCTCTCGACCGCGCCGCCCGGTCCGTGGAGGCCACTCCGATAGCACCGCTCACCTCCCCCGCCCCGGCCTGACAACACGTCACGAGCCGATCACGATCCCCCGCTTGACACGGAAGGCGGTATTGCGAGCCTCCGGCACCCGGCGTAGACCTGTGCGAACGGGACCGGTACACGCGGGAGAGGCGGGGCTCGGATGCGTAACGGCAGAACTCTTCGACTCGGCGTCGTGGCGGCGACCACGGCCGCCGTGCTCGCGGCCGCGGGCTGCGGCAGCGACGACGACGGCGGCGGTACGGGCTCCATGCCCGGCACGAAGGCCCCCACGGACGGGTCCGCACTGGCCCTGCCGTCCCTCAAGGGCGAGAAGATCGAGGTCGCCGCCGTCTGGACGGGCCCCGAACAGGCGAACTTCACGAAGGTCCTGAAGGAGTTCGAGAAGCGCACGGGCGCGACCGTCACCTTCGTGCCCGCCCAGGACCCGATCGTGAACTTCCTCGGTACGAAGATCGCCGGCGGCTCCCCGCCGGACGTGGCGATGCTGCCGCAGGTCGGCGCGATCCACCAGGCCGCGGCCCAGAAGTGGATCAAGCCGCTCGGCCCGGAGGCGAAGGCCCAGCTCGCGAAGAACTACTCCAAGGGCTGGCAGGACCTCGGCGCGGTCGACGGCACGGCCTACGGCGTCTACTTCAAGGCGGCCAACAAGTCCCTCGTCTGGTATAACGCCGCCGCCTTCGACAACGCGGGCGCGAGCGAGCCGAAGACCTGGAAGGACTTCCTCGCGACCGCCGAGACGATCTCCGCCTCCGGCGTCACCCCGGTCTCGGTCGGCGGCGCGGACGGCTGGACGCTCACCGACTGGTTCGAGAACGTCTACCTCTCCCAGGCGGGCCCGGAGAAGTACGACCAGTTGGCCCGGCACACCCTCAAGTGGACGGACCCGTCCGTGGCCAAGGCGCTCACGACCCTGGCCGAGCTGTTCGGCAAGCCGGCCCTGCTCGCGGGCGGCACGAACGGCGCGCTGCAGACCGAGTTCCCGGTCTCCGTGACGCAGACCTTCACGGGCGGCGACCAGGCCAAGGCCGCGATGGTCTTCGAGGGCGACTTCTCGGCGGTCAACATCGCGGAGACCGGCGCGAAGATCGGCACCGACGCGAAGGTCTTCCCGTTCCCCGCCGTCGGCGACGGCGCGAAGGCCCCGGTGGTGACCGGCGGCGACGCGGCCGTGGCGCTGAAGGACACGAAGGGCGCGCAGGCCCTGCTGACGTTCCTCGCCTCGCCCGACGCGGCCAGGATCTGGGCGGCCGAGGGCGGCTTCCTCTCCCCGAACAAGGCGCTCGACCCGGCCGCCTACCCGAACGACGTGCAGCGCAGGATCGCGACGTCGCTGATCGGCGCGGGGGACGCCTTCCGCTTCGACATGTCGGACCAGATGCCGCAGTCGTTCGGCGGGACGCCCGGCAAGGGCGAGTGGAAGGCGCTCCAGGACTTCCTGAAGAACCCGAAGGACGTGGCGGGGACACAGGCCAGACTGGAGGCCGAGGCCGCCAAGGCGTACAAGGGCTGAGCCATGACCGGCACCGAAGCCCACGCATCCGGCGAAGGCCGGGAAGCCGCCCCCGGGGCCGGCGACGAAGGCCCCGGCGGCACCCGACGCCCCGACGGGACCGCGAACCCCGGCCCGACCGGCTCCGACGCCGCCGGCGACGGCCTGCGCACCGAACGCCCCGCGCCGCCGGCCCGCAGCGGGACCCCGAGCCGGCGCGGGACCCGTAGCGGGAACCGGAGCCGTGGTCGCGGCAACCGCACCACGCTCACCGCCGCGGCCTTCCTGCTGCCCGCCCTCGTCCTCCTGGGCGCGCTCGTCGTCTACCCCATCGGCTATTCCGTCCAGCGCTCCCTGTTCGACCGATCGGGTGATTCCTTCGCCGGACTGGACAACTACGTCACGCTCTTCACCGACGAGTCGATCCGCACCGCCGTCCGCAACAACCTGATCTGGGTGGTCGTCGCGCCCACCGTGGCGACCGCCCTCGGTCTGGTCTTCGCGGTGCTCACCGAACGGGTGCGCTGGGGAACGGCGTTCAAGCTGGTCGTCTTCATGCCGATGGCGATCTCGATGCTCGCCGCCGGCATCATCTTCCGGCTCGTCTACGAGCAGGATCCGGACCGCGGGGTCGCCAACGCGGTCTGGGTCGGCGTCCACGACACCTTCGCCGAGGCGTCCGTCTTCCCGCGCGCCCGCCCGCTGCCCGTCCACCCGCTGGAGGCGGCGGGCGGCGGGGCGTACGTCACGAAGTCCCCGGTGCGAACGGGGGAGATCGCCCGGCTGCCGCTGGTCGGCGTGGCCCCGGCGCAGATGCCGGAGGACGCCCGGCCGGCCCGTACCCCCGCACCGGCCGGCGACGGCGTCACCGGGGTCGCGTGGCTGGACTTCACCCGGGGCGGCGGCGGGAAGCCGAACGCCGTGGATCCGCAGGAACGCGGTCTGAAGGGGCTGCGGATCGAGGCGGTCAAGGACGGCCGGGTGGTGGCCCGGGCGACGGCCGGCGCCGACGGCACCTTCACGCTCCCGGCCGCCGCCGACGGGGCCGTCCTGCGGCTGCCCGCGAGCAACTTCCGCGCGCAGTACGACGGCGTGGAGTGGCTCGGCCCCTCGCTCGTCACCCCCGCGATCATCGGGAGTTACGTGTGGATGTGGGCCGGCTTCGCGATGGTGCTCATCGCCGCCGGGCTCGCGGGCCTGCCGCGGGAACTCCTGGAGGCGGCGCGGGTCGACGGGGCGAACGAGTGGCAGGTCTTCCGCCGGATCACCGTCCCGCTGCTCGCGCCGGTCCTCGGCGTCGTCCTCGTCACCCTGATGATCAACGTCCTGAAGGTCTTCGACCTGGTCTTCATCATCGCGCCGGGCTCGGCGCAGGACGACGCGAACGTGCTGGCGCTCCAGCTGTACCGCTCGTCCTTCGGCACGGACGCGGACCTCGGGGTCGGCTCGGCCATCGCGGTGCTGCTCCTGCTGCTCGTCCTGCCGGTGATGGCGGTCAACATCCGCCGTGTCCGCCGCACGCGAAGGGAGACCCGCCGATGAGCGGCCCGACGAGCCGACCGGTGACCAGCCCGGCGGGCAGTGCGATGAGCGGCCCGGCAGGCCGGCCGGCGGGCGGGCCGGCGTCCCGGATCGCCGCTCGCGCCGCCTCCGGCGGGGTGCGGATCCTGCTCGTCCTGGTCGCCCTGTTCTGGCTGATGCCGACGGTCGGGCTGCTGATCTCCTCGCTGCGCTCGCCGTCCGACATCGCCTCGGGGGGCTGGTGGCAGGTCTTCACGGCCCCCGCCCAGCTGACCACCGAGAACTACCGGCAGCTGCTCTCCAACGAGGCGATCACCGACTCCCTCGTCGCCACGGTCCTCATCACCGTCCCGGCGACGCTCCTCGTGGTCGTCATCGGCGCGTTCGCCGGCTACGCCTTCGCGTGGCTGGACTTCCCGGGCAGGGACTGGTGGTTCCTGCTGGTCGTGGGGCTGCTCGTGGTGCCGGTGCAGGTGGCTCTGGTGCCGGTGTCGAAGCTGTTCGGCGCGGTCGGGATCTTCGAGACGACGCTGGGCGTGGTGCTGTTCCACACGGCCTTCGGGCTGCCGTTCGCGATCTTCCTGCTGCGGAACTTCTTCGCGGAGATCCCGCGCGAGCTGCTGGAGGCGGCCCGGCTCGACGGGGCCGGCGAGGTGCGCCTGTTCGCCCGGGTGGTGCTGCCGCTGGGCGGCCCGGCGCTGGCCTCGCTCGGGATCTTCCAGTTCCTGTGGGTGTGGAACGACATGCTGGTGGCGCTGATCTTCGCCGACGCCCAGTCGCCGCCGATCACGGTGGCGCTGCAACAGCAGGTCCGGCAGTTCGGCAACAACGTCGACGTGCTCGCGCCGGGCGCCTTCGTGTCGATGGTGATCCCGCTGCTGGTCTTCTTCGCCTTCCAGCGGCAGTTCGTGTCGGGCGTGATGGCCGGCGCGGTCAAGTAGGCGGCACCCGCCTTCGTCCTACGCCGTGAGGGCGGCGACCGCCGAGCGCGCCAGGTCGTCGAGGTAGCCCTGGGGCGGCTCGGTGCGGACCACGACGAGCCGCCAGTAGAGCGGCCCGACCACCAGGTCGAGGGCCCGGTCGGGGTCGGCGCCGGCGGGCAGGTCCCCGCGCTCGACGGCCGCCCGGACGACCTGGGCGACGACGCCCTGCTGGGGATCGAGGAGGGCGGCCTTGAGGGTGTCGGCGATCTCGGGGTGCCGGGCGGCCTCGACGAGCAGGTCGGGGATCACCTGCGAGGCCACCGGGTGGCGCAGGGCGTGGGAGGCGACCTCCAGGAGGGCGCGGACGTCGCCGTGCAGCGAACCGGTGGCGGGGGCGGGCAGGCCCTGCAGGGCGACCGCGCCGACCAGGTCGAGGACCAGGGAGAGCTTGGACTTCCAGCGCCGGTAGACGGCGGTCTTGCCGACCCCGGCGCGGCGGGCGATGCCCTCGATGGACATCCGGGCGAAGCCGACGGCGGCGAGCTCCTCGAAGACGGCGGCGCGGATGGCCTCGGTGACGTCCTCCCGGAGCACGGCGGCTCCCGCGGGGGCGCGGCGAGGGGTTCCCGAGGGTCCGGAAGGTGTCGTCATGCACAGGATCTTAACCAGCGGTCACGCGGCGGGGCACGACACGACGAGACGGTTGCGTTCCGACGTCGGGCCGTCCTACTCTCCTCGTAGCGACGATACGGACCCGTTCCGTCGAACGGGTCCGCCGCCCCTCCACCGCCCCACCGAAGGCGAAGCACGTGACGCCCCAGACCCTCACCCCGTCCGGCCGGCCCGGCGAACCGACGCCGCCGCCCGCACCCGCGCCCGCCCGGCCCTCAGCACCCCCGCGGCCCCCTTCGCCGACCTCGCCGACCCCGCCGGCTTCACTGACTCCTCCGGCTTCACCGACCCCTCCGACCACGCCGACTCCGCCCGCCCCCGCCTCCTCCGAGGAGCTGCGCGCCCTCGCCCTGCGCCACGGGCTCACCGTGAGCGGTGCGCGCCCCTCGCTCCCCTCGTACGTGCGGCAGCTGTGGTCCCGGCGCGACTTCATCACCGCCTTCGCGACGGCCAAGCTGACCGCGCAGTACAGCCAGGCCCGGCTCGGCCAGATCTGGCAGGTGATGAACCCGCTGCTCAACGCGGCCGTCTACTACGCGATCTTCGGCGTCCTCATGGACGTCCAGCGGGGCATCCCCGACTACGTCCCGTTCCTGATCACGGGCGTCTTCGTGTGGACCTTCACCTCGCAGACGATCATGACCGGCACCCGCGCCATCAGCGGCAACCTGGGCCTGGTCCGGGCCCTGCACTTCCCGCGCGCGAGCCTGCCCATCGCCCTCGCGCTCCAGCAGCTGCAGCAGCTGGTCTTCTCGCTGGGCGCGCTGGTCGCGATCCTCTTCTGCTTCGGCGAGTTCCCGCGCTGGAGCTGGCTGCTCGCGATCCCCGCGCTGTCGCTCCAGACCCTCTTCGGCACCGGGCTCGCGCTGGCCATGGCCCGGCTGGCCGCCCGCACCCCCGACATCACCCAGCTGATGCCGTTCGTGCTGCGCACCTGGATGTACGCCTCCGGGGTCATGTGGTCGATCGCCCACCTCACCCACGGCCGCGACCTGCCGCACACGGTGATCCTGCTGCTCCAGGCGAACCCCGCCGCCGTCTACATCGACCTGATGCGCTTCGCGCTGGTCGAGAGCTTCACCGGCTCCCAACTGCCGCCGCACGTCTGGGCACTCGCGGCCGGCTGGGCGACCCTCACCTTCGCCGGCGGCTTCGTCTACTTCTGGAAGGCGGAGGAGAGGTACGGCCGTGGCTGAGCGCGCGGAACGAGAACCCACCGTCGTCGCCGACGGCGTCCACGTCACCTACACCGAGCGGGGCGGCAAGCAGACGGTCCACGCGGTCAAGGGCGTCAGCTTCGCCGCGTACCGGGGCGAGGCGATCGGCCTGATCGGTTCGAACGGATCGGGGAAGTCGACCCTCCTGAAGGCCGTCGCGGGCCTGCTGCCCACCAGCGCGGGCCGCGTCTACACCCGCGGCCGGCCCGCCCTGCTCGGCGTCAACGCGGCGCTCATGGGCGATCTGACGGGCGAGCGGAACGTGATCCTCGGCGGCCTCGCGATGGGCATGAGCCGCAAGGAGATCGCCGAGCGCTACGCCGGCATCGTGGAGTTCTCCGGGATCAACGACAAGGACGACGAGGCCATCTCGCGTCCGATGCGCACGTACTCCTCCGGCATGGGCGCCCGGCTGCGCTTCTCCATCGCCGCGGCCCGCAGCCACGACGTGCTGCTCATCGACGAGGCCCTGGCGACGGGCGACGCGCCCTTCCGCCGCCGCAGCCGGCGCAGGATCGACGAACTGCGTGCCGAGGCGGGCACGGTCTTCCTGGTCAGCCACTCGAACTCCACCATCACCGAGACCTGCGACCGCGCGCTGTGGCTGGAGTCGGGCACGCTGCGGATGGACGGACCGGCGGACGAGGTGGTGGCGGCCTACGAACACGTCACCGCGTCGGAAGCCAAGAGAAGGGGCAAATAGGACATAGCGGTCTAGAGTGCGGAAAGATGACGACCGATCCGCCCTCGCCCGAACCCACCACGGGAAGCCCGACGACCGGGACCGCCCCCGGCGCGGCCGCCGGGACCACCACCGGAGCCTCCGGAACCGCGACCGGCACGACCGCCGGCGGCCCCGGAGCCGCCCGCACCGGTTCGGCGCCGCCCGCCCTCACCCGCTCCCCCTTCGAGTCGGAGACCTTCACCTCCGCCACCTTCGTGGCCGTCGGCCGCGGCCCGCTGCTCGCCCTCGCCGTCGTCTGGCTGCTCACCCGCGCCGGCATGCTGTTCCTGCTCGACCGCGACAACCTCGGCATCGGCGGCGTGGCGAGCGAGGTCCACGTGCTCTACCGGCACTGGTACGGCCAGTTCGCGCACGGGACGTTCCCGCCCGGCGACGTCACCTGGCAGTACCCGCCGGGCGCCGGCCTGGTCATCATGTCGCCGGGGATCCTGCCCTCGCTCACGTACTTCCAGGGCTTCGTCCTCCTCACCCTGGTGGCCGACCTGGCGATCATCGCGGCGCTCGCCCGCGCCGACAGCGCCCGGCTCACCCACGGCGCCTGGTACTGGGTGCTCGGGCTTCCGCTGCTCCTGCACATCCCGCTCGCCCGCTACGACGTGCAGACCACCGCGCTCGCCGTCCTCGCCCTGCTCGCCTTCACCGCCCGCTCCCCCGCCGCGCACCGACTCGGCGGGGCGCTCGCCGGACTCGGCGCCATGGTCAAGGTCTGGCCCGCCCTCGCCCTGATCGGCACCCCGCGCGGGCGCACCACCCGCGACGCCTGGACGGCCGCGGCCGTCGCCGCCGTGACCCTGCTCGCCATGCTGGCGCTGCTCTTCTCGGAGCCGCTCGGCTTCCTGCGCCAGCAGGGCGACCGGGGTGTGCAGATCGAGTCCCTGGGCGGCACCGGGCTCGCCCTCGCGAAGGCCGCGGGCATCTGGCCCGGCGGCGTGGAGTTCCGTTACGGCGCCTTCGAGTACGTCGGCCCGTACGTCTCCACCGTCGGGCACCTCGCCCTGCTGCTGACCGCCCTGGCCTTCATCTGGCTGCTGCTGTGGCGGGTCCGCGCCGCCCGCTGGACCGCCGCCACCCCGCTCGACGCCGCCCTCGCCGCCGTCCTGCTCTTCACCGTCACCAGCCGGGTGATCAGCCCGCAGTACATGATCTGGCTGCTCGGCCTGGCCGCCGTGTGTCTGACCTCCCGTGACACGGTCATGCGCCCGGTCGCCCTGCTCCTCCTGCCGGCCGCGGCCCTGAGCGCCCTCGCCTACCCGGTCCTCTACGCGGACGTCGTCCTCGGCCACTGGCCCGGCCTCGGCGTGCTGGTGCTGCGCAACGTCCTTCTCCTCGCGGCGGCGGCGCTCGCCGCCCGGCGGCTGTGGACGTCCACGGTCACCCCGACCGCCTGACGGGCGCGAAAGGCCGAAAGGCACCCACAGCGAAGGGGCGCCCCCGCCGGTCCCAGGACCGACGGGGGCGCCCCCTTGGCGTCGAGCGATCAGCTGTGCGTACGCAGCAGCGTGCGCATCGTCCGCATGGCGACCGACAGGTTCGCCAGGTCGAAGGCGTCCGAGCCCTGGATCTCCTCCAGGGTCGTGCGCGCCCGGCCCAGGATCGGCGCGTTCTTCTCCTCCCAGGCCTTGAACCGCTCCTCCGGCGTGGAGGTGCCGTTCCCGGCCGCGAGGACGTCCGCGGTGAGCGCCGCGTGCGCGGCGAACAGGTCCTCGCGGATGGAGGCGCGGGCCATCGACTGCCAGCGGTCGGCCCGCGGCAGCTCGATGATCCGGTCCATCAGGTCGGTGATCCTCAGCCGGTCCGCCAGGTCGTAGTAGACCTCGGCGACCGCCAGCGCGTCCTTGCCGGTCCGGTCCGCGATCGCGACGATGTCGAGCGTCGGGAAGGCCGAGGAGAACCCGGCCACCCGCAGCGCCAGCTCCTCCGGGACGCCGACCGAGGTCAGCTCCTCCAGGATCGACTCGTACCACTCCAGGTCGGCGCCGCGCAGCAGCTGCGGCAGCTTCTCCCAGACCTGCTCGACCCGCTCCGAGAAGAAGTCGATGGTCTCGCCGATCTGGAGCGGCTGCGGGCGGTTGTTCAGCAGCCAGCGGGTGCCGCGCTCGACCAGCCGGCGCGAGTGCAGGCGCATCCGGGTCTGGAACTCGGCCGCGACCTTGTTGTCGAGGGCCTCGACGGCGTCCCAGACCTCGCTCAGGCGGAAGATCGCCCGGGCCGCGGTCTGGGCGCGGACGATCTCCTCGATCGACGCGCCGGACTCCTCGCGGAGGCGGTGCAGGAAGGTCGAGCCACCGGTGTTGACGGTGTCGTTGACCAGGACCGTGGTGATGATCTCGCGGCGCAGCGGGTGGCTGTCGACGGCGTCCGTGAACTGCTCGCGCAGCAGCGTCGGGAAGTACGCGTGGAGCAGCCCGCGCAGGTACGGGTCGTCCGGGAGGTCCGTGCCGATCAGCTCGTCGGCCACCGTGATCTTGGTGTACGCGAGCAGGACGGCGAGCTCCGGCTGGGACAGGCCCTTGCCGTTGTTCAGCAGCTCGCGGATCTGCCGGTCGTTGGGCAGGAACTCGAGCGAGCGGTCGAGCGCCCCGTCCCGGCCCAGGCGGCGCATGAAGCGCTGGTGGGCGTGGAGCAGGGACGGCGACTGGGCGACGGCGTTGGCCAGGGCGGTGTTCTGCGCGTAGTTGTTGCGCAGCACGAGCGCGCCGACCTCGTCCGTCATCTCGGCGAGGATCTTGTTGCGCTGCTTGACGGTCATGTCGCCCTCGGCGACGAGCCCGTTCAGCAGGATCTTGATGTTGACCTCGTGGTCGGAGGTGTCCACACCGGCGCTGTTGTCGATGGCGTCGGTGTTGACCTTGCCGCCCTCGCCCTCGGGTCCGCCGGAGCGGGCGAACTCGATGCGGCCCAGCTGGGTCGCGCCGAGGTTGCCGCCCTCGCCGATCACCTTGGCGCGGACGTCCTGGCCGTCGACGCGGATGGCGTCGTTGGCCTTGTCGCCGACGTCGGCGTTCGACTCGGCCGAGGACTTCACGTACGTGCCGATGCCGCCGTTCCACAGCAGGTCGACGGGGGCCTGCAGGATCGCCTTCATCAGCTCGGCCGGGGTCAGCTTGGTGACACCGTCCTCGATGCCGAGGGCGGCCCGCATGTGCGCGTTGACCGGGATCGACTTGGCGGTACGCGGGTGGACGCCGCCGCCCGCCGAGAGCAGCTGGGTGTCGTAGTCGGCCCAGGAGCTGCGCGGCAGCTCGAAGAGGCGGCGGCGCTCGGCGTACGAGACGGCCGCGTCCGGGTTGGGGTCGATGAAGATGTGGCGGTGGTCGAACGCCGCGACGAGGCGGATGTGCTCGGAGAGCAGCATGCCGTTGCCGAAGACGTCGCCGGACATGTCGCCGACGCCGACGACGGTGAAGTCCTCGGTCTGGGTGTCGTGGCCCAGCTCGCGGAAGTGGCGCTTGACGGACTCCCAGGCACCGCGGGCGGTGATGCCCATGCCCTTGTGGTCGTAGCCGGCCGAACCACCGGAGGCGAACGCGTCGCCCAGCCAGAAGCCGTACGACTCGGCGACGCCGTTGGCGATGTCGGAGAAGGTCGCGGTGCCCTTGTCGGCGGCGACGACCAGGTAGGTGTCGTCCTCGTCGTGGCGGACCACGTCGACCGGGGGCACGACCTCGCCGGCCACCAGGTTGTCGGTGATGTCGAGCAGCGCGGAGATGAAGGTCCGGTACGAGGCGATGCCCTCGGCCATCCACGCGTCGCGGTCGACCGACGGGTCCGGCAGCTGCTTGGCGACGAAGCCGCCCTTGGCGCCGACCGGCACGATGACGGTGTTCTTCACCATCTGCGCCTTGACCAGGCCGAGGATCTCGGTGCGGAAGTCCTCACGGCGGTCGGACCAGCGCAGACCGCCTCGGGCGACCTTGCCGAAGCGCAGGTGGACGCCCTCGACGCGCGGCGAGTAGACCCAGATCTCGAAGGCCGGGCGCGGGGCCGGCAGGTCCGGGATGGCCTGCGGGTCGAACTTCATCGACACGTAGGAGTGCGGCTTGCCGTCGGCGGCCTTCTGGAAGAAGTTCGTCCGCAGGGTGGCCTTGATGACGGTGAGGAAGGAACGCAGGATGCGGTCCTCGTCGAGGGAGGCGACCTGGTCCAGGGCGCCGTCCAGCTCCTCCAGGAGCCCGTCGATCAGCTCGGTGCCGGCGCGCTGCCGCTCCGGGGCCATGCGGGCCTCGAACAGGTTGACGAGCAGTCGGGTGGTGTGGACGTTGTTGCGGAGGGTGTCCTCCATGTAGTCCTGGCTGAACGTCGAACCGGCCTGGCGCAGGTACTTCGCGTAGGCGCGCAGCACCATCGCCTCGCGCCAGTTGAGCCCGGCGGACAGGACGAGCGAGTTGAAGTTGTCGTTCTCGGCCAGGCCGGTCCAGGTGGCCGCGAAGGCCTCCTGGAAGCGCTCGCGGGCGTCGTCGGCGAGGTAGTCGCCGCCGTTGCCGGTGGGCAGCGGCATCCGCAGGCCGAAGTCGTAGATCCAGGCGTGGGTGCGGTCCGAGCAGCGCAGCTCGTACGGACGCTCGTCGGTGACCTCGACGCCCAGCCGGTTGAGGACCGGCAGCACGGCGGACAGCGAGATCTGCTCGCCCGTCTTGTAGATCTTGAAGCGGCGCTCGCCGGTGCCGGAGGCGACCGGCTCGTACAGCGACAGCGCGAAGTCCTTGTCGCTGTCGGCGAGGGCCTCCAGGTGGCACAGGTCGGCGACGGCGGCGCGCGGGGAGTGGTCGGCCTTGTAGCCCTCGGGGAAGGCGTTGCCGTAGCGGCGCAGCAGCTCGGCGGCGCGCTCCTCGCCCAGCTCGGCGTTGAGCGCCTCGCCGAAGCCGTCGGACCAGGAGCGGGCGGCGTCGGCGAGCCGGGACTCGATGCGGTCGACGTCGGCCTCGGTCAGCTTGCTGAGCGCGGTGCCGGGCTCGACGCGGATGACGAAGTGCAGCCGCGACAGGATCGACTCGGTGTTCCAGGCCGTGAAGTCGACGGAGGTGCCGTTGAGCTCCTCCTTCAGGAGCTCGATGATCCGCAGCCGGACGCGGGTGGTGTAGCGGTCGCGCGGCAGGTAGACGAGGGCCGAGTAGTAGCGGCCGTACTCGTCCTGGCGCAGGTAGAGGCGCAGGCGCCGCCGCTCCTGCAGGTACAGGACGCTGGTGACGATGGACTGCAGCTCGTCGACCGGGGTCTGGAAGAGCTCGTCGCGCGGGTAGGTCTCCAGGATCTGGAGCAGGTCGCGGCCGTCGTGGCTGCTCGGCGAGAAGCCGGCGCCCTCCAGGACCTCCTGCACCTTGCGCTTGACCACGGGGACGCGGCGCACGGACTCGGTGTACGCGGCCGAGGAGAACAGGCCGAGGAACCGCCGCTCACCGACGACGTTGCCCTGGGCGTCGAACTTCTTCACGCCGATGTAGTCGAGGTACGAGGGCCGGTGCACGGTCGCGCGGCTGTTGGCCTTCGTCAGGATCAGCAGCTTGTGCTCGCGCGCCTTGGCGCGGGCGTCGGCGGGCAGCCGGCTGAAGGACGGCGAGACGGGGTGGGCGTGGTGGTCGTCGCCGCTGTGGTGCGGGTCGGAGCGCAGGATGCCGAGCCCGGTGCCCGGGACGGCCGCCAGGGCGTCGCCGTTGACCAGCTCGTACTCGCGGAAGCCGAGGAAGGTGAAGTGGTCGTCGGCCAGCCAGCGCAGCAGCTCACGGGCCTCCTCGACCTCGGTGGGCCGCAGGTCGGAGGCGGTGGGCTCGGCCGGCAGGCCCTCGGCGATGCGCAGCGCGGCGTCGCGCATCTTCTCCCAGTCCTCGACGGCCTCGCGGACGTCGGACAGGACGCGCAGCAGGTCGGCGGTGATCTGCTTGAGGTCGGCCTTGTCGGTCTCGCGGTCGATCTCGACGTGGATCCAGGACTCGGTGAGCGCGTCGTGCGGCAGCTCGCCCTTGGGCTCCTTGGCGAGCACCTCGATGAGCTTGCCGGTCACGTCACGGCGGACCATGACCTGCGGGTGGATGACGACGTGGATGCCGCGCCCCTGGCGCGACAGCTCGTTCGTCACGGAGTCGACGAGGAAGGGCATGTCGTCGGTGACCACCTCGACGACGGAGTGGCTGCAGGTCCAGCCGTTCTCCTCGACCGTCGGGGTGTGGACGCGGACGTTCGCGGTGCCCTGCGGACGGTTCTCGGCGAGGCGGTAGTGCGAGAGCGCGGCGCCGAAGACGTCGTCGGCGTCGCGGCCCGTCAGGTCCTCGGGCGCGGTGTGCAGGTAATAGCGCTGGAGGTAGTCGAGCAGGGTCGCGTGGTCCGGACGCCTGCCCGTCTCCGGCCCTGTCGGAAGTCGCCCCCCGACCGGGCTGTTCTCAGCTACCCGGGCGGCCCGATCGAGCAGCTCGGCCTTGGCTTCGTCCAGCTTGGTCTGCATGTCCTCTGACTCCTGTCGCGCGCCGTTGCGTGACGTCGGTGGAAGAAAGGACACAACGCCACGACGCGGTGGTACCGGTCGAAAGAGACGTTATGCCGCGATGAGAGATGTCCGGGCGCTTCTCGGCCACCGGACGAGGGATCTCGGCGAACGCACCGTCGGCCCGGCCGCTGAGGCGCACCGGGCGGAAGCCGGGGGCTGCGTTGCCCCCTCGGCGTATCGCGCTGATCACGGGAAAAGCCTATCGCTGTTGACCCCCCGGCCGTCATGAGCCTTATGTGTACAAAAGCGGGTCGGGAAGTTTGACGATCTGGACAGCGACGAATGGTTCCCCGGGGCACACGGCCACGCACGGCCACCGACGGATCGACAGACCGGGGAGAGTCGCCATGGCGAAGATCTTGATCGTGACGGGAGACGCGGCGGAGTCGCTGGAGGTGATGTACCCGTACCAGCGCCTCCTGGAGGAGGGGTACGAGGTCGACATCGCGGCGCCCGCCCGCAAGCAGCTCCGCTTCGTCGTCCACGACTTCGAACCGGGCTACGACACGTACACGGAGAAGCCGGGCTACACGTGGCCCGCCGACCTGTCCTTCTCCGAGGTCGACCCCGGCGAGTACCTGGCCGTGGTCATCCCCGGCGGCCGCGCCCCGGAGTACCTGCGCAACGACCCGGAGCTCCGCAAGATCCTGAAGTCCTTCTTCGACGCGGACAAGCCCGTCGCCCAGATCTGCCACGGCCCCCTCCTGACCGCCGCCATCGGCAGCCTGGAGGGCCGCCGCGTCACCGCGTACCCGGCCCTGGAGCTCGACATGCAGTCCGCGGGCGCGACCTTCCAGGACACGGCGGCGGTGGTCGACGGCCAGCTGGTCTCGTCCCGCGCCTGGCCGGACCACCCGACCTGGATGAGGGAGTTCCTCAAGATCCTCCGCGAAGCCAAGGGGTGACACCGGCCGCCCGAAGGCGGCCTTCGAGCCTGCGGGCCGCGGGCCGGGGCGGGGGTTCGTGAGCACCTGTTCCGCGGGGCGGAACGGATGGGCACGCCCCGCCACGGGCCGCACCCGGCCTCGCTCCCCCGGCCGTCAGACGAGCTCGTCCGCCACGGCCACCGCCTCGGCGAGGGAGTCCACCACCGGCACCCCCGCCACCTCGAGGCTCCGCCGGCTGTGCGAGCCCCCGGTGTACAGCACCGCCTTGGCGCCCACGTACGCCGCCGCCCGGGCATCGTCCGCCGCGTCCCCGATGACGACGATCCGCTCCGCAGGCACGCCTTCCAAGGCCGCCAGGTGCCGCACCATGTGCCCGGACTTCCCGTCCGTGGACCGGTCGGTCCGCCCGTCGACCCGCACGAACCGCTCGGCGATCCCGTGCCGCCGCACGAGCGGCACGAGCTCCGCGTGCGGCGCGAGCGAGAGCAGCGACTGCGTGAACCCGGACGCCTGCCGCGCCGCGAGCAGCTCCGCCGCGCCCAGGGTGAGCCCGCAGTCCTCGGCCCGCAGCCAGTAGTGACGGTGGAAGGCGTCGTCCATGACGACCCACTCGTCGTCCGTGGGGAGCCGCCCCATCAGCCGCTCGTAGAACTTCGGCACCGGCACCGTGTACAGCTCCCGGTACCGCTCCAGGGTGATCGGTTCGAGCCCCAGCTCGGCGAAGGCCGCGTTGGTGGCGCCGATGACCGCGGCGATGTCGTCGAGCAGAGTGCCGTTCCAGTCCCAGACCAGATGCTTCGCGTGCTTCCCCATGGGAAGCACGGTACCGGCCGGCCGGGTGACGCCGAGGCCGAGGACCGGTCGGTGGACGAGGTCGAAGGCCGGGTCGAGGCCTCAGCCGAGCAGGGCGGGGTGGGGCGGCGGCCGGGGTCTCAGCCGAGGAGACCGGGGATCTCCTGCACGCCGTACCAGAGGAGCTCGTGGTCCTCCGCGCCGTCCACGACGAACTGGGCGTCGTCGTCGCCCTGGTCGGCCGCGCCGAGCGCGTCGGCCGCCGCCGAGACGTCCGACTCGGCGTCGTCGGCGTCGGCGTGCACGGCCGCGGCCTTGGCCAGCGGCACGGCGCCCGCGATACGGACCTCGCCGAGCGAGCTCGCGTCGAGCCCGCGGTCGGGGTCGACGACGGCCTCCTTGTCCGGCACGTCCACGGCCACGACGACCCGCCGGCGCGCGGCCTCGGGGTCACCGGCGAGCAGCCGGAGCGAGGCGGCGGCGGCGCGGTTGAGCGCGGCGTACTCCAGCTCCTCGAGGTCGTCGGAGACGTACCACTCGCGCAGGGCGGGGGTGACGGCGTAGGCGGTGAGCGGCCCGGGGCCGAGCTCGCCCGCCTTGTGCGCCTGTGCGAGACCGGGGAGGGTCAGGGGTACGTACACGCGCATGGCTGGCCGCTTTCGTAGTCGGAAACAGCCTCAGGATACGTGCGGAGTCCCCCTTCAGGGGCGGTGCCCCGGGCACTCAGGGGCGTCGCCGACGGAACTCCTCCGCACTCCCTCGTACGCCCGCGCCCGCCGTCGCGGCCCCGTCCCCCTGATAGGTGAATCGCGCTGCGTGACGGGCGCCCCTCGGTCTCCCCTTGCCGCTCGGCGGCGCACCCCCGTAAAAGATCCCCTACGAAGTTACCGACTGGTACGCGCCGCTCACCCAGCGCTACGAACGGGGATCCGATGACCACACCCACGCCCACGCGCCGGCACACCGCCCCACGCCGCCCGTCCGGCCCGGCGGGCACCCACCCGCACGGCCGCGCGGGCACCGCCCCGCGCCGGGTGCTGCCGGCCCACGTCGTCTTCGCGGAGCGCCTGCTCGCCGTCCTGAGCGGCGAACGCCCCGTCCACTGGATGCTCGGCCACACCATCGGCGAGGCGTACGAGCAGCTGGTCCACCTGGCTCCGGCGACGCCTTTGCGCTCCTCGGGCCCCCGCCCGGTCCTCCAGCGCTGCCACTGCCGCGTCCCGGCCGACAACACCGTCGAAGCCTGCGCCACCGTCACCGCCGGCGATCGAGTCCGCGCCATGGCCTTCCGCCTGGAGCGCGGCCCGGACCGCCGCTGGCGCTGCGCGGCCGTGGAACTGGACGGCCTGCCCCACGCGTGACCCGCCCCGACGGACGGCCGGCACCGGGCATCCCCGAGGGACGGTCGGCACCCCGGCATCCCCGAAAGAGCGCTCCTGCCGAACACGCCCGGACCAGGCTCCGGCCAAGCCCTGGGAGGACACCGGCCGAGGACTCCGGCCCAGGACTCCGGCCCCGGACTCCGGCCCCGGACTCCGGCCCCGGACTGCGGCCCAGGACTCCGGCCCCGGACTCCGGCCCCGGACTGCGGCACGGGACGCCACCCCAGGACCGCGGCCCAAGGCTCCGGCCCAGGAACCGCCGTCCCGCCGCGCGACCCCGCCCCCAGGGCCCGCGTGCCCCCAGGCATGAGGGCCCCGGGGTACGCGGCCCCCGAGGCACGCCGACCCCGAAGCAGTCCGACCCCGGGCACGCGAAAGGGCCGGTCGCCCGGCGACCGGCCCTCTCTCGGCGTCCTGTGGCTCGCGGCGCCGCACCACGACGTGCGTGCGGCGTCGCGGGGACTTACTTCTTGCGTCGGCGTCCGCCCGCGCTCTTCTGGGCCTTGCGGCGCTCCGCGCGGGTCATGCCGTCGCCGGAGCCGTCGCCGTCCGAGGCGAAGTCGCCCTCGACGACCGAGCCGTCGCCGTCGACCTTCGGCGCGGAGAAGTGCAGGCGGTCCGGGCGCTGCGGGGCGTCGAGGCCCTTGGCGCGGATCTCCGGGCGGCCGGCGCCGGCCGGGACCGCGTCCTGCTTCTGCAGGGACGGGGCCGCGTCCTGCACCGGGACCTCCTCGACCTGCTGCTCGACCTGGACCTCCAGGTTGAACAGGTAGCCGACGGACTCCTCCTTGATGCCCTCCATCATCGCGGAGAACATGTCGAAGCCCTCGCGCTGGTACTCGACGAGCGGGTCCTTCTGGGCCATGGCGCGCAGGCCGATGCCCTCCTGGAGGTAGTCCATCTCGTAGAGGTGCTCGCGCCACTTGCGGTCGAGGACCGAGAGGACCACGCGGCGCTCCAGCTCACGCATGATCTCCGAGCCGAGCTGCTTCTCGCGCGCGTCGTACTGCGCGTGGATGTCGTCCTTGACGGCCTCGGCGATGAACTCGGCGGTGATGCCCGCGCGGTCGCCCACCGCCTCCTCCAGCTCCTCGACGGTGACCTTCACCGGGTAGAGCTGCTTGAACGCGGTCCACAGCCGGTCCAGGTCCCACTCCTCGGCGAAGCCGTCGGCGGTCTCCTGGCGGATGTAGTCGTCGATGGTGTCGTCCATGAAGTGGCGCACCTGCTCGTGCAGGTCCTCGCCCTCCAGGACACGGCGGCGCTCGCCGTAGATGACCTCGCGCTGCCGGTTGAGGACCTCGTCGTACTTCAGGACGTTCTTACGCGTCTCGAAGTTCTGGGACTCGACCTGGGCCTGCGCGGAGGCGATGGCCCGGGTGACCATCTTGTTCTCGATCGGCACGTCGTCCGGCACGTTGGCCATGGCCATCACGCGCTCGACCATCTGCGCCTTGAAGAGGCGCATCAGGTCGTCGCCGAGCGACAGGTAGAAGCGGGACTCGCCCGGGTCGCCCTGACGGCCGGAGCGGCCGCGGAGCTGGTTGTCGATACGGCGGGACTCGTGGCGCTCGGTGCCCAGGACGTACAGGCCGCCGAGCTCCTTGACCTCCTCGAACTCCGCCTTCACGGCCTTCTCGGCACGCTCCAGGGCGCCCGGCAGGGCCGCCGCCCACTCCTCGACGTGCTCGACGGGGTCGAGACCCGCCTGGCGCAGCTCCGCCTCGGCGAGGTCGTCCGGGTTGCCGCCGAGCTTGATGTCCGTACCGCGGCCGGCCATGTTCGTGGCGACGGTGACGGCGCCCTTGCGGCCCGCCTGCGCGACGATCGCGGCCTCGCGCTCGTGGTGCTTGGCGTTCAGCACCTCGTGCGGGACGCCCCGCTTGCTGAGCTGCTGCGACAGGTACTCGGACTTCTCGACCGAGGTGGTGCCGACGAGGACCGGCTGGCCCTTCTCGTACTTCTCCGCGATGTCGTCGACGACCGCGGCGAACTTGGCGACCTCGGTCCGGTAGATCAGGTCCGGCTGGTCCTTGCGCTGCATGGGCTTGTTCGTCGGGATCGGGACGACGCCCAGCTTGTAGATCTGGTGGAACTCGGCCGCCTCGGTCATGGCCGTACCGGTCATGCCGGAGAGCTTGTCGTAGAGGCGGAAGAAGTTCTGGAGGGTGATCGTGGCGAGGGTCTGGTTCTCGTCCTTGATCGGCACGCCCTCCTTGGCCTCGATGGCCTGGTGCATGCCCTCGTTGTAGCGACGGCCGGCGAGGATACGGCCGGTGTGCTCGTCGACGATCATGACCTCGCCGTCGATGACGACGTAGTCCTTGTCCTTCTTGAACAGTTCCTTGGCCTTGATGGCGTTGTTCAGGTAACCGACGAGCGGGGTGTTCACCGACTCGTACAGGTTGTCGATGCCCAGCCAGTCCTCGACCTTGGCGACGCCGGACTCGTGGATGCCGACGGTGCGCTTCTTCTCGTCGACCTCGTAGTCGCCGGTCTCCTCGATGCCCTTGAGCGGGTTGCCCGGCTCGCCCTTGGTGAGGCGGGTGACGAGCTTCGCGAAGTCGCCGTACCACTTGGTGGCCTGGTCCGCCGGGCCGGAGATGATCAGCGGCGTACGGGCCTCGTCGACGAGGATCGAGTCGACCTCGTCGACGCAGGCGTAGTTGTGGCCGCGCTGGACGAGCTCGTCCTGGGACCACGCCATGTTGTCGCGCAGGTAGTCGAAGCCGAACTCGTTGTTCGTGCCGTACGTGATGTCGCAGGCGTACTGCTCGCGGCGCTGGGCCGGGGTCATGTTGGCGAGGATGCAGCCGACCTGGAGACCCAGGAAGCGGTGGACCCGGCCCATCATCTCGGAGTCGCGCTCGGCCAGGTAGTCGTTCACCGTGATCAGGTGCACGCCCTTGCCGGACAGCGCGTTCAGATACGCCGGGAGGGTACCGACGAGGGTCTTGCCCTCACCGGTCTTCATCTCGGCGACGTAGCCGAGGTGGAGGGCCGCGCCGCCCATGATCTGCACGTCGTAGTGGCGCTGGCCGAGGACACGCTTGGCGGCCTCGCGGACGGTGGCGAAGGCCTCGGGCAGCAGGTCGTCGAGGCTCTCGCCGTCCGCGTACCGCTGCTTGTACTCGTCCGTGAGCGCCCGCAACTCGGCGTCGGAGAGGTTGACGAAGTCCTCTTCGATGGAGTTGACCTGGTCCGCGATGCGGTGCAGTTTGCGCAGGATCTTACCTTCGCCTGCACGCATGAGCTTGTGGAAGACGGACACTGAGGCTGGTCTCCTTGCCGGTCGGGCCTGGCACTGGGTCTTGTCATGACTCGGGCGCGGGCACGGCAGGTGGTCCCCACCGCAACGGCCATCGTAAGCGAGACCGCCCTCACGAAGGGAGGCCCGCAGTGCCGGAGCTCCGTTCGCGCCCGTGACGCCTCCCGTGAAGAGAGAACGCACAAGGGCGCCGGAAGGTGCCGCCTCCGCCGAAAACTGTTCGCGCCGGTCCGGGCGGGTCCGCAGAATTCCGTCATGGAGCCCATCACACTCACGACCGAACGGCTGCGCCTGCGCCCCTTCGCGGCGGCGGACGTGGACGCCGTCTACGAGGCTTGCCAGGACCCCGACATCCAGCGCTGGACCACCGTCCCCTCCCCGTACACGCGTGCGGACGCCGAGCTCTTCGTGACCCGCCTCGTGCCGGAGGGCTGGCGCCAGGACGGCGAGTACGCCTTCGCGGTCGAGCCCCTGGACGGCGGCCCGCTGCTCGCTGCCACCGGCCTCCACCCGCGCAGCCAGGGCGTCCGGGAGGTCGGCTACTGGCAGTCCAAGGAGCACCGCGGCCAGGGCTACATGACGGAGGCCGTCGCCGCCGTCGCCCGCTGGGCCTTCTCGATCGGCGTGCACCGCCTGCTGTGGCGTGCCGAGGTCGGCAACGCCCCCTCGCGCGCGGTGGCCGAGCGGGCCGGCTTCGTCGTCGAGGGCGTCGAGCGGGCGGGCCTGGTCCACCACGACACGGTCCGCGACTGCTGGCTCGGCTCGCTCCTCCCCTCCGACCTGGGGCTTCCCTCGCCGCTGCCGTACCTGCCGGCGAAGGCCCCGACGCGGGCCTGAGCCCCGCCCATCGGCCCGCGCGCACGTCCCGGCCGGTTGTCGGTGCCGCCGCCTAGGCTGCCGACCATGACGACCGACCCGCGCCCCGCCGCCGAACTGTCCGCCGACGAAGCCCGCCGGATCGCCCTGCGGGCCCAGGGGTTCCTCGGCGCCCCGGACCGCCGGGCCGGGGTCCGGGGCGTGCTGCGCCACCTCGGTCAGGTCCAGCTGGACACCATCTCCGTGCTGGCCCGCTCGCACGAGCTCATCCCGTACGCGCGTCTGGGCGCCGTCGGCCGCCGCACGGTCGAGGACGCGTACTGGACGGCCTCGTCCGAGGGCGCGGCCGCGCCCCGGCCCCACGCCTTCGAGTACTGGTCGCACGCGGCCTGCATCCTGCCCATCGAGGAGTGGCCGCTCTTCGCCTTCCGCCGCCGCGCCTACCGCGACCGCCCGCACTGGGGCCACCAGCTGTCGGACGGCGCCTACGAGGCGGTGATCGCCCAGCTCAGGGCGGAGGGGCCGCAGACCGCGACCGAGCTCGGCGGCGCCAAGAACAAGGGCGAGTGGTGGGACTGGTCCGACTCGAAGATCGCCGTGGAGCGGGCCCTGATGTACGGCGAGGTGGTGGTCACCGAGCGACGCGGCTGGAAGCGGGTGTACGACCTGGCCGAGCGCGCCGTCCCGGACGCGCTGCTCCACGACGACCTGGACGACACGGAGTGCCTGCGCCGGCTGGTGCGCCAGGCGGGCGAGGCGCTCGGCGTCGGCACGAGGGCGGACATCGCCGACTACCACCGGATCAAGGCCGAGGCCTTCGACGCGGTGGTGGCGGACTCGGGTCTCGTCCCGGTGACGGTGGCGGGCTGGGGGAAGCCTGCCTGGGCGGATCCGGCGGCGCTGGCGACGGAGCCGCGCGGCCGGCACCGGACGACGCTGCTGTCGCCCTTCGACTCGCTGATCTGGGAGCGGGCCCGCACCGAGCGCGTCTTCGGCTTCACGCACCGCCTGGAGGCGTACGTGCCGAAGCAGAAGCGGGTGTACGGGTACTTCGCGATGCCGGTCCTGGCCGGCGGCCGGCTGGTGGGCCGGGTGGACCCGGCGCGCGACGGCCGGACCCTGGTCGCGCGGCAGGTGTCGCTGGAGGGCCCGAAGGCGGTGCCCGCGGTGGCGACCGCGCTGCGCGAGGCGGCCGCGTGGGTGGGCTGCGACGCGGTGGCGGTGGAGCGGGTGGACGCGCCCGAGCTCGCGCCGGAGCTGGTGAAGGCCCTCGGCTGAGGGAGACCCCTCGCAGCCGGAGAGGGCGTCCGCGGGGCCGGCGAGCCATCCAAGGGCGCCCGCAGGTCTGCGAGACCGTCCGCGGGGCCTTCCGAGGCGCAGGCGACACCGTCCACGGGACCGGCGGCCGCCCAGACCGGTGAGGCGATCCGCGGGGCCTGCCCCGCGAGCGGATCCGCCCGGCCCGCGGGCCGGCTGCCGGGGCGTCAGCGGATCTCGAGGATCTTCTCCCGCATCGCGTAGACCACGGCCTCCATCCGGGAGTGGAGCTGCAGCTTCTCCAGGATGTTGCGGACGTGGTTCTTCACGGTGTTCTCGGAGATGAACAGCTCCTTGGCGATGTCCCGGTTGTTCATCCCGGTCGCGACGAGTTTGAGGACCTCCAGCTCGCGGTCGGTCAGCCGGGGCGCGGGCACGAGCCGGCGCTCGTCGGTGCGCTGGATCATCGACTTGAACTCGGTCAGCAGCTTGGACGCCATCGACGGGCTGATCTGCGACTGCCCGTCGGCCACCGCGCGGATCGCGGTGGCGACCTCGTCGGTGGAGATCTCCTTCAGGAGGTAGCCGGTCGCGCCCGCCTTGATCGCGTCGTAGAGATCGGCCTCCTCGTCGCTGATCGTCAACATGATGATCTTCGCGCTGGGGGCCACCTCCTTGATGGAGGTGCAGGCCTCGATCCCGCCCCGCTTGGGCATCCGGACGTCCATGAGGACGATGTCGGGGAGAAGGTCGGCGGCCTTGTCGACGGCCTCGGCGCCGTCACCCGCCTCTCCGACGACCTGGATGTCCTCTTCCTGCGCGAGGACGATCTCCAGACCGCGGCGGAAAAGAGCGTGATCGTCCACGACGAGGACCCGGATCGGCTCGTCCCGTGACGCGCCGTTGGCCGAATCCGATCCCTCCGGATTCCCCGGCCCGTGATCGTCCCGCCCGCTGTGCACCGGCCCGAAGCCGTCCGCCATCGTTCCTCCCCCTGAAGGCCGTGGCCTGAAGTCGTGTCTGATTGAGCTTTCGGTCCTCCAACCGCTGCTCGGGGAGCACCGGTTGGCGTGCACGCCATGATTTCATGCCCCGACGGCCCAGCGGTGATCCCGTGGCAGCGCGGGGGCGCAAAGGGGTGCCCCTGGGAGCGCGAGGGGCGCTTCAGGGGCACCGGGTGGGTCGTGGTCGACGGTGTCGTGTTCCTGCGGCCGAGGGTCAGCCGCCCAGCGCACCGCCCGCGCCTCCGCTCCCGGCGAGCGGGTCGCTCTCGAGGTGGATGACGCCGTAGTCATAGGCGTGCCGCCGGTAGACGACACTCGGCTGCTTCGTGTCGGAGTCGACGAAGAGATAGAAGTCGTGCCCGACCAGCTCCATCTCGTAGAGCGCCTGGTCGAGCGTCATGGGGGCGGCCTGGTGGGTCTTCTCCCGGACCACCAGCGGCCCTTCGCCCTGGACCTCGATCGAGCCCATCATCGTGGTGGGCACACCGGGCTCCTCGGACACGAGCTCGCCGCTGCCGTTGAGCTGGGCGACACCGGGCACGACGTCGGCGACCTCGGCGGCGGACAGCCTGCCGGTGCCGCGGCGGGTGTACCGCTTGTCGTGCTGCTTGCGCAGGCGCGCTTCCAGCTTGCCGTGGGCGAGGTCGAGCGCTGCGTACGGGTCGCCTGCCGCCGCTTCCGCCCGGATCACCGGGCCTCGGGAATGGACGGTGATCTCCACGCGGTCGGACCGGTCGGCCTGCCGCGGATTGTGTTCCTTGGACACCTCGACGTCGAGGCTGATCACCTTGCCGTCGAGCTTCTGGATCTTCTCCAGGTTCAGCTTCTCGGCCACGTGCTTCCGGAACCGCTCGGGCACCTCGGTCTTGCGGCCCTTGACGACGATGTCCACGCAGAACTCCGTTCCCGGATCGCTCGGTCCGGCGCCTTGGCCGGCGAGCATCTCCCTTTGCACCAGACTCCGGCGATTACCGGAGTCTCGGACTTGGCGACCTGACCTCCTCCTCCCCAGTCGACAAGCTCCCCACCCCACCAACCAGAGGTTAATTCGCCCTGAACTCCTGTCCTGTAGGCGCACCCGTGCATTCGGTGAGGCGTAGCATTCGCCATTCCTCACAACCGAACATAGCTCGTTCGGACGGGTGTCGGCACCCGCTGCAGCCACTTACCTCCATTCGGGTGCATTCACCTCTCACCACCTGCAACGATGCAACTTCCCCGCGAGTTCCGGTTTATTTCGAACGAGGACGGAGAAGATGCGACTACCGCTGCCGCCGGCTGTTCGAATAGCGCTTCCGCCCCCTCTCCCTTCGGGCTGTCCCGCAATCCGGGAATGAACGGACGGGGTCCGCCGGGACGTGCCGCCGCGAGCGCCCGCGCGGCCTCCGCGAGCGACGCCCCGGTGGTCATCAGGTCGTCCACGAGCACCACCCGGCCACCCGCCCGCGCGGCCTCGTCCAGGAGCCGCACACCACCCGCGGAGACCTCCAGGGCGCCCGCCAGGTTCGCGAGCCGCCCCCGTGCGTCGAGCTCCGACTGGTCGGCCACCCGACGGCGCTGACGCAGCACCGCCAGCACCCGCGCCGCCCGTCCGGTACGCCGCAGCCGCCCCGCCGCCGCCAGTGCGATCCGCCGCGTCGGATCGTGCCCACGCGCGCGCACCGACCGCCGCGAGGACGGCACCGGTACCAGCAGCAGAGGGCCCGGCCCCGGTCCGCCAGAGGCCCGCTCGGCGGCCTCCACGGCACCGGCCAGCGCACCGCCCAACGGTCCGGCGAGTGCCAGCGCGCCGCGCTCCTTGTGGGCCAGGATCAGCGCGCGCACCCCGCCCTCGTACGGCGCCGCCGCGTGCACGTCCGGCAGCCCCTCGGGCTCGGGCGCCGGCCGCACCGGCCCCGGCCCGCTCCCGGTGAGCTCGGCCGCGCACAGCGGGCACAGCGCTGTACGGGGCCTCCCGCATCCTCCGCAGGAGACCGGCAGCACCAGCCCGGCGAACTCTCGCCACCACCCCCGCATGGCTCCACTGTGCTCCTGCCGGGCCGCTCCGGCCACCCCTGTGGAAAACCCGCCCGGACGACCGGACGGGTTCTCCACGGACAGACGCGACGGGGCAGGCAGGAGTTCGACGACAGGGCCTAACCCGGATAGACCGGCGAGCCGCCCTCCTTGACCACGGGCTGCCAGTTCGCGCCGGGCACCAGGCGCACGATGCCGTCAGGGCCGGAGTCCGCGACCACCGGGGCCTGGTCGCCGTGCGGCGCGGCCACCGCGGTGACGCCGTTCAGGCCCGGCAGGACGGACGTCGTCGACGTCGAGCCGTCCGTCTGCACATACCGCACCTGCTGCACCCCGCCGGCCTCCGTGCCGACGACGACGAGACGGCTCGGGCCGGCCCAGGACACGGCGGTGACGGACTCCAGGCGCGGCGCCGCGTTCTGCAGGTCCATCACGGACACGCTCTCGTGGCCGTCGGCGTAGCTCCGCTCGACCCGCCCGATCTGCAGGGTGGTCTTCTTGTCCTCGGTCACCAGCAGCGCGATGCGGACGCCGTCCGCGGAGACGCGCAGCGACTCGACGCGGGCGCCGTCCTTCAGCCACGGCGTGCTCACCTCGACCCGGTCGCCCCGGCCGCCCGGCACCATCCACAGCCGCGGCCGCACCGGATTGCGGTCGGCCACCCACAGGTCACCGCGGCCGTCCCAGCTCGGCGCGGACAGCCGGTCGTCGGGCCTCAGCGCACTGCTGATCACGACCGGGGCCGGCAGCTCCTCCTCGGTCGTGAGGGAGCCGACGCGCAGCTCGCGCCCGTCCTGGCCCACCCCGGCCGCCTGGCTCTCGTCGCGGTCCACCGCCACGTAGCGCAGCGGGGTCGCTCCCTTGCCGAACGGGCCGGGCACCTCGGCCGGCCTGTCGGCCTGCTTCGCGCCGATCGACAGCATCATCAGCTTGCCGTGCTCGTCGACGAAGTACGGGTTCTCGCCCCGGCGCGGATCCCGCACCGGCGAGTACTCCTCCAGGGCCTGCCCCTTGCCGAGGCGGCACAGCGAGTTGCCGTCGCTGCCCAGGATCTCGACCTGCTCGACCCGGACCGAGGTCAGGTCGCCCAGCGTGAACAGCAGCTGCGCCGCCATCCCCTTGCAGGCCGGGGAGCTGACGTGGTCGGCCTTCGCGTTGAGCGGCACCTTGAGCGTGGACTGGTCGTCGGTCGTCAGCGTGGTGACCCCGGTCCGCAGCTGCGTACCGGACGGGAAGCGCGAGTCCACGGCCCGGCCCAGCCAGCCCGTCGGCCCGTCCAGGAGCGCCTTGACGGTCTGGGTCACCGGGTCCATGCGGGTGACCGGGTCCTGGCGCTGCCGGATGTACACGGGATCGGCGACGACCCAGTTCTCCCCGGAGGCGAAGTAGTACTTGTTGACCGAGCGGTAGTTGCGCAGGAAGTCCGCCTCGCCGAGGACCAGGCCCTTCGGCAGGCTGTCGATGCGCCATTCCCTGCTCTTGCCGTCCGCCGAGGGCTGCTGCACCACGTGGATCGACTCGTTGAACTCGGCGGGCGTCTGCGACTGGTAGGCGTGGCTCGCGTCGACCGTCGCGATCCGCCGCCCCGACAGCGGATAGGCCCGCCCCTTCGACTCCGGGTCGGCCAGCCGGTCGGCCTGGTCGCGGTCGGGAGCGTCGGCGAGCACCGTGATGCTCTCCTCCGGCTTCCACGTGCGGGCGGCCTGCTTCGTCAGGTACTTCCGCGCCGTCGCGAAGCCGGGGTCGTCACTCGTCATGGCCTCCAGGAAGCCGTCGACGATCTCGTCCGGATCCGCGTTCTCGCGCGGCGCGACCGCGTACACCCGCACCTGCGAATCGCCCGCGTTGGACGCCTTCACCGCGCTCACGTCACCGCTGTCGGGCATGGTCGCGCAGCCGGCCACCAGCAGCGAACCGCACGCGGCGAGGACCACGCCTCGCACCGACCGTCCCCGCCCCGGGGCCTGCCGCGGCCCTCGAAGGTCAGCGCCCACGTGTTCCGTCCTCCCGCTCGGCGCGCGTCGACGCCATCGCCTCACCACCGTCGCCGTCCGCACCCTCGGACGTCCTGGCCACCACCCGGGCACCGTTGCCCGGCAGGGCCGTCGGATCCACCGTCGCCCTCGGCACGGACGGCATCCGCGGCGGTACGGGCAGGGCGGCGGAGCGGTCCCCGGCCGACTGCGCCGGCACCGCAGACAGGCGCGCCTCGGTACCGGCCACGGCCGCCTGGGCGGCCGCCGCCTGCTCGCGGTTGCGGCGGGAGTCGTCCGGCTCCAGCGGGATCGGGGAGCCGCGCAGCGGCTCGTCCGCGGTGCGCGGCAGCGTCAGCCGGAACTGCGAACCGCCGCCCGCCTCGCCCCACGCCTGGAGCCAGCCGCCGTGCAGCCGCGCGTCCTCCACCGCGATCGACAGGCCCAGACCCGTACCACCGGTGGTACGGGCGCGCGCCGGGTCGGCGCGCCAGAACCGGTTGAAGACCCGGGTCGCCTCGCCCGGCTTGAGCCCCACGCCGTAGTCCCGTACGGCCACGGCGACGGCCCCGCCCGCGGCGGCGAGCCGCACGACCACGTCCCGGCCCTCCCCGTGCTCCAGGGCGTTCACGACCAGATTGCGCAGCACCCGCTCGACGCGGCGCGCGTCCGCCTCGGCCACGACGGGCTGCTCGTCGCCGACGACGACGATCCGGCAGCCCTTGCGCTCGGCCAGCGGCTCCGCGCCGCCGATGACCCGCCGCACCACCTCGCGCAGGTCTATCGGCGCGGCCTCCAGGGCCGCGGCGCCCGCGTCGAACCGGCTGATCTCCAGGAGGTCCGACAGCAGCGACTCGAAGCGGTCGAGCTGGTCGCCGAGCAGCTCCGCGGAACGCGCGGTGACCGGGTCGAAGTCGGCCCGCGCGTCGTGGATGACGTCGGCCGCCATCCGCACCGTCGTCAGCGGGGTACGCAGCTCGTGCGAGACGTCCGAGACGAAGCGCCGCTGCATCCGGGAGAGGTCCTCCAGCTGCATGATCTTGTGCTGGAGGTTCTGCGCCATCTTGTTGAAGGCCTCGCCGAGCCGCGCGATGTCGTCCTCGCCGGTGACCTTCATGCGTTCCTGGAGCCGGCCGGCCGAGAGCCGCTCGGCGATCCCGGCCGCCATCCGCACGGGCGTGACGACCTGCCGCACCACCAGCCACGCGATGGCGCCGAGCAGCACGACCACGAACAGACCGGCGGTCGCCAGGGTGCCCTTGACCAGGGCGAGGGAGTCCTCCTCCTGCGCCAGCGGGAAGAGGTAGTACAGCTCGTACGGGGTGCCGTCGGCGTCGTTGAGGCGCTTGCCGACCACCAGGCCGGGCTCGGAGGCCTTGCCGCTGGTGTAGTGGATGCGGGCGTACGTCTGGAAGGTGTTGGTGCCCTGCGCCACGCTGTGCCGCAGTTCGGCGGGGATGCTCGTGGTCGGGTCGACCTCGCCGGAGGCACGGGCGCCGCGGCTCGCGGTGTCCCCGGTCTCCAGGGAGAGCGCGACGACGTTGAAGGCGCTCTGGCCGCCGCTCGCGAGCTGCTCGACGAGCGTGGAACGCCAGTTCACCGACGAACCGGCCCGGCCGCCGCCCTGGTCGCCGCCCGGCGCGGACGGCGTGGTCGCGGCCCGGTCCTGGGCTGCGGAGAAACCGCCCGCCGCCTGGCTCTGCGCGGCCCTCTCCTTGGCGTCGAGCAGACCGTTACGGACCTGGCCGATGACGACCAGGCCGAGCAGCAGCACCACTCCGAGCGACATCAACAGGGTGCCGGCGACCACCCGCACCTGGAGGTTCCGCCGCCACAGCCGCACGGCGGGCAGCAGCGGCCGGCGCACCCAGCGCGCGACGAGCCGGAACACCGGTCCTCCCGGTGTCCCGTCCTGGAGCAGACGGCCAAGACTCGAGCCCCCCCGCCCCGGTCCGGCAGTCCGCCCCGTACGGACTCCCGGGTCCCCGGGCTTCGGAGCAGCACTGCCTGCGTTCATGTCAGCTCGGTCCTGCCTTGTAACCGACACCGCGGACGGTCACCACGATCTCCGGGCGCTCGGGGTCCTTCTCGACCTTCGAGCGCAGTCGCTGGACGTGCACGTTCACCAGACGGGTGTCGGCGGCGTGCCGGTAGCCCCAGACCTGCTCCAGGAGCACCTCGCGCGTGAACACCTGCCACGGCTTGCGGGCCAGGGCGACGAGCAGGTCGAACTCCAGCGGCGTCAGGGCGATGGACTGCCCGTCCCGCTTCACGGAGTGCCCGGCCACGTCGATGACCAGGTCACCGATGGCCAGCTGCTCGGGCGCCGGCTCCTCCGACCTCCGCAGCCGCGCCCGGATGCGGGCGACGAGCTCCTTCGGCTTGAACGGCTTCACGATGTAGTCGTCGGCCCCGGACTCCAGGCCCACCACGACGTCGACGGTGTCGCTCTTGGCCGTGAGCATGACGATGGGCACACCGGACTCGGCCCTGATGAGCCGGCACACCTCGATGCCGTCCCGGCCGGGCAGCATCAGGTCGAGCAGCACCAGGTCCGGCTTGGCCTCACGGAAAGCGGCGAGCGCCTTGTCGCCGTCCGAGACGAACGACGGCTCGAAGCCTTCTCCTCGCAGCACGATCCCGAGCATCTCGGCCAGTGCGGTGTCGTCATCGACGACAAGAACGCGTCCCTTCATATCGACATCATCCCATTTCCGTATCAGTCTCAAGGCGGCTGGTGAGATACCTCACTGACCTGCGGTGACGGACATGGGTGTCACCAACGAAGGCCCCCGTGACCGGCCTGCACCGTACCCCGTGCCGCCACGACGGGACGAAAAGCACGGTGCGCGCGCACGAATCGGGCATCGGGACAGTGTGACCGCCGCCGCCTCCGGAGGGAAGGCGTGGGAGGAAAGCCCGGCCCCGCCCGCGTGCGGGCCCCGCGTGGCACGATGGCTCCCGGCCCGCCGCTCCAGGCGGTCGGCCGCAGAGACCGAGCCGGTTCGCCGATCCGGCCCCGCGACCATTCCTCGAGGTGGACGACCGTGAACGACACTCCGGGCTGGGCCTCGCCCGGATCTGCCCCCTCCGACGACCAGGACGGCCAGGGGGTGCCCCGGCCCGCCTCGCCCGGCGACGCGAACGGCTCCGCCCCGCAGTGGTCCAAGGATCAGCCGCCGGCCGGACAGTGGCAGCCGCCGACCGCCCCCGTGCACGGCGCACCGCCCGCGACCCCGGCCCGCGCCGACAGCGGCTCGCACAGCCAGGCCGCACCGGGCCCCTGGGGACAGCAGCACGGCCAGTGGGGCCCGGCACCGGCCGCCAAGCCCGGCGTGATCCCGCTCCGCCCGCTGACCATCGGCGACATCCTCGACGGCTCCGTCGCCACCCTGCGCCGCTACTGGCAGACCGTCCTCACCGTCTCCGTCACGGTCGCCGTCGTCATGCAGGTCGCGGAGATCCTCGCCCAGCGCTACCTGATCCCCGCGCCTCCGCAGATCAACCCGGACGCGAGCCCCGCCGAGGCCCTCTCCCAGAGCGTCGACGCCATGCAGAGCAGCCTGATCGCCATGGGCCCGGCCTACCTCATCATGGTCGCCGCGACCCTCGTCAGCGCCGCACTGCTCACCGTCGTCATCAGCCGCGCCGTCCTCGGCCGCCCCGTCACCCTGGGGACCGCCTGGCAGGAGGCGCGCCCGCGCCTGCTCCAGTTGCTCGGACTGACCCTGCTGGTGCCGCTGATGGCCGCCGGCATCATGTTCGTCGGCCTGCTGCCCGGTCTGCTCCTCGGCGGCAACAGCGGTGTCGGCCTCGCCTTCCTCGGCGGCACCTGCGCCTTCGCGGCCGTGGTCTGGCTGACGATCCGCTTCAGCCTCGCCTCGCCCGCGCTGATGCTGGAGCGGCAGGGCGTCATGAAGGCGCTGAAGCGCTCGGCGAAGCTGGTCCAGGGCTCCTGGTGGCGCATCTTCGGCATCAACATGCTGACCCAGCTGCTGATCTTCCTCTTCTCGATGCTGATCGCCTTCCCCTTCGCCTTCCTCGCGATGGGCGTCGCGGGCGACGGGATCGGCGACATCCTCGACGGCACCATCTCCGAGACCAGCTGGTCCTACCTGATCGTCATGGGCATCGGAGGCGTCGTCACCAGCGCGATCACCTACCCGATCTCCGCCGGCGTGACCGTCCTCCTCTACATCGACCAGCGCATCCGCCGCGAGGCCCTCGACCTCGAACTGGCCCGCGCCGCCGGACTCCCCGGCTACGGAGGCTGATGGCGTGACGGTCACGGGGGGCACGGCCGGCGACGTACCGGTGCAGGTTCCCCGCGTCCCCGCCCAGGAGGCGGCGGAGCGGGAACTGTCCAAGCCGATGTACCACGAGAACGACCCCAGCCTTCTCCAACGCGGACTCGACCGCTTCTGGGACTGGGTCGACGGCCTCTTCGACGCGGCCTCCGGAGCCACGCCCGGAGGCGTCGTCGGTCTCGTGGCCGTCGTCCTCGTCGTGCTCGCCGTGATCGCCGCCCTCTGGTGGCGCCTGGGCACCCCCCGGCGCACCGCAACCGGCGGCGGCGACTCCCTCTTCGACGACGGCCCCCGCACCGCCGCCGAGCACCGGGCCGCCGCAGCCCGCCACGCCTCCGCCGGCCAGTGGAACCAGGCCGTCCAGGAACGCATGCGCGCCATCGTCCGCTCCCTCGAAGAACGCACCCTGCTCGACCCGCGCCCCGGCCGCACCGCCGACGAGGCGGCGGCCGAGGCCGGCCGGTCCCTGCCCGCCCACGCCGACGCCCTGCGCTCCGCCGCCCGCGCCTTCGACGACGTCACATACGGCGGCCGCAGCGCCGACGAGCCCACGTACCGGCGCATCGAGCAACTGGACACCGCCCTGGAGCGGACGAAACCGTCCTTCGACACGGCCGCCGCAGGCGGCGCCTTCACGGAGGCGCCCCGATGAGCCGACCGGCCACCAGCACCACCTCCACCTCGCTCACCCCCCGCCAGATCTGGACCCGCGCACGCGGCACCCTCCTGGTGCTCGCGCTGCTCCTGATCGGCGGGATCGTCCTGGCCACCGCCCGCTCCACCGGCCACCACGGCCTCCTCGATCCCCGCTCCGCCGACCCCTACGGCAGCCGGGCCGTCGCCGAACTCCTCAAGGCCCAGGGCGTCACCGTCGACGTCGCCGAAACCCTCACCGAGGCCACCGCCGCCACCGGCGCCGACACCACCCTCCTCGTCACCGCCCCGGACCTGCTCACCCCCGTTCAGCAGTCCACCCTCCACGCGGCGATGACCGGTTCGGCCGGCCGCACGGTCCTCCTCGGCGCCGGCGTCTCCTCCCTCGACACCCTCGCCCCCGGCCTCGACACCGCTACGAGCACCGCCGTCGAACCCCTGCAACCGGCCTGCACCCTGCCCGCCGCCACCCGCGCCGGCAGCGTCGACCTCGGCGGGGAGCGCTACGACACCGGCACCACCGCGGCCGACGCCTGCTACCTCTCCGACGGCCTGCCGACCCTCGTGCGCCTCCCCGGCCCCGGCACCACCGATACGGTCCTGCTCGGCTCCGCCGAACTCCTGTACAACAAGCACCTCGCCCACCAGGGCAACGCGTCCCTCGCCCTGCAACTCCTCGGTTCCCGCCCTCATCTCGTCTGGTACCTCCCCTCGCTCACCGACACCCCCGCCGACCCCGAGGCCGCGGACGACCCCACCGGCACCTTCCTCGAACTGATCCCGTCCGGCTGGCTGTGGGGCACCCTCCAGCTCGCCGTCGCGGCCGTCCTCGCCGCCGTCTGGCGCGCCCGCCGCCTGGGCCCCCTCGTACCCGAGCGCCTCCCCGTCGCCGTCCGCGCCTCCGAGGCCACCGAGGGACGCGCCCGCCTCTACCGGAAGGCCGACGCCCGCGACCGCGCCGCCACCGTCCTGCGCACCGCGACCCGCGGCCGGATCGCCCCGCTCCTCGGCGTCCCCACCAAGGACGCCCACTCCCCCGATCTGCTCCTCCCCGCACTCTCCGCCCGGCTCGCCGCCACCCCCGGGGACCACCGGGAACTCCTCTTCGGCCCGGCGCCCGCCGACGACGCCACCCTCATCCGCCTCGCGGACCAACTCGACGCCCTCGAAAGAGAGGTACGCACCTCATGAGCGCCCCGACCCCCGAGACCATGACGACCTCGGACAGCGCCCGCGCCTCCCTGGAGGCCCTGCGCACCGAGATCGCGAAGGCCGTGGTCGGCCAGGACCCCGCCGTCACCGGTCTCGTCGTCGCCCTGCTCTGCAAGGGCCACGTCCTCCTCGAGGGAGTACCCGGAGTCGCCAAGACCCTCCTGGTGCGGGCGCTCGCCACCTCGCTCGAACTCGACACCAAGCGCGTCCAGTTCACCCCCGACCTGATGCCGAGCGACGTCACGGGCTCCCTCGTCTACGACGCCCGGACCGCCGAGTTCTCCTTCCAGCCCGGCCCGGTCTTCACCAACCTGCTGCTCGCCGACGAGATCAACCGGACGCCCCCGAAGACCCAGTCCTCGCTCCTGGAGGCCATGGAGGAACGCCAGGTCACGGTGGACGGCACACCCCGTCCCCTCCCCGAGCCGTTCCTCGTCGCCGCGACCCAGAACCCCGTCGAGTACGAGGGCACCTATCCGCTGCCCGAGGCCCAACTCGACCGTTTCCTGCTGAAGCTGACGGTCCCGCTGCCCTCACGCCAGGACGAGATCCATGTCCTCACCCGCCACGCCCAGGGCTTCGACCCCCGCGACCTGAAGGCCGCCGGAGTCCGCCCCGTCGCCGGCCCCGCCGAACTCGAGGCGGCCCGCGAGGCCGTGGCCAAGGTGGCGGTCTCCGCCGAGATCGCCGGCTACGTCGTCGATATCTGCCGTGCCACGCGTGAATCCCCCTCGCTCACTCTCGGCGTCTCCCCCCGAGGAGCCACCGCACTGCTCTCCACGGCCCGCGCCTGGGCCTGGCTCACCGGCCGGGACTACGTCACCCCGGACGATGTGAAGGCCCTCGCGCTGCCGACCCTGCGCCATCGCATCCAACTGCGGCCCGAGGCCGAGATGGAGGGAGTCACTCCCGACTCCGTCCTCAACTCGATCCTCGCCCACGTCCCCGTACCCCGCTGAGAACGGCGCCCCATGGCCCTCACCGGACGCACCGCCCTGCTCGCCGCCATCGGGTCACTCCCCGTGGGCATCCTCGCCCCCAGTTGGACGGGGATGCTCGCGGTGAACGCGCCCCTCACACTCGCAATTCTGTGCGACTACGCGATGGCCGCGCCAGTAAGAACGCTCCAGTTCACCCGAAGTGGTGATACGTCCGTTCGACTGGGTGACGGCGCCGACATCCAACTCACCGTCACCAACCCGTCCCGCCGCCGCCTTCGCGCCCAGCTCCGCGACGCCTGGGCACCGAGCGCCGCCCAGACCCCCACGCGCCTGCGCCTGACCGTCCCCGCCGGGGAACGCCGCCGCATCACCACGGCGCTGCGCCCCACCCGCCGCGGCGACCGCCAGGCCGAGCGCGTCACCGTCCGCTCCTACGGCCCCCTCGGCCTCGCCGCCCGCCAGGGCAACCACCACGTCCCCTGGACCGTACGCGTCCTGCCGCCCTTCGCCAGCCGCAAGCACCTGCCCTCGCGGCTGGCCCGGCTCCGCGAACTCGACGGCCGCACCAGCGTCCTGACACGCGGTGAGGGCACCGAGTTCGACAGTCTTCGCACATACGTCCCCGGCGACGACATCCGCTCCATCGACTGGCGCGCCACCGCCCGGCAGACCACGGTCGCCGTCCGCACCTGGCGCCCCGAACGCGACCGCCACATCCTCATCGTCCTCGACACCGGCCGCACCTCCGCCGGACGCGTCGGCGACGTCCCCCGCCTCGACGCCGCGATGGACGCCGCTCTCCTCCTCACCGCCCTGGCCTCCCGCGCCGGCGACCGCGTCGACCTCCTGGCCTACGACCGCCGCCTCCGCGCCCAGGTCCAGGGCCGCTCCGCCGGCGACGTCCTGCCCGCCGTGGTCGACGCCCTGGCCCCGCTGGAACCCGAACTCGTCGAGACCGACGCCCGCGGTCTCGCGGCCACCGCCCTGGCCCGCGCCCCGCGCAGCTCACTCATCGTCCTGCTCACCGGCCTGGACGCGGCCCCCGTCGAGGAGGGCCTCCTCCCTGTCCTGCCGCAGCTCACCCAACGCCACACGGTCCTGGTCGCCTCCCCCGGCGACCCGCACATCGACCGCATGGCCGGCAACCGCGGCACGATCGAGGGCGTCTACGAGGCCGCCGCCGCGACCCAGGCCCAAGCCCAGCGCCTCCGCACGGCGGAACAGCTCCAGCGCCACGGCGTCACCGTCGTCGACGCCTCCCCCGACGACCTGGCTCCCGCTCTCGCGGACGCGTACCTCGCCCTGAAGGCGGCCGGCCGTCTGTGATGGCGTGGGGATTCCCTAGGGGAGTCCCCACGCCGGGTACCACCGCAGCACAGAAGGACCCCGTAAACGCAGAAAAGCCCCGCACCAGAAGGTGCGGGGCTTTCCCACAATGATTGTTCGGCGGCGTCCTACTCTCCCACAGGGTCCCCCCTGCAGTACCATCGGCGCTGAAAGGCTTAGCTTCCGGGTTCGGAATGTAACCGGGCGTTTCCCTAACGCTATGACCACCGAAACACTATGAAGTTGAACCGCCGCACCACCCGAAGGGGGGCGTGTTCGTTACTTCAGAACTAACACAGTGGACGCGAGCAACTGAGGACAAGCCCTCGGCCTATTAGTACCGGTCAGCTCCACCCATTACTGGGCTTCCACATCCG